>DATBDL010000391.1:0-22701 GCA_036269975.1 Pseudonocardiaceae bacterium | reverse complement strand
GCTTCGCGGCCTAGGACGGGTCGGAGCCTCGCACTGCCGCCCACCACAAGGCCACCGCGGCTGTCACCGCTGTGGCGCCCAGCCAACCGGTCAGGCCGCCGTCGTCCAGGTACGTCCACAGCGCGCCGACCAGCGGTGCCGGGACCAACAGGGCCGCGTCCACGCGTAGCTGGTGGCGCCATCGGGCCGCGGTGGTGGCTCGGGCGGCTGTGTACGCGTCCGGCTGGGTTGGGCTGTCGGTGCGGCGGCCCGGTGGTTCGGTGCGTCGGGCCGGGCCCGACGGATACAGCGTCGCGCCGGGGACGTCGACCGCGATCAGGCGGTTGCCGTGGGCTCGGACCTGCACCGGTGCTGGCAGGGTCAGCACCGCCGGGTCGAAGTAGACCGGGATCCAGTGGGCGTCCTCGGTTTCCAGCCACGTTCTGGCCATCAGTCCTCGGCGCATGCTGATGCGACGGATTATCAGGTCGCGTGCCGGTCGTCGGGCGGCTTGCCGGCGGGTGGTCAGGAGCCAGGTGTCTGCCAATACGGCCAGTGCGGCGACCAGGGCTGCGAACAGGATGCCGTCGCGGGAGCGGTCGGCTTCGGTCAGTACGGCGGCGCCTGGGATGATTGCCTGCGTCGGATTGGCCGGGTTGTATGCGACCTGGGTGTGGGTGCCTGCGGCCGGGACGGCGCCGGTGACCGGCACCGTTGATCGGTGGTGGCCGTTGGGGGCTGTCCAGTCGACTACGGCCGCGCCGGTTTCCGCTCCGGTGACCGTGCCTGTGGTGCGGGCTGTCAGGGCTGCCACTGTCTCCGTCGCCCTGGCGTACGTGAGTGCGGACAGGCTGGCTATCGCTGCGCACACCACCATCAACGCCGCCGTGGCCAGTGCTGCGTGCCGCACGGGTCGGGCCGGCGACGACCGGCCCGACCGCTGTGTGACTGTCACTGCTTGATGAAGCCGATCTTGGTGTAGTCGACGTCGCCGAAGCCGAATGCGCCGAAGTTGGCTACCGTCTTGTTCACCACCGCCACGCCTGGCGACTGGAACAGCGGCACGTCGACCGCTTCCTGCCACAGCAGTGTGTCGATCTGGTTGCCCAGTGCCGCGCGCTTCGTCGGGTCCAGCGTGGTGTTCGCCACCTGGTAGAGGTTGTTGATCTGGGCGTCGCCGATCTGCTCGTAGTTGGAGCCCATGTTGTTCGGGTTCAGCACGTAGTGCGACGACGTGCGGCTCACCGGGAACGGCGACACCAGCCAGCCATTACTCTGGATGTCCCACTCGCCCTTGTCGGTCATCTCGCTGGTCTGCGCGTCCGGCACCGCGTTCACGGTGGCCTTCACTCCGATCGCCGCCAACTGGCCGATCAGCAGTCTGTTTTCCTGCAGGCCGGTCTGGTCGTCGTCGGTCGAGTCCAGAATGGACACGTCCAGTTCCCTGCCGCTCCTGCTGCGGTACTGCTTGCCGGCCGGCAGTGTCCAGCCGTCGGCGTCCAGTTCCTTCTTGGCCTCGTTCGTGTTGTAGGACAACAGGTTCGTGTGGTCCTGATGGTACTTGGTGCCGGGTGTGTACAGGTGGTCGCCGATCGGCACCGGGTTCGGCTCGATGGTGCCGATGGCCGCCTTGGTGATCGCGTCCGAGTTGATGCCCTTCGCCACCGCGATCCGCAGCTTCACGTCCGAGAACAGCGCGCCGGGCCGGCCGTTGAACCACACGTCGTTGAAGTTGGCCGCGACCGCCTCGCGGATCGCCACGTTCGGCATCTGCTGTGCCTGGCGGTAGAGGTCGGCGCTGGCGAACAGCGGTGTCCACGTGATCTCGTTGTTGCTGATGGCGTCCGCTCGGTTGTCCCTGGCCACGACCTGGAAGATCAGCTTGGACAGCACGGGTTTCGTGCCCCACCAGTCGGGGTTGCGCACCATCACGATCGTCTGCTTGTTCTTGTCGAACGACTGCACCTTGAACGGGCCTGCGCTGACCAGCGGCGGGCCGTCCGCGAGCGACGTGTTGAACGACGTCGGCGTCGCGTTCACCGACCTCGGGTACAGCGGGGACAGCCTGGTGAACAGGCTCTGCCACTCCGCGAACGGCTGGCCGAACGTGATGACGGCCTCGGTCGGCGTCGCGCCCTGGGTGACCGACGTGATGTCGACGTAGCCCTGGTTGGTGACGGCCTGGAAGTCCGCGTTGCTCCCGTTGAGCGCCTGCCACTGCGCCTTGACGTCCTGCCAGGACAACGGGGTGCCGTCGGTCCAGTGCGCCTTCGGGTTGAAGTCGAGCGTCACGGTCTGCGGGCTGGTCGACGTCACCTTGGCCGATGTCAGGTAGTCGGGGTTCGGCTGCGTCGTGCCGTCCGACTCGATCGTGAACAGTTCCGGCTCGATCGCGCTGTAGACGGGGACGTCGTTCTCGTCGTTGCCGTCGACCTCGTTGCCGTTCCAGTTCGGCAGCCAGTCGTCCAGTGGCCACACGAAACTGCCGTCGGCCAGGGTCGACGGGTCCTTCGGATTGATGTCGGACCGCTTGCCGGCCAACTGCTGGACGTTGTGCAGGTTCTGCGCCGACGTGCCGCTGGAGCCGCACGCCGCCAGCGTGACCACCCCCGCGAGCGCGACACCCAGCAACGCGGCCACATTCCGCTGATTTCCCCGACTCACCGTGTGGTCCTCCTGTCATACCGGACGGCGTGTTCTGCTGGTCCGAGTTCAGCGTATGGAGTGGCCGGAATACCCGGAACCGTTCTCACATGACGGAATTCCCGAATAGTGTGGCGATCATCATGCGCCCGTCTTGACCTGCGGATAGTGGCACGCGATCCGGTGATCACCTGGCTCGGCGCCCGGCCGGAGAGTCAGCGCCGGGTCGATGTCCAGGCATGGTCGGCGGTGTTGTTCGTCCAGGCCGGCGAAGACGAAACACCGGGTGTGGAATCGGCAGCCGGCCGGCGGCCCGGCCGGATTGGGTCGGTCACCGACCAATACGATGCGTTCCCGTTGCCTTTCCGCGACCGGATCGGGAATCGGCACCGCGGACAGCAGCGCGCGGGTGTACGGATGCGCCGCGTGCGTGAGTACGTCGTCCGAGGAGCCGATTTCCACGATCCGCCCCAGGTACATCACGGCTACGCGGTCGGCGACGTGCTGGATCACGGACAGGTCGTGCGACACGAACAGGTACGACAGGTCGAGCCGGGCGCGCAGGTCTGCCAGCAGGTTCAACACGCCGGCCTGAACCGACACGTCGAGTGCCGACACCGGTTCGTCCAACACCACGAGTTTCGGTTCGAGCGCCAATGCCCGCGCGATGCCGACGCGCTGCCGCTGGCCGCCGGAGAACTCGGCCGGATAGCGGTTCGCGTGCTCGGGGCTCATGCCGACCAGTCGCAGGAGCTCGGCGACGCGGGCCCGCGCCTGCTCGGTGGACGCCCCGTACAGCCGGAGCGGTTCGGCGATGATGTCGCTGATCGGCATTCGCGGATCGAGCGAGGCGATCGGGTCCTGGAAGACGACCTGGATGTCGCGGCGCAGCCGTCGTCTGGTGGCCTTGTCGGCGGTGGCGACGTCCTGGCCGAACAGCGTCACCGAGCCGGCCTGCGGTGCGGCCAGTTCCAGGATCTGCATCAGCGTCGTTGTCTTGCCGCAGCCGGATTCGCCGACCAGGCCGAGGGTTTCGTGCTCCGCGATGTCGAAACTGATGCCGTCGACGGCCTGGACGGTGCCCACCGTGCGCCGGAAGACCACGCCCGTGGTGACCGGATAGTGCCTGACCAGCCCCGATACCTCGAGCACCTTCTCCCGCCGCCGATGCCGTGGCGCGGTCGGCGCGGTGACCGGGTCGTCGCTGTGGTAGATCCGCTCCGCGACGTCCATAGTGGACTCGGTGCTCGCGGTGGGTGCCAGGTCCGCGACCCGGATGCAGGCGGCCCGATGCGCCGGGTCGTCGACGTGCGCCGGGTCGTCGACCGGGACCAGCGGCGGTTCCTCGGTTCGGCAGGCGTCGATCACCACCGGACAGCGCGGGGCGAACGGACAGCCGGGCGGCAGTCCCACGAGCGACGGCGGCTGGCCGGGAATCGGCACCAGTGGCCGATGCCGGTCACCCAGCCGTGGAATGGCGCCGAGCAGGCCGAGTGTGTAGGGCATGCGTGGCCGTTGGTAGACGGTCTCGACATCGCCGGTTTCCACGGCACGGCCCGCGTACATCACCAGCAGGCGATCGGCGAACCCGGCGACGACGCCGAGATCATGGGTGATCAGCACGATGCCGGCGCCGGTGGCCTGGCGCGCGGTGGCGAGCACCTCCAGCACCTGGGCCTGCACCGTGACGTCGAGGGCGGTGGTCGGCTCGTCGGCGATGATCAGGTCGGGGTCGCTCGCGATGGCGATGGCGATCACGACGCGTTGCCGCATGCCACCGGAGAACTCGTGCGGGAACGCCCGCGCGGCCGAGGTCGGATTCGGAATGCCGACGAGGTCGAGCAGTTCGACGGCCCGACAACCGGCAGCGGCCCGGCCGATGTGGCGATCGTGCGCGCGGACCGCCTCGGCCACCTGGTCGCCGACCGTGTAGACGGGGGTGAGGGCGGACATCGGATCCTGGAACACGATGGCGATCCGGCGGCCGCGAATACGGGACATCTCCCGGTCGGACAGGCCGATCAACTCGCGGTCGCGCAGCCGGATCGAGCCGGACACGTGTGCCCGGTCCGGCAGCAGTCCCATGACGGCCAGCGAGGACACGGACTTGCCCGACCCGGACTCGCCGACGATGCCCAGCACCTCGCCGGGGCGGACGTCCCAGTCGACGCCCCGCACCGCGTGCACCGGCCCGGCCTCGCTGGGGAAGGTGACGTGCAGGTCCCGGACGGAGAGGAGGGTGTCGGTGGTGGTGGTTGTCGTCATCGTGCGCTCGCGGGGACCGGTCGGGCGCAGAACCGGCGGAACGCCTCGGCACGCCGTCGAGGTCGGCGGCTCGGGTTGTGGCGGTCGATCATCGCCCGCTCCGCAGGTGGCGGCGGAAGGCTCTCTGTTCCCTGCGGCGGCCGCGGGCCGAGTTCGGGTCCAGTGCGTCCCGTAGGCCGTCGCCCACCAGGTTCACCGCCAGTACCGTCAGTACCAGTAGGCCGCCGGGGATGAAGAACAGCCACGGGAACGTCACCGCCGACGTGGTGCCGCCGGCGATCAGCGTGCCCAGTGACACGTCCGGTGGCTGCACGCCGAAACCGAAGTAGCTCAACGACGTTTCCGTCAGGATGGCGCTGCCCACGTTGATCGTCGCGTCCGCTATCAGCAGTGACGACATCTGCGGCAGGATATGTCTGGTGATCACCCGCAACGGCGGCACGCCCATCAGGCGCGCGGCTCGCACGTAGTCCTGTTCCTTCAGCGACAGCGTCATTCCCCGGACGATTCTCGCCGTGATCATCCAACTGAAGGCCGCCAGCAGCAGGACGAACAGCAGCCACGTCCGGCCATGAAAGGCCGGGCTGATGATCGCTATGATGAGAAAGTTCGGCAACGTCAGCAACAGGTCCACCAGCCACATCAGTGCCCTGTCGCTGATGCCCCGGAAATAGCCCGCCACCGAGCCGACTATCGCCGCCGTTCCCGTCGACAGCACCGCCACCAGCAGGCCGATCGTCAACGATTTCTGTAGGCCCCGCATCACCTGGGCGTACATGTCGAAGCCGTCCTTGTCGGTGCCGAACACATGCGTGCCCGTCGGCGGCGACAGGTACGCGTTCGGGTCCGACACCTGGTAGCTCCATGGCCAGTACCAGGTGTAGGTGAAGGCGGCCAGATAGAGGATCACAATGACGAGAACCCCGAGGATGGCAAGGCGGTTGCGAGAAAGACGCCGGAGGACCAGGCGACCCCTCGATCGTGTGACGACGGGGTGGGCGGATTCGACGAGTGTCATGGCGGTCAGATCCTGACTCGCGGATCGAGCGCGGCGTAGGCCAGATCGGCCAGCAGTCCCGAGAACAGCACGCATACCGCGACGAACAGCGTGACCGTGGTGGTCAGGTTGGCATCCTGGCTGTTGATGCCGGTGATCAGCCATTCGCCCATGCCGTGCCAATCGAAGATGTGTTCGGTGAACGGGCCGCCCACGATCAGGGTGCCGAAGCCGTACGCGAACAGGGTGGCCATCGGAATCAGCGCGGTGCGCAGCCCGTGGCGGTACAGGGCCTGCCGGCGGCGAAGGCCCTTCGCCCTTGCCGTGCGCAGGAAATCGCTGCCCAGCACGTCCAGCATCGCGTTGCGCTGATATCGGCTGTAGTACGCGACGAGACCGAGCGCGATCGCCAGCGTCGGCAGGATGAGATGGCGCAGGCGGTCGCCGAGGTCGGCGGCGAAACTGCCGGTGAAACCGGGGGTGACCTCGCCCTCGAAGACCAGGAAATCCGACCCGGTCACCTGATTGATCTTGATCGCGGCGAATTTCAGCAGCGTGCCGAGCACGAAGACCGGCATCGCGATCAGCACGAACGACACGAACGTTGCCACGTAGTCCGTCACCCGGTACTGCCGGATCGCGCCGACCACGCCCACCAGCACGCCGAACACGACGCCGATCAGCGTGCCGAGGCCGAACAGGCGCAGGCTGGTCAGCGCCCTCGTCCACACCTGCTGGTTGACCGGGTCGCCGAAGACGTCGTTGCCGAAGTCGCCGTGGATCGCGCCGCCGAACCACTCGAAGAAGCGCTGCGGGATGGGCTGGTCGAGGTGCAACTGGTGGATCTTGTCGTTGATCACGGACCGCGGCGGCGGGGGATCATGGTGCAGCAGCAGCGAGATCGGGTCGAACGTGAGTGACGCCAGCAGATAGGTCAGGAAGACCACCACGACACACAGCACCACGTAGTTGACCAGGCGGCGCAGCAGGAACGTGATCACGGATCGGCTGTCCCCCGGAGGTAGCGCGTGCTGACGGCCCCGTTGACCGGTTCGCCGAACACTAACCGTGGATCACCGCTCCGGTCGCCCTACGAACGGCGTCATCCATGCGATGGGACGAGTTGACTATTGACCCGTCACGGCTCGCGGACGGACTCCAGCGCGTCCCGCATCGGCACGAACTTGGCGCCCGCCTCGGCCACCTCGTTGTCCGGATCGGAGTCGGCCATGATGCCGCAGCCGGCGAACAGGCGCACCGTGTTCCCGCTGACCTGGGCACACCGCAATGCGATGCCGAACTCCCCGTCGCCGGCGGCGTCGATCCAGCCGACCGGACCCGCGTAGCGGCCGCGGTCCATGCCTTCCAGTTCGGTGATCAGGGCGACGGCGGCCGCGCGGGGGGTCCCGCCGACGGCAGCCGTCGGATGACTGGCGCCGGTCAGCGTCAGCAGGGACACGTCGTCGGCGAGCGTGCCGTTGACGTCCGTCGCCAGGTGCAGCACGTTGCGCAGTCGCAGCACGGCCGGCTCGGCCGGCACGGTCAGCGACGCGCAGAAGGGCCGCAGGGTCGCGGCCAGCGACTCCACCGCGTACCGGTGCTCCTCGCGGTTCTTGGCCGATTCGAGCAGCGTCGCGGCGAGCGCGTCGGTGTCCATGTCGTCACGCGGCCACACGGTGCCGGCCAGCACCCGCGCCGACACGGTGTTCCCGGTCCGCCGCAACAACAACTCCGGCGTGGCACCGACGAGGCCGTCGACGGCGAACACCCAGCAGTTCGGGTACCGGTCGGCGAGGCCGTGCAGCAGGTAGCGCGGGTCGACCGGGCCGTCCTCGGGCGGGATGGTGGCCAGCAGGTCGTGGGCGAGGACGACCTTGCCGAGATCGCCGTCGCGCAGGCGGCCGACCGCCTCGGCCACGGCGGCCCGGTAGCCGGTGACGGAAAGCTGGCCGGTGGCGTAGCGGATCGCGCTCGGCGTGCGCACCGGGCGCACCGGGTGCATCGCGCCGGCGGTCCGCGGGCCGTGGCCGACGTTGATTTCGGTGACCCACGTCACATCGCCGCGCCGACCGACCACGACCTCCGGCACCACGACGACCGAATCACCCGGTTCGTCCGCGAATGCCATGCTCACGAAGGCCACCAGACCGGTGCCGGGCAGTCCGACCTCGTCGTACACCTCGGCCGCCGCCGCGAACTCACGCCACCACTCGGCCGCGTCCGCGAACCGGTCCGCGCCGGACGGCTCGAAGCGCGCGGCGACGCCCCAGCCGACCAGGCCCTCGCCGTGCTGGACCCACGTCAGCGCGTCATCGCCGCTGGGCAGCAGACCCAGCAGGTCGGTGGTGGTGTCGACCGGCCGGGTGTGGGCGTACGGCCGATCCGCCGGAACCGGCCCGTCTGCCCGGCCCGACCGTGGCCCGAAGTACGACGAGGAAACGGTGGTCACGTACCGAGGGTACGAACGATCGACTGTGACCGCGCTGAGAGGTAGACCGCACCGCCGCCAGGTTTCAACCAGCGCGGGCGCGGAAATGGTGTGTGAGCGACGTCCTAGACTGGCCTGACATGGTTGCTGACGTGGTGCTTGCGGGGTCGGGAGGGCCTGGCGAAACCGCGCCCCCGCCCGCGGAATCCGCTGGTACGGCGCGGCGGCCACGTCGTGCCCGCCGGGTCACCGCGCTCACGCTGCTGGTGGCCGGCTGCGTGTTCAGCGGGCTGTGCCTGCTGGTGGCCGGTGCTAGCTGGTGGGACGACCAGCAGATCGACGCCCATCGCGGCCTCGCGGTCGCGGATGTGTTGTCCGTCTCGTTCAACCGCACGGCAGTGCGATTCGTCACGCCCAACGGCACGGTGAACATCCCCTCCAACGGCCTGCTCTACCCGATCGGCCTGACCGCCGGCGAGCGTGTGCGGGTGGAGTACGACACGGCGAACACCGAACTGGTGCGGGTGGCCGGCCGGGACGCCCGGCTCGCGCTGCTGCCGGTCGGCACGTCCCTGCTGGGCTGCTGGGCACTGGTCGGGCCGGCGGTCTGGCTGCTGCGCCGCCGGCCGAAAACCAGGTAGAACCGCGGTTCAGAGCTGTGCTGTCGCCTCGCGCCACCAGCCGAGCACCTCGGCCGCGACGCCCGGCGCCGCCACCAGCAGCCCGTTGCCCAGCATCGGCGACGGCCCGCCGTGCCGGTCGGACACCAGCGCCCCGGACTCCAGCGCCAGCGCGATCCCGCCGGCCACGTCCCACTCGTGCACGCTGTGCAGCACGACGGCCGCCGCGTGCCCGAGCGCGACCTGCACCACGGCCAGTGCGGCCGAGCCCAGGATGCGCACACCGGCGTGTGCCGCCGCCGCGCACGCGATGAACTCCGGCATGCCGGGCCACGGCGCGCCGGTGGTCAGCTCGGTGCACACGATCGCGCCGGCCACCGTGGTCCGCTCGGCGAGCGTGACCGGCGTGCCGTTGGCGCGGGCGCCGCGTCCCCTGGCCGCCGCGTAGATCTGCCCCCGGTACGGGTCGGCGACCACGCCGACGACCGGGCCGTCCGCGTCGACGAGCGCCAGGCTGTAGGCACACCACGGCACGCCCGCCACGTAGTTGGCGGTGCCGTCGACCGGGTCGACCACCCAGCGGTACTCGGACTCGGCCACCCCCACATCGGCGCCGAACTCCTCGCCGACCACCGGAATTCCTGGGAACTCGGCGGTCAGCACGCGACGGGTGTGGCGTTCGAGGGTGCGGTCGGTGTCGGTCACCCAGTCGAACGGGGACTCCTTCGCCGTCGGTTTCGCCCCCCGCCCCGCGGTGGCGGTGATCACGTCGGTCGCGTCGTTGGCCAGCCGGCCGGCGACTTCGAGCGCGTGGGAGATGAGTCCGGGCGCGACACGTCGATACTGCCGCGAGGACGAGACCGTCATGCTGCCCCAGCGTCGTGGGCCAGGATTGCCGTGACACGACCGCGAGATGACGTAACGACGATCACCAGGACACGTCTTGTCGCCTCTGCCCGGATGGCGGGCGCGCCGTACGCTCCGCATCATGTCGCGCGCCAGCCTGGACAAGGACCCGCACGAGGTCGCAGCCATGTTCGACGGCGTCGCCGAGCGTTACGACCGGACCAACTCCGTCACCAGTCTCGGCCTCGACCGGCACTGGCGCTCGGTGACACGGCGAACGCTGGACCTGGCGGCCGGCGACAAGGTGTTGGACCTGGCCGCCGGCACCGCGGTGTCCACGGTGGGGCTGGCCGAGTCCGGGGCGTGGTGCGTCGCGGCGGACTTCTCGCTCGGCATGCTCAACCGGGGCCGTGACCGGCCGGTGCCCAAGGTCGCCGCCGACGCGCTGCGGCTGCCGTTCGCGGACGGCGTGTTCGACGCGGTCACGGTGTCCTTCGGGCTGCGGAACATGAGCGACACGGTGACCGCGCTGAGCGAGGCACGGCGGGTGGTGCGGCCGGGCGGGCGGCTGGTGGTGTGCGAGTTCTCGACGCCGGTGTTCCGGCCGTTCCGGTTCGTGTACCTGAACTACCTGATGCGGGCGCTGCCGGCGATCGCGCGGCGCGTGTCGTCCAACCCGGAGGCGTACCGGTACCTGGCGGAGTCGATCAGGGCGTGGCCCGACCAGCGGTCGCTGGCCCAGCTCGTCGCGAAGGCCGGCTGGGTCGACGTCGAGTGGCTCAACCTGACCGGGGGCATCGTCGCCCTGCACCGGGCGGTCAACCCGACTGTTTAGACTCGGAAAGCGCCGCCACCGTAAATCCGAGGAGTCACCAGCATGCCCAGTCGCCGCCGAGCGGACGAGGACGCCGAAGTCATCGTGGTCGGGGCCGGTCCCGCCGGATCGACAGCGGCCACGTACCTGGCGCGCAGCGGGCTGGACGTCCTGCTGCTGGAGAAGAGCACGTTCCCACGCGAGAAGGTCTGCGGCGACGGCCTCACTCCACGCGGTGTCAAGCAGCTCATCGACCTGGGCATCGACACCCGCGAGGAGGCCGGCTGGCTGCACAACCGCGGTCTGCGGGTGATCACGGCGAACCACAACCTCGACCTGGACTGGCCGGACCTGGCGAAATTCCCGCCGTACGGCGTGGTCAGGACCAGGACGGACTTCGACGAGCTGCTGGCCCGCAACGCCCAGCGCGCCGGCGCGCGGCTGCTGGAGCACACCAACGTTCACAGCGCGATCACCGACGACCGGACCGGCCGTGTCGTCGGCGTCCGCGCGACGGCCGGCCAGGACAAGGTGCCCGTGACGTACCGGGCGCCGCTGGTGCTGGCGTGCGACGGCGTCTCGGCGAGGCTGGCGCTGTCGGTCGGTATCGAGAAGCGCGACGACCGGCCGATGGGCGTGGCCGTGCGGCGGTACTACACGAGCCCGCGCACCAAGGACGACTACCTGGAGTCGCACCTGGAACTGTGGGACAGGTCGGACCCGGCGAACCCGCAGCAGTTGCCCGGCTACGGCTGGATCTTCGGCATGGGCGACGGCACGGCGAACGTCGGACTCGGGATTCTGTCGACGTCCGGCGCCTTCCGGTCGACGGACTATCGCGGCCTGATGCGCACGTGGCTGGCCGGCCTGCCGGCGGAGTGGGGACTGACCGAGGAGAACGGGATCGGCAGGATCGGTGGTGCCGCGCTGCCGATGGGCTTCAACCGGACGCCGCACTACCGCAACGGGTTGCTGCTGGTCGGCGACGCGGGCGGCATGGTGAACCCGTTCAACGGCGAGGGAATCGGCTTCGCCATGGAGACGGCCCGGATCGCCTCGGAGTGTGCTGTACAGGCGTTGGCGCGGCAGGCCGGGGTGTCGAGGGAGCGGGCGCTGCACGGTTACCCGGTGCGGCTACGGCAGGAGTTGGGCAGCTACTACCGGCTGGGCAACGTGTTCAGCCGGCTGATCGGCAACCCGAAGGTCATGCGAGCCGCGACGCGGCATGGAATGCCGAGGGTGCTGTTGATGCGGCAGGTGCTGAAACTGATGGCGGGCCTGTACGACGTGCGAGACGGCGACTTCACCGACCGCGTCATCACGACGATGACCCGCCTCGTCCCGAGTGTCTGAGCCGGTTGTTCCGAACGGTGGCGGAGTCACTTACAGGCGAAGCGATTTCTGCTGATGAGCCGTTGGCGGTCAGCCGCGTCAGGGCTGGCCGCCGCCCGGCTCGGCGGGACCGCTGAGCGTCGTGGCGAGTGTTCTCTCTCACATGGACTGAACCACTGGGACCCTGGCGCACCGGTGCGAGCCACGTCCTAGACTGTCCGTGCGTCTTGTGAAGAAGTTCACAACGCCGCACGCCTTCGCTTGTGAATGTTTTCACAAGCGATCGCGGAATAGACGGTTGGGTTAGGTATGCCTAAGCCGGATCGGTGTGACGCGCACCCGTATCGTGCGGGCGGCGGTGATCGGCTGATCGCCGCTGGTAGTGAGTTGGTGAGGGAAAGGACGGCGCAGGGGTGCTCCAGGCTTACCTCCCCCTCGTGTTGTTGTTCGCGTTGGCCGGGGCCTTCGCTCTGTTCTCCGTGACGGCCGCGCCGTTCATCGGACCCCGCCGCTACAACAAGGCGAAGCTGGACGCGTACGAGTGCGGCATCGAACCGTCACCCCAACCCGTCGTCGGCGGGGGACGGATGCCGGTCGCCTACTACCTGACCGCGATGCTGTTCATCCTGTTCGACATCGAAATGGTCTTCCTCTACCCGTTCGCCGTCAGTTCCGACGCGCTCGGGATGTTCGGGCTGGTGGAGATCGTCCTGTTCATCGTCACGCTCGGCTTCGCCTACGCCTACGTGTGGCGCCGCGGCGGACTGGACTGGAACTAAGCGGGGGCACCCATGGGTCTCGAAGAAAAACTCCCGAACGGCATTCTGCTTGCCAGCGTGGAAAAACTGGTCAACTGGACCCGCAAGTCGTCGCTCTGGCCGGCCACCTTCGGGTTGGCGTGCTGTGCCATCGAGATGATGACGACCGGCGGCCCGCGCTACGACCTGGCGCGCTTCGGCATGGAGGTGTTCCGAGCATCGCCCCGGCAGGCCGACCTGATGATCGTCGCCGGGCGGGTCAGCAACAAGATGGCCCCCGTGCTGCGCCAGATCTACGACCAGATGCCGGAACCGCGCTGGGTGCTGGCGATGGGCGTCTGCGCGTCCTCCGGCGGGATGTTCAACAACTACGCCGTCGTCCAGGGTGTGGACCACGTGGTGCCGGTGGACATGTACCTGCCCGGTTGCCCGCCGCGCCCCGAGATGCTGATGGACGCGATCCTCAAGCTGCACGCCAAGATCATGGACGAGCCGCTGGGCCCGACGCGCAAGGCGGAACGCATCGCGAGTGGTGAGCGCACGCCGATGATCCCGAGCTCGGTCAAGTTCGCGAAGAAGAAGTGAGCCCGTTGCCAGAGAACGAGAGCGCTCCAGAACCGGGCGGCCCGCAGTCCAGCGCGACGAACGCCGAGCCGGAACTGACCCCAGGCCAGGACGGCCAGCTCCAGCCGGCCCAGCACCAGGCCCCGGTAGCCGGCCACGCCCGGCGCGGCATGTTCAACGTGCGCGACCACGGTGACACCACCGGTTTCGGCGGCCTGCGCCTGCCGGCGTACTTCCCGCCGCGTGCGGAACGGCCCTACGGCGGTTGGTTCGACGAGTTCATGGACGCGCTGCTGGCCGCGATGGCGCAGCGCGGCATTCCCGCCGACACGATCGGCCAGGTCACCGTCGACCGGGGCGAGATCACGCTGTACGTCGACCGCGAGCACCTGCTCGCGCTGTGCCAGGCGTTGCGTGACGACCCCGCGCTGCGCTTCGAACTCTGCAGCTCGGTGTCCGGAGTGGACTACGGCGTCGACGTACCGCAGCGGCTGCACTCGGTCTACCACCTCACGTCGATGACCTACCGCCGCCGCATCCGGCTGGAGGTCTCGGTCGACGTCGATGACGCGCACGTGCCGTCGGTGGTGTCGGTCTACCCGACCGCCGACTGGCACGAGCGGGAGACCTGGGACATGTTCGGCATCGTCTACGACGGGCACCCCGCGCTGACCCGCATCCTGATGCCGGACGACTGGGACGGCCACCCGCAGCGCAAGGACTACCCGCTCGGCGGGATTCCGGTGGAGTACAAGGGCGCCGAGATCCCGCCGCCCGACCAGCGGAGGGCGTACTCATGAGCGTTGAGAATGAAGTCCCGCAGGCGGATTCGCGTGACACCACCGAAGGCCGCGTCTACACGGTCACCGGCGGCGACTGGGACGAGGTGCTGGAGGAGGCGGCCCGCGACGAGCGGATCGTGATGAACCTCGGCCCGCAGCACCCGTCGACGCACGGCGTACTGCGGCTGGTGCTGGAACTCGAGGGCGAGAGCGTCACGCAGGCCCGCTCGGTGATCGGCTACCTGCACACCGGCATCGAGAAGAACTGCGAGTACCGCACCTGGACCCAGGGCGTCACGTTCGTGACCCGCGCGGACTATCTGGCGCCGCTGTTCAACGAGGCCGCCTACTGCCTCGCCGTCGAGAAGCTGCTCGGCATCGAGGCACCCCGGCGCGCGCAGGTGATCCGCGTGCTGCTGATGGAGCTGTGCCGGGTCGGTTCGCACCTGGTCGCGCTCGCCACCGGGGGTATGGAACTCGGCGCGCTGACCGGCATGACCAACGGCTTCCGTGAGCGCGAGGAAGTCCTGCACCTGCTGGAGTACCTGACCGGTCTGCGGATGAACCACGCGTTCATCCGGCCGGGCGGTCTCGCGCAGGACCTGCCGGACGACTACGACGAGAAGATCCGCTCGTTCCTCAAGATCATGGACTCCCGGCTGCCCGGCTACGACAAGCTCCTGACCGGGCAACCGATCTGGCGCAACCGGATGGCCGGCGTCGGTGTGCTGCCGGTGGACGCGTGCCTGGCACTGGGGATCACCGGCCCGATCCTGCGGTCCGCCGGCCTGCCGTGGGACCAGCGCAAGATCGAGCCGTACCTGGGCTACGAGGAGTACACCTTCGAGGTCCCGACGTCCACCGACGCGGACTGCTTCGCGCGCTACCTGATGCGGCTGGAGGAGATCCACCAGTCGCTGAAGATCGTCAAGCAGACGCTGAAGAAGCTGGAGCCGGGGCCGGTGATGGTCGGGGACGCCAAGATCGCGTGGCCGGCCCAGTTGACCATCGGCGCGGACGGCATGGGCAACTCGCTGGGCCACGTCGCCAAGATCATGGGCCAGTCGATGGAGTCGCTGATCCACCACTTCAAGCTGGTCACCGAGGGCTTCGCGGTGCCGGCGGGCCAGGTGTACGTGCCGATCGAGTCGCCACGCGGTGAGCTCGGCTACCACATGGTGTCCGACGGCGGCACCAGGCCGATGCGGGTGCACGTGCGGGATCCCAGTTTCGTGAATCTCCAGTCGATGCCGGCGATGTGCGAGGGCGGCATGGTGGCGGACGTGATCGCGTCTGTGGCGTCGATCGATCCCGTGATGGGTGGGGTGGACCGGTGAGTGAAGTCTTCGGGCCCGATGTGGTGGCCGAGGCGCGGGAGATCGTCGCGCGCTATCCGAGGTCGCGGTCGGCGCTGCTGCCGATGCTGCACCTCGTGCAGTCCAAGGAGGGCCACGTCAGCACGGCGGGTATCGCGTTCTGCGCGCACCAGCTCGGGCTGACGACGGCCGAGGTGGACGCCGTCGTCACGTTCTACACGATGTACAAGCGCAACCCGTGCGGCGAGCACCTGGTCAGCGTCTGCACCAACACGCTGTGCGCGATGATGGGCGGCGACGCGATCTACGCCAGGCTGCGTGAGCATCTCGGTGCCGGGCACGGTGAAGGCGGCCAGAACCACGTCGTCACCACGCACGAGGAAACCTACGGCGAGCCCGGCACGACCGGCTCTGTCACGCTGGAGCACGCCGAGTGCCTGGCCGCGTGCGACCTGGCGCCGGTGATCCAGGTGAACTACGAGTACTTCGACAACCAGAGCGTGGACACCGCGACCGAGCTGGTGGACAGCCTGCGGCGGGGCGAGAAACCGGACCCGAGCCGGGGCGCGCCGCTGACCGACTTCAAGGACGTGTCGCGCCAGTTGGCCGGCTTCTTCGACCGACTCGACTCCGATGTGGACGGTCCGTCCCTCGCCGCCGAGACGGTGCGGGGCGCGGCGCTGGCGGCGGAGCGCGGCTGGGTGGCGCCCGCGATGCCAGAGGACGCGCCGTTGCCGGCGGTGGAAGCGAAGTGAGTGAGGGTGGCATGACGGAACAGGCAGCACCCGATCCGTTGACGCCGGTGGTCACCAAGCGCTGGCTGTCGCCGAAGTCGTGGCGGCTGAGCGTCTACGAGCAGTTGGAGGGCTACACCGCGCTGCGCAAGGCGCTGGCCGGTACGCCGGAACAGCTCGTCACGCTGCTGAAGGACTCCGGGCTGCGCGGTCGTGGCGGTGCCGGGTTCCCGACCGGCGTGAAGTGGAGCTTCATGCCGCAGAACGAGGACCGCCCGCACTACCTCGTGATCAACGCCGACGAGGGCGAACCGGGGACGTGCAAGGACATCCCGCTGATGATGGCGGACCCGCACTCTCTGATCGAGGGCTGCGTGATCGCGTCGTACGCGATGCGCTCGCACCACTGCTTCATCTACGTGCGCGGCGAGGCGCTGCACTGCATCCGCCGGCTCAGCTCGGCCGTGCGCGAGGCGTACCAGGCGGGCTACCTGGGCGCCGACATCCTGGGCAGCGGTTTCGGCCTGGACATCACGGTGCACGCCGGTGCCGGCGCGTACATCTGCGGCGAGGAGACCGCGCTGCTGGACTCGCTGGAGGGCCTGCGCGGCCAGCCTCGGCTCAAGCCGCCGTTCCCGGCCGCCGCCGGTCTCTATGCCGCGCCGACCACGGTGAACAACGTCGGGACCATCGCGAGTGTGCCGTTCATCGTCAACGGCGGCGCGGCCTGGTACCGCACGATGGGGCGGGAGAAGTCGCCCGGCCCGATCATCTACTCGCTGTCCGGCCACGTCGAGCGGCCCGGCCAGTACGAGGCGCCGATGGGGACCACGCTGCGCGAGCTGCTGGACCTCGCGGGCGGCATGAAGGACGGCATCCCGCTGAAGTTCTGGACGCCGGGTGGCTCGTCGACGCCGCTGTTCACGGCGGAGCACCTGGACGTGCCGCTGGACTTCGAGGGTGCGGCCGCGGCCGGCTCGATCCTGGGTACGACGGCGTTGCAGATCTTCAACGAGACCGTGTCCGTGCCGTGGGCCGTGATGAAGTGGACCCAGTTCTACGAGCACGAGTCGTGCGGCAAGTGCACGCCGTGTCGCGAGGGCACCTACTGGCTGGCCAAGATCCTGGAACGCATGGTCGACGGACGCGGCACGGCCGCGGACATCGACACGATGCTCGACATCTGCGACAACATCTTCGGCCGGTCGTTCTGCGCGCTCGGGGACGGCGCGGTGTCGCCGATCCAGAGTGGCATCAAGTACTTCAGGGACGAGTTCCTCGCGTTGTGCGACCGGAATTCGGCGGCCGAGAACCAACCACAGCGCGAGCTGGCGGGAGCACGATGACCATCGCACCGGAAGAGAAGACCGAGGCGCGCCCGGTCCCGGAGGGCCACGTGCGCCTGACCGTGGACGGCGTCGAGATCGACGCGCCCAAGGGCGAGCTGATCATCCGGGCCGCCGAGCGGATCGGCGTCGACATTCCCCGGTTCTGCGACCATCCGCTGCTCGACCCGGCCGCCGCCTGCCGGCAGTGCCTGGTCGAGGTCGAGATGAACGGCCGTCCGATGCCCAAGCCGCAGCCGGCGTGCGCGGTCACGGTCGGCGACGGCATGGTCGTCCGCACGCAGAACACCTCCGCGGTGGCGGACAAGGCGCAGCAGGGCATGATCGAACTCCTGCTGATCAACCACCCGCTGGACTGCCCGATCTGCGACAAGGGCGGCGAGTGCCCGCTGCAGAACCAGGCGTTGAAGCACGGCCGCGCGGACTCCCGGTTCGTGGACGCGAAGCGCACGTTCGCCAAGCCGGTGCCGATCTCGGCGCAGGTGCTGCTGGACCGTGAGCGCTGCGTGCTCTGCCAGCGCTGCACCAGGTTCGCGGCCGAGATCGCCGGCGACCCGTTCATCGACCTGATCGAGCGCGGCGCGATGCAGCAGATCGGCGTCGGGCCGGTCGATCCGGGTGTGCCGACGGTCGGCCCGATCATCCCGGCCGACGTGCACACCGGCACGGTCGAACACACCCACGGCACCGATCACGCGCTGACCGGCAGCAAGCAGCCGTTCGCGTCGTACTTCTCCGGCAACGTGATCCAGATCTGCCCGGTCGGCGCGCTCACGTCGGCCGCGTACCGGTTCCGGTCCCGCCCGTTCGACCTGGTGTCCACGCCGAGCGTGTGCGAGCACTGCGCGTCCGGCTGCGCCCAGCGCACCGACTGGCGCAGGGGCAGGACGACGCGTCGGCTGGCCGGCAACGACCCGGACGTCAACGAGGAGTGGAACTGCGACAAGGGCCGCTTCGCGTTCACGTACGCCACCGCGGCCGACCGCATCCTACGGCCGATGGTGCGCGACGAGCAGACCAACGAACTGCGTGACTCCACGTGGACCGAGGCGCTGCGCTTCGCGGCGGCCGGCCTGGCGAAGGCCCGCGACGCCAAGGGCGTCGGCGTGCTCACCGGCGGCCGGCTGGCGATCGAGGACGCGTACGCCTACGCGAAGTTCGCGCGGATGGCCCTGCGCACCAACGACATCGACTTCCGCGCCCGCGCGCACTCGGCTGAGGAGCTGGACTTCCTCACCGACGTCGGGATCGTGGCCGACGTCACCTACGCCGACCTGGAGGCCGCGCCGACCGTGCTGTCGGTGGCCTTCGAGCCGGAGGAGGAGTCGCCGATCGTCTTCCTGCGGCTGCGCAAGGCGGCCCGTAAGGGCAAACTCGCCTACTTCCACATCGGACAGTGGACGACCCCCGCCGTCCGCAAGACCAGGGGCACGCTGCTGCCCACCATCCCCGGTGCCGAGGCCGCCGCACTCGCGGATCTCCCGTCCGACGTGCTGGACGCGTTGCGCGAGCCGGGTTCGGTGCTGCTGGTCGGTGAGCGCGCGGCCGGTGTCGCGGGCCTCTTCACCGCCGTTCGGGCAACGGCCGCCACGACCGGTGCCCGTGTGGCGTGGATTCCGCGTCGGGCCGGCGAACGTGGGGCACTGGTCGCCGGTGCCGCGCCGACCCTGTTGCCGGGTGGCCGTTCGGTCACGGATGCCGCCGCCCGTGCCGAGGTCGAGCAGACCTGGGGCCTCGCGCCGGGTTCGCTGCCGACACGGCCCGGCCGGGACACGGCCGCGATCGTGGCGGCCGCCGCGTCGTCCTCGTTGTCCGGGCTGGTCGTGGCCGGCGTCGATCCGGACGACCTGCCCGATCCGAACCTCGCCGCGACGGCACTGTCCACAGCGGACTTCGTCGTCAGCCTCGAACTGCGGGCCAGCGAGGTGACCAGGCGGGCGCACGTCGTGCTGCCGGTCGCGCCGGTAGTGGAACGCGCCGGCACCTACCTGAACTGGGAGGGCCGGCCGCGCCACTTCGACACCACGCTGGAGAGCGCCGGGTCGCTGCCGGACTGTCGCGTGCTGGACACGCTGGCCGTCGAGATGGACGTCGACCTGTTCACCCAGACCGTGTCCGCCGCTGGCGGCGACCTCGACCGCCTCGGCATGGCGGTGGCGCGCGGTAACGACACCTCGGCCGACGTTGCGCCGGCACGACCCAGGGAACCCGGTCCCGGCCAGGCGATCCTGGCGACCTGGCGGCACCTGCTGGACAACGGGTCGCTGCAGGACGGTGAGCCGAACCTCGCGGCGACCGCGAAGGCACCCGTGGCCCGGCTCAGTCAGGCCACGGCCGAAGCACTGGGCGTCCGGTTCGGTGAACTGGTCGCCGTGCACACCGGCCTCGGCTCGATCTCGGTCCCGGCTGTGGCCGCCGACGTACCGGATGGTGTGGTGTGGCTGCCCGAGAACTCCGGGCCGGCCACCGTGCGGCGCACGCTCGGCGTCGGCCACGGCGATCTCGTCGGCGTGAGTGCCGACGTACCTGCGGGGAGTGAGGCGTGATGCACGGCCCGTTCGTCTCCTACACCAACGGGGACACCGCGAAGCTACTGGCAGGCGACCCGGCCTGGCTGGTGCTGATCAAGGTCGTCGTGCTGTTCGGTTTCGGTGTGGTCATGACGCTGTTCATGATCAACTGGGAGCGCAAGGTCGTCGGCCGGATGCAGCACCGTCCCGGCCCGAACCGGGTCGGCCCCAAGGGCTGGCTCCAGTCGCTCGCCGACGGCCTGAAACTGGCGTTCAAGGAGGACATCCGCCCGGTCCTCGCGGACAAGTGGGTGTACTTCATCGCGCCGGTCGTCTCCACGATCCCGGCGTTCGTGGCGTTCTCGGTGATCCCGTTCGGCCCCGAAGTGACGATGTTCGGCCACCGGACGGCGTTGCAGCTCACCGACCTGCCGGTCGGCCTGCTCGTCGTGCTGGCCTGTTCGTCGCTCGGCGTCTACGGCATCGTGCTGTCCGGCTGGTCGTCCGGCTCGCCGTATCCGTTGCTGGGTGCGGTGCGCTCGGCGGCCCAGGTGATCTCGTACGAGATCGCGATGGGCCTGGCGATCGTCGCCGTGATCATCCAGGCGCACTCACTGTCCACGGCGGACATCGTCGCGTCGCAGCAGGGCGGCTGGTACTTCTGGCTGCTGCTGCCCAGCTTCGTGATCTACATGATCTCGATGGTCGGCGAGACCAACAGGGCACCGTTCGACCTGCCGGAAGCCGAATCCGAGCTGGTCGGCGGCTTCCACACCGAGTACACGTCGTTGAAGTTCGCCCTGTTCTTCCTGGCCGAGTACGTGAACATGGTCGTGGTGAGCTGTGTGGCCACCACGCTGTTCCTCGGCGGCTACCAGGCGCCGTGGCCGCTGTCGCGCTGGAGCGGCGCGAACACCGGCTACCTCCCGGTGGTGTGGTTCCTGATCAAGACCCTGATCTTCCTGTTCGTCTACATCTGGCTGCGCGGCACGCTGCCGCGGCTGCGCTACGACCAGTTCATGCGGCTGGGCTGGAAGTTCCTCGTGCCGATCAGTCTGCTGTGGATCATCGCGGTGATCGTGGTGCGCGACGTCAAGGCCCGCTACGGGTTCAGCCTGGTGACGGTGCTGGTCATTCTCGGTGGCGTCGTCGCGCTCGCGCTGATCATCGCATTCGTCGTGCCGGAGAAACGGGTCGCCGACAACCGCGTGCAGGTCACCGGCGGTGGCTACCCGGTGCCGCCGCTGGACCTCTCGGTGCCCAAGCAGTCGCCCCGCCGCCGCGCGGTGCGGGAGCGTGCCAGGTCTACGCAGTTGACAACGGCTGCCACCGTCTCGGCTGGTAGCGGACCGGAGAAGGAGGCGGACAATGGGGATATTTGATCCCGTCAAGGGATTCGGCGTCACCTTCTCGACGATGTTCAAGAAGGTGGTCACCGAGGAGTACCCGGAGGCGGGCGCCCCCGCCGCGCCCCGCTACCACGGGCGCCACCAGCTCAACCGGCACCCGGACGGGCTGGAGAAGTGCGTCGGCTGCGAGCTGTGCGCGTGGGCGTGCCCGGCGGACGCGATCTTCGTCGAGGGCGGCGACAACACCGAGGACGCGCGTTTCTCGCCCGGCGAGCGCTACGGCGCCGACTACCAGATCAACTACCTGCGCTGCATCGGCTGCGGCCTGTGCATCGAAGCCTGCCCGACCCGGTCGCTGACCATGACCAACTTCTACGAGATGGCCGACGACAACCGGCAGGACCTGATCTATACCAAGGAAATGCTGATGGCGCCGCTGCTGCCCGGCATGGAGCAGCCGCCGCACCCGATGCGGCTCGGCGAAACCGAGCAGGACTACTACGTGAAGGGTCCGGAGCTCGACCGGAAAGCGCCGGTCAGCCAGGTCGGTCACGAGGAGGCTGGCCGCTGATGCTGCACACCGCACTGGTGCTGGCCGCCGGGTCGGCCACCGACCCCATCGGTCCCGGCGAGGCCATCACGTTCTGGATTCTCGGCCCGCTCGCGCTGGCCGGTGGCCTCGGCATGCTGTTCGCCCGCAACGCGGTGCACTCCGCGTTGTGGCTGGTGCTCACGATGCTGTCGCTCGGCGTGCTCTACATGGTGCAGCAGGCGCCGTTCCTCGGTTTCGTGCAGATCATCGTCTACACCGGCGCGATCATGATGCTGTTCCTGTTCGTGCTGATGATGGTCGGGCGGGACTCGTCCGACTCGGTCGTCGAGGTGCTGCGCGGGCAACGGCTCTGGGCCGGCATCCTCGGCGTCGGCCTCGCCGGCCTCGTGGTCGGGATCGTCGCGCGGGCGCTGACCAGCGTCAGCTCGGTCGGCCTCAACACGCCGAACACCACCAACGGCGGCAACGTCAGCCAGATCGGCCGCTCGCTGTTCACCGACTTTCTCTTCCCGTTCGAGCTCACGTCGGCACTGCTGATCACGGCCGCCGTCGGGGCGATGGTGCTCGGTTACACCGGACGCGGTAGCCGGCGGACCCAGCGGGAGCTGGTGGTCGCCCGGTTCCGTGGCGAGCACGACCGCCCGTCCCCGCTGCCCGGCCCCGGCGTGTTCGCGACGGCCAACTCGGTCGCGACGCCCGCGCTGCTGCCGGACGGCTCGATCGCGCCGGAGTCGCTGTCCGAGATCATCGAGTCCACTCCGATCGGGGAGTTCGAGCACGACCTCGCGGAGGTCGCCGACACCGAGACCGGGCCGGACGCGCACGCCCTGACCGGGCACGAGCACGAGGAGGTGCACGGCTGATC
>DATBDL010000390.1:0-9187 GCA_036269975.1 Pseudonocardiaceae bacterium | reverse complement strand
CGCCCCAAGGACTACATACCCGCGATGGGCCCGGCACGCAGCACCGGCTACTGGACCGGCTTCAACGCGGCGTCCGAACTGGTGTGCCGACGGCACCCGGAGACCTCGGTCCTGCTGCGGCACGAGGACTTCGTGTACGACCCGCGCGGTGGCATCATGCGCGTCCTGCGGCTGCTCGGCCGCGCGGCCGAACCCCCGGTCAGCGCGGACGGCCACGCCGTGCTCGGCGTGAACCACACGGTGACCGGCAATCCCGACCGGCTCGCCACGGGACCGGTCCGGGTACGCCCGGACGACCGGTGGCAACGGGAGCTACCGAAACGAGCCGGCCGGACGACGACGGCGCTGGCATGGCCGCTGCTGAGCCGCTACGGCTACCCGCTGCGCCGACCGGCGACGCGCCGGATGTCCGCTCCCGCGTCGGTGTCGTGATGGATCTGGGACTGACCGGTCGGGTGGCGTTGGTCGCCGCGGCAACGAGCGGACTCGGGCTGGGCGTCGCGGTCGCGCTCGCCGGGGAAGGCGCGGAGGTGGCGCTGTGCGGGCGCGATCCGGGCCGGCTGGCCACTGCCGCGGCGGCGGTGGACGCGGCGGGGCCGGGCCGGGTGCTGGCATCGGCCGTCGACGTGACCGACGAGGCCGCCGTCACCGCGTGGGTCGACAGCACGGTGGCCGAGCTCGGCGGGCTCCATGTCGTCGTGACGAACGGCGCGGGGCCGAAACCCGGGACCGTGACGGAGTTCGGGTTGGCCGACTACCGGCACGCGCTGGAAACCAGCCTGCTCCCGCACGTCGGCCTCACGCTCGCCGCGCTGCCGCACCTGCGGGCCGCCGGCTGGGGCCGGCTGCTGATGATCACGTCGGAGACCGTCAAGCAACCGATCCCGCGCTACGGACTGTCCAGTGTGGTGCGGGTGGGGCTCGTCGGTTTCGCCAGGGCACTCGTGGCCGAGATCGGCGCGTCGGGAGTGACCGTGAACGTTCTCGCGCCCGGCTACCACCGCACGCCCGCACTGGCGGGCCAGCTCGACACGGACTCGGAGCGCGAGCTCGCGTCGGGCATCCCGCTCGGCCGGCTCGGCGACGCCATCGACTTCGGCGCGGTGGCAACGTTCCTGGCCAGCAGACAGGCCGGTTTCGTCACCGGTGCGGTCCTACTCGTGGATGGCGGTTCCCATCGTGGCCTCGGTTGATCCATTGCCCGCGCTGTTTCGCACCGTCGACGACCCACTCGCGATCGACGGCGGCGTCCCCGTGCGGACGGCCGCGTGGCCGACCTACGATCGCGGTGACGTCTTCATCAGCGACGCCGACGAGCAGGCCGGCATCGACGCCATCCGGCGCCGGCTCTACTTCCGCTACGACCACCGGCCGTTCGCCGAGACCGAGACCGGCCGGTTCGAGACCGCGCTGCGCGACTACTTCGGCACCCGGCACGCGCTGGGCTGCACCAGCGGCACCACCGCGATAGCGCTCGCACTGCTCGGCCTCGACCTGCCGCCCGGCGCCACGGTGCTGTGTCCCGCGTTCACCTTCGCAGCGACACCATCGGCGATCCGGCTCGCCGGCCACCACCCCGTTCTCGTCGAGTGCGACGCGGACCTGAACCTCGACATCGCCGACCTCGCCACCAAGCTCACCGACGACGTCCGCGCCGTCGTCGTGGTCCACATGCGCGGCTACGCGAGCGACGTCGACGCGGTACGCGCGCTGACCGACCCACTCGGCATCCCCGTCATCGAAGACGCGGTGCCGGCACTCGGCGCCCGCCTGCGTGGCCGGCTGCTGGGCACCATCGGCACGGCGGGCGCGTTCTCCACCCAGTCCGACAAGTCGCTCAACACCGGCGAAGGCGGCTTTCTCGTCACCGACGCGACGGACCTGTTCACCAGGGCGACAATCCACTGTGGAGCGTATGAGGGGCGGATGGCCCGGCACTTCGGCCTTCCCGACGCGGCCCCGAGCCATCTGAGCGATCTGGACTACCCGATCTTCGGCTGGCGGCTGGACGAGATCCGCGCCGCACTCGCCAACTCGATGATGCGCAGGCTGGACGAACGTGTCGCCCAGCACCAGCGCAACCACGCCGTCGTCGCCGACGGTCTTGCCGGCGTCGCCCGCATCGCGCCGCGCACCCCGGTCGCACCCGACGCGCTGCTCGGCGAATCGATCATGTTCCGCGTACTCGACCAGAGCCGGGGTGCCGGCGCCCGTTTCGCACGGGCCCTGTGCGCGGAAGGCATCAGCGCGCGCAACATCGGCGACCCCGTCGACCACAACGTCCGCGCCTTCTGGAACTGGCGATTCTGCTTCCCCGACCCCGTCGCCGCGAAACGCGCACTGCCGAGGACGACGGCCTTCCTCGACCAGGCCGTCGACATCCCGCTGTCCGCCAACCTGACCTTCGACGACTGCGCCGACGTGGTCAGCGCGATCCGCAAGGTCGCGGCCGGACTGCCGACAGGAGCCCCATGACCGACCTGCTGATCGCAACGGACCGATCGCCGGGCGCGACCTTCGCCGCCGCGCTCGACGCGTCCGACGCGTCCGGCGCGGACGTGGCGGTACGCCTGCGCACCGCTCTCCCCGCGACCTTCCCGCTGGCTGCGACCCGGCCGCGATACACGGTGCGGCATCTGCTCAAGACACGGGAGGTCGACGGCCCGACCGCGTACCTGCGCGAGGAACACCGAGGTTCGGACACGTCGGGCACGTCCTACGCGGCGACCCCCGAGGCGCGCTTCACGACGTCCGTCGTGACCGCAGGGATCACCACTCTCACCGCGTCGCTGTCGATCCCGCGCGAGCTGACCGAGCACACCGCGATGCTGGCCACCGTGATCGACCACCGGCTGGTGGTCCGCCTGTGCACCGTGGAGAACGACGCGCTGCTCAACGGCGGCCGGGACGGCGTGCTGCCCGGCATCCGCACACTGCCGGCGCTGCGCCACATCGAGCAGCGGGTCGACATCGAACGCGCGGTGACCGAAACCTGCGCCGAGGTCGAGGAGACCGGCGGCTCGTGCGACGGCATCGTGGCCCATCCCCGGCTCTACTGGGAACTGGTACGCCGAGGGCAACACGACCGGCTGGCCGATGCCGGCGTCCGGGTGTGCCGCACCAGGATGCTGCCGCCGCACGAAGCGATCTTCGCCGACTTCCGGGCCGCGTTCACGCTGCTGGACACTACGGACTCCGCGATCGGGCTGCGCAGGGGCGCCGGCACCGATGGCCAGGACCTGCTGTGGGCGTCGGTCGACATCGGTCTCGCAGTCCACTTGCCACAACACGTGGTGACCCGCCATATCGCCGAATTTCGGGAGGTTTCGACGTGAGTACCAATCCGACGAGTGTGGTCTGGGACCTCACGTACACCTGCCCGTTGCGGTGCGTGCACTGCTATTCGGAGTCCGGACGCCGACCGGCGCGAAAGCTGGGCCGGGACGACATGCTGCGCGTCGCGGACGCCATCGTCTCCGTGCGGCCCGAGACCGTCGCGCTCACCGGCGGCGAGCCGCTGGTGGTGCCGGAGGTCTTCGAACTGGCACGCCGGTTCACGGCCGCCGGCAGCCGCGTCTACCTGTACACGGGCGGATGGCCGATGAAACCGGCCATGGTCGACGACCTCGCGGAGTCCTGTCACAAGGTCATCGTCAGCGTCGACGGCGCGACCGCCGAGGTACACGACCAGGTACGTGGCAGGGCGGGCTCGTTCGAACGCGCCATGACAGCGTTGGCGTTGCTGGATCAAGGGGCCCGCGAACGCAGGGAACGCGGCGCGAAGCCACTGAACTTCGGCCTCGACTGTGTCGTGCTGCGCAGCAGCTTCGCGCAGTTGGAGCTGTTCTGCACCGACATCGTGCCTCGGTTCCCCGAGATGACGGAGTTGGTGTTCGGCGCTGTCGTGCCGACCGGGCTCGCCAGTCGAACCGGGTTCGCCGAGCACGAACTCCTCACCGACGAGCAGATGGCACAGATGCGCGACGATGCGTTTCTCGACCGGCTCCAGGCGCTCGCGCCATCGTCGGTGCGGGTGTTCTGCCAGGACAACATCGAACTCCAGATGAACCCGGCCCAGATCGCGGCGAAGGCCGAGTCCGAGCAGATCATGGTCGTCGAACCGGACGGGGAGGTCAGGGCGATGACGAACTACGAGGGCACCGTCGGGAACCTGCTGACGGAGCCCGTTCCGGTGCTCTGGCAGCGGGCCATCGACCGCTGGACCCACCCCGTCGTGGTCGACGCGATGTCCGATGTGGACACGATGGCCGACTGGGCGGTCGCCACCCGGCGGATCGACTACTACTTCGGCTCGGACGACGTCCGGGATCGCATCGATCGGCGCCCGGAATTCACCGCGCCGATCTCCCTGTCGACGCCGTGAACCGACGGTGTCCCACCACGAGAAAACCGGGGAGGTGTTTCGAATGAGCGTTTGGCCCGATCCGCCGGTCCGCGTATGGCCGAGGCCGCCCCAGCGGTAGCCTCGACCGGATGGAAAGGTCCACCGTTTCAGCTTCGCTGGAACGGTGGACCTTTCAGTCTCGGCGCACGGTCGCGAGGACGACGAACAGCGAGAGCAGCATCAGCCCCGCCGCGACGGCGATGCCTCGGCTCACCCCGACGGCCAGTGCGTGCGTCGCGATGGACGCCGCGCTTTCCCCGCTGTGTGACCGACTCGCCGTGACCGAGGCGACGGTGGCCCACGTGACCGTTCCCAGCACCGCGAGCCCGCTCGCGCTGCCGACCTGCGCCGCCGCGCCGACAAGTCCGGACGCCAGGCCGGCCTCGCCATCGCCCGCGCCGGCCAGCGCCAGCACCGTCAGTGGGACGGGGGTGACACCGATTCCCGCGTACGTCAACACAGTGGGAATCAGCATGCCCGTCAGGTAGCTGTGCGCGTCGCCGATCCAGGACAGCCAGAACATTCCCGCGCCGCCGACCGCGAACCCGCAGACGATCAGCCGGCGAGCGCCGACCCTGGTCATCAGCCACGCCCCGACCCGGCTTCCGGCCACGAGCAGCGCGGTCAGCGGAAGGTAGACCAGCGCAGTGTGCAGCGGGCTGTACCGCCAGACCTCCTGCACGAAAATGGTGAGAAAGAAAGCCAGCCCGACCAGGGCGATGGCATTGAGCGCCGACACGACCAGGATGCCGGACCGGGTGCGGTCGGCCAGTACCCGCAACGGCACCAGCGCGTATCGGCTGCGTTTCTCGATCAGCCAGAAGGCCACCAACATCACGACCGCACAGCCGAGCGTGACCAGCACCGCCGGGTCATGCCAGTGCGACACACCGGAGCGGTCGGTGGCTCCGGTGATCAGGCCGTACACCAGCAGCGTGACACCGAGCGTTCCGGTCACCGCCCCGGCCAGGTCGAATCGGCCGCGCACGCGTTCGGTCTCGGTCAGCACACGGGAACCCGCCACGATGACGAACACGCCGATGGGCACGTTCACGAACATCACCCAGCGCCACGAGAGATACGTGCTGATGACGCCGCCGGCGAGCAGACCGATGGCGCCGCCCGCGGTGGCCGCCGCCGAGTAGAAACCGATCGCGCGGTCGCGCCGCGCGCCTTCCGGAAAGGTCGACGCGATCAGGGACAGCGCTGCGGGCGAGGACGCCGAGGCGCCGATCCCCTGTAGCGCGCGGCACCCGATCAGCCACCACTGCTGGGTCGCGAACCCGCCGGCCAGCGATGCCAGGGTGAAGACGGTGAGCCCGGAGAGGAACACCCGCCGGCGACCGAGCACGTCGCCGGCCCTGCCGCCGAACAGCAGCAGCCCACCGAACATGATCGAGTACCCCGTGACCACCCATTCCAGGCCGGCACCCGAGAAACCCAACGCGTGCTGGATGTTCGGCAGCGTGACGTTCACGATCGTCGCGTCCACCAGCAGCATGAGCTGTGCGATCGAGATGATCAGCAGCGCCAGCGTCGGCGACCGCGTCGTGGGTGCCGTCCGGTCGCGAACGGTCATCGTCGCCGGGACGACGCGATTTCGAGGCGTTCCCGCAACGGCTGCCGCAGTATTTTGCCCAACGGGTTCCTGGGTATCACCGAGACGTACTGGATCCGGTCCGGCCACAGCCACTCGGCCACCCCCTCGGCCGCCAGGTATTCGTGGACCTGCTTCAGGGTGAGCGGCGGCCAGGTGTGCACGACGATCGCGCACACCAGGTCGCCGCCGGGCACGTTCGGGTCGGGATAGCCGACCATCACCACCTCGATGATGCCGGGGTGCCGCTGTAGCACGGCTTCGACGTCGAGGGTGGCCACCTTCAGGCCGTTGGCCCTGGTGATCAGGTCGGCGCGGCGGCCGGTGATCCGGATGCCGCCGCGACCGTCGTCCTTCGCGAGGTCGCCGGTGTCGAACCAGCCGTCGGCGTCCAGGCACGCCTCGTAGGTGTCCCGTTGTCCCAGGTAGCCGAGGCACTGCGACGCGCCACGCACGAGCAGCCGTCCCGCTTCCGCGCCCGGCTCCGCGTCGATGCGGACCTCCATCCACGGCATCGGCCGGCCGTCGCTCTCGGCTGCCCAGCCGTCCGGGTCGTCCGGCCTGGTGAGCGTGACGGCGCCGTTCTCGGTCATCCCCCACAACGCGTACAGCGGCACGCCGAAGACGTCGCGCACGTGCGTGATCACCTGCGGCTGCACCGGCGCCGAGCCGGCCACGATCTTGTCGAGGCTGGTCGTGTCGCGGGGGTCGTTCTCCTGCGCGGCAAGCAGGTTGACCAGGTTGGCAGGCGCGCTGTACAGCCAGGTGACGCGGTGGGCCGCGATCAGGTCGCGCAGCAGTGCCATGTCGGTGTTCCGGTCCTGCACGACGCAGGTCGCGCCGAGGAACAGCGACATGTAGACGGCGTACGCCATGCCGGCCATCCCGGTGGCGAGGCTGGCGACCGTGATGACGTCGTCCTCGGTCAACCGGTGCGGCTCGGACACCGTCCTCACCGCCGCGTAGAGGGTGTTCTGGCTGTGCACAACGGCTTTCATCACTCCACTGGTACCGGAGGTGTAGATCATCTGGGCTGGTTCGTCCGGACCGAGCCGGTCCGCGGGCGGCACGGGTCGACGGTCTTCCCATGGCGTGCGAACGAAGAACTCGTCGAAGTCGATCGCGTCGGTCGGCGTCGCGGCGCCGACCACGACGCGACGCACATGCGCGCCTGCGGCCTCGGCGAGCCGGGCGGCACAGTCGATGTCGTTGAACGCGTCCACGGTCACGCAGACCTTGGCATCGGTCGCCGCGAGGTTCCTGCCGAGCTCGCGGGTGCCCATCACCGGGATGACGGGCGAGCTGACCGCACCGATCCGGTGGCACGCCAGGTACAGCGGGGTCAGCAGCCACAGGTTCGGCAGGTACAGGGCGACCACGTCGCCGCGCCGGACACCGAGTTCGCGCAGCGCCGACGCGAAGCGTTCGACGGTGTTCGCCAGTTCGGTGTACGTCAGGATCCTCGCGTGTTCCGTCGCCGCGTACGCGATCAGCGCGGGGTGGTCGCCGCGTGCCAGGACGTCGGCGGCGAGATCGTCCAGAAAGGTCGAGTCCCGCCACCAGCCGGCCGCACGATAGCCGGCGGCGATGTCTGCCGTCGGCGTGACAAGCGTGTCCCAAACAGACATGGCTCCCCCTGAAGCAACCTGATACGACACGGATCTGGCAGTCGACGGTAGGCGCCGCGAACCGCACCACGGTGTGCCTTTCCGACACGTCCGCCCTTTCGGGCAAAAGGGAAGGACCGGAATGCCGGTCCGGGCAGCCGGTGACACGGGGCCACCCACCGGCGAGGCTCGATCCTGGTACGGCTTCGAGATGGGGAGGACACCGGTGAAGATCGGGATTCTTGGCTGGGATCATGGTGTCATGGGCGCGGACGGCCCCTTCGGCGAATACGATCCCGAAGGCCCCGTCCTGATCGAGTACGGCCGGCGCCGTGGCCACGAGATGTCGTTGTTCACCCTCGAAGAAGTCACCTACGTGCCGGGTGAACGCGGCATGGACGTGCTGCTGGGTGGCGAGAACGGCGGTTCGTTCGACGCGATCATCTCCCGCGCGAAACTGTACGGGGACGACTGGCAGGACGGCGGATCGGAATGGCGGGACCGGGTCGAGCGACTGGCCATGGTCAGCGCGATCCCAGGACTCCACGTGTTCGACCCGGTGGACGTGTGGACGACCGCCTACAGCAAGTCGCTGATGCTGCAGAAGCTGGCCAAGGCCGGCCTCCCCGTGCCGCCGTGTCGTTCGGCGACCACGCTGGCGGAGGTCGCGACCGCACTGGAGCTGTGGGACGACATCATCGTCAAGCCGTCGTACGGGGGCCGGAGCAAGGGCGTCGAGCGCATCACCGACATCAGCGCGCAGCAGGCGGTGATCGAGGAACTGCTGGCCGGTTACGGCACGATGTTGTGCATGCCGTTCTATCCCACCCGGTACGGCGAATACCGGGTCCACGTCGCGGGCGATGTCGTCGCGGGATGCGCGCTCAAGCTGCCCGGCCCCGGCGAATGGAAGATGCGGGGATCGACCGGTTCGAGCTTCGAGCCGATCGATCCCTCGGACGAGTTGCGCGACCTCGCGTTGCGGGCCACCCGCACCATCGGGCTGACGCTGTCCGGTCTGGACATCCTGCCGACAGAAACCGGCTACGTGATTCTCGAAGTCAACTGCACGCCGGGATTCCTGAACTCACTCGGCGACGAGATCCACCGGATCACCATGGACGCCATCTACGACTGGGTGGAGAAGCGGGTCGCGGAGGGCTGACTGCGCGTCAGTTGCTGTCCTTGTCGTCGACCGTGAGCTTCGCGGTGGGGAACTCCTCCGGGCGGTGCCCCATTCCCATGCCGAGATCCGGCGTGCTGTCCATGGTCAGCTTCCTGCCCGACGCGTCGACGACCAGGATGCTCTGTCCTTCGTCGACGGTCGCGGTTGCCGGCTTGAAGCTCTTGGTCGGCGCCACGCTCACCGTCAGCGTCGTGCTCGGGTGTTCCCTGCTGGACAACGTGAACGTGCCCGCCTGGTTGAACGGCACGTGCTCCATCTCGGCCGGATCGACCACCATGTCAGCTCCTGGGCTCGGCATCCCCCGACGCGGATCACAGGAACGTAACGGCGGCTGATCACGGCTTCGAGCGACGTGCGGGAGCCGGTAAGCATCCGACAAGAACCGTTACGGC
>DATBDL010000389.1:0-4317 GCA_036269975.1 Pseudonocardiaceae bacterium | reverse complement strand
ACGATCGGTGGTCGAGGCACCCGACGACGGCCCACCGCCTGGGGCACCAGACGACGGCCAGCGACTCATCCCGACGGCGGCACCCGTCGACAGCCCACCGCTTGCGGCACCCGACGACGGCCCGCGACCGGTGACCCAGGCACCGGGACCCAAGACCGGCGACCCAAACACCTGACGACGGCCCACCGGCGGCAGCCGACGACGGCCCACCGCCGGCCGGTAGAATTGGCGTGGACGCGAGCGAGACAGGCTGACTATGTTGGGGCGCAAGGAGATCCGATCAATCGATCACTCGATCCGGTGATCATGCCGGAACTCGGGATCAAATCACCCGGTCCCGTTCGTTAGCCGAAAAAGGCAGCCCCGCTCCGGCGCCGAACGTCCATGCGCCCCACGACGCCGGCCAGCAACTCGCCCCGGCAACGGCCGGCAGCGGACGGCCGGCAGCGGACGGTCAAGGCCCGAACCGGAGCGGAAGCACGGGGCGGTCGAGGCAGTGGACCGAATGGCGAACCGGTGAGTGCACCGGACGACGGACCGATGGCTGCTCGGGCGGTGAACTGGAATTGCACCGGGCCGGACCGGTGGCTGCTCCGGAGGGCGAACCGGTATCGCACCGGGACACCGGGGCACCGGGGTGAACCGGTGAGTGCCGCGGCGGGCTGATCGCTCCCACCGCGGCACCCCTTCATCGGGTTGGCTTATCGTCGGTGCCGTTTGTCGCCAGTGCTGTTTGGTCGCCAGCGCCGGCTATCGCCGGTGGCCGTTGGTGTCCAGGAAGGAGGCGTTCACCACTACGCCGTCCTGGTTGGTGACCAGCCGGATCGGGTCGCCGACCTTGATCAGGTCGGAGCAGCCGAGGTTCGTCAGCGACGCGCTCCATCGCTGTGCCATGAACGTGTACAGGTTGTTCGCCGCGCCCGTGTCCGGGGATGGGGCCTTGGTGAACAGCTTGCGGTCCGCGACGATCCGGTTCGCGCCGAGTGTCAGCGTGTCCGTGCAGTAGGTCGCTGGCGTCGGCGCGCTCTTCGTGCTGGTCATCGGCACCATGTTCACGCCGGACCGGTACAGGTTGGTCTTGGCGATGCTGTCGTCGCCGTTGGCGTCCAATGACATCGGGTCGTTCATCGGCACCAGCGCGACCGGCTTGGCCTGGTTCTTCGCCGCGAACAGTTCGTTGAGCGCCAGCGAGGAGACCTGCGCGCCGTTCGGGTTGGTCAGGTCGGGCACCGTCCACGGCTTGCAGCCCAGCGCCGGGTCGACGAACCCGTCGAGCAGCAGGTTGTCACTGCCGTTGACCAGCACCGTCGCGTCGTTGAGCTTCGCGGCGTTGGTTGCGTTGTCCTGGGCGACCTGGCCGTTGGCCCGCACCAGGTAGCTGCTGATGACGTTGTCGCTCTGGTCCTGGTCGATCAGGCCGTAGTCGCGGGTGGTCATGCACGGCAGGCCGTCCTTGCCGGTGGCCTGCGCCGGAATCTTGATCTGGCCGCGGTTGATTGCCGTGTTGGCCGCGGCGAAGAACTCGGACGCGTTGCAGAACGCGAACTGGCCGAAGATGGACCCCGGCATGCCGTTGACGCAGCGGCCCGCGTTGAGACTGCCGTTCTGCGAGCGCAGCGTCAGATTGTCGCCGTTGAAGCCGAACCAGAGGCCGATCATCGCATTCTTCGGCAGGGCCGGCACCACTTCCGGTACCGCTGGTTGCGCGCCCTTGTCGACCACGAGCGGCCGGTAGACGGACAGCGCGCCGGTGGCCGGGTTGAGGACGGTGGCCTCGACGAACGCCGACTGGGCGGTGTCGGCCTCGTCACACGGGCCGCCCTTGGGATCGGTGGCGGAGAGCTGGTAAGGAGTTGCCAGGCCCTTGGCGGTGAGTGGATTCGCGGGGACCGTCAGGGAGCAGTCCGGATTGGGATCGGGAGCGGCGGGCGACGCCGACGAAGTGCCCTGGAAGATGGCGAATGCCACACCCGCGATGGCGAGTGCGGCCGCTGGGATGACCACTGACAAACGGAATAAGACTGACTTACGTGACCCATGGGTGTGCTCGCGCGGCGGTCGATCTAAAGCGCGATAGTTCGTGTGGCGCAACCCATGCTCCTCTCGGTGTCCGTGCCGGTTCATGGGCAGGGGAAAACGGACGATGCTCAGGGATAACGCATGCTCAGGTTGCGGCTATCGGTTGTCGCCGGTCGTGCTGTGACCATTCGGCAGCACATCCGTTGGCCAGCGTCGATACCGTGAAACCGCAGGTCAGGCCGATATCATGCTTATATCGGTGTTGTCTCTGTTAGATCACGGGGAAGTTAGCGCAACCCGAACGGACTAGCGACCCGAAATGTCCGAATGATGCTGATCGGCCGACAGCAGGTTCACAGGATCGCCAGGCGGCTCGCTCAGCCGTTCAGCAGGTCCAGGATCGGCTGACCGTACTTGGCCAGCTTGTTCTCGCCGACACCGGACATGTTGGAGAGCTGGGCCAGCGTCGTCGGCGACGATGTCGCGATCTGGCGCAACACCGAGTCGTGAAAGATCACGTATGCCGGAACGCCCTGTTCCTTCGCGGTGGCGGCCCGCCACGCGCGCAGCCGCTCGAACACGGGCACCGCTTCCGCCGGCAGTTCGACCTGTTCCTTGCGCGACCTGCCCGACGAAGACGAACCCGACGACGAACCCGAAGACGAAGACGACGACGATTTCGCCGGCCGCACCGATTCGCGCCGCATCGGCACTTCGCGTCGCCGGCCGAGCACGTCCGCACTCGCGCCGGTCAGCAGCAGGGTGCCGTGGTCGCCCTCGACGGTCAGCAGGCCCTGTGCCAGCAGTTGCCGCACCACACCGCGCCATTCCGCCTCGGTCAGGTCGACGCCGATGCCGAACACGGTCAGCGCGTCGTGATCGTGCTGAATCACCTTGGCCGTCTTGCGGCCGAGCAGAATGTCGATCAGGTGACCGGCGCCGAACTTCTGCCGCCGTTCGTTCTTCAGCCGGAACACCGTGGACAGCATTTTCTGCGCCGCGATCGTGCCGTCCCACGATTCCGGCGGCGTCAGGCACGTGTCGCAGTTGCCGCACTTCGCCGATGCTTCCTGGCCGAAGTACGCCAGCAGTCCCGCGCGCCGGCACTCGACCGTCTCGCAGAGCAACAGCATCGCGTCCAGGTGCGTGCCGAGCTTGCGGCGGTGCGCGTCGTCGCCTTCCGACGAGTCGATCAGCCTGCGTTGCTGCACCACGTCCTGTAGGCCGTACGCGAGCCACGCGGTGGACGGCAGCCCGTCCCGCCCGGCGCGACCGGTCTCCTGGTAATAGCCCTCCACCGATTTCGGCAGGTCGAGATGCGCGACGAACCGGACGTCCGGCTTGTCGATGCCCATGCCGAACGCGATCGTGGCCACCATCACCATGCCGTCCTCGCGCAGGAACCGGGCCTGGTTCGTTGCCCTGGTCCGGCCGTCCAACCCGGCGTGGTAGGGCAGCGCGGTGATTCCGTTCTGTACCAGGAACTCCGCCGTCTTCTCCACCGACGCCCGCGACAGGCAGTAGACGATGCCGGCGTCCCCCGCGTGCTCGCCGCGCAACAGGTCCAGCAACTGCCGCTTCGGGTCCGCCTTGGACACGATGCGGTACTGGATGTTCGGCCGGTCGAAGCTGGCGACGACATGCCGGGCGTCGGTCAGGTTCAGGCGGGTCGCGATCTCGCCGTGGGTCGCCTCGGTCGCCGTCGCCGTCAACGCGATGCGCGGTACGGTCGGCCACCGCTCGTGCAACGCCGACAGCGCAAGGTAGTCCGGCCGGAAGTCGTGGCCCCACTGGGCGACACAGTGTGCCTCGTCGATCGCGAACAACGCGATCGTGCCGCGATCGAGCAACCGCAGTGTCGACTCGCCGCGCAGCCGTTCGGGTGCGAGGTAGAGCAGATCCAGTTCACCCGAGAGAAACGCCGACTCGACCAGCCGCTGTGAGTCGTAGTCCTGGGACGAGTTCAGGAAACCGGCCCGCACGCCGAGCGTGCGCAACGCGTCCACCTGGTCCTGCATCAACGCGATCAACGGCGAGATGACGACGCCGACGCCATCCCGTACGAGCGCGGGAATCTGGTAGCACAGCGACTTCCCACCGCCGGTCGGCATCAGGACCAGCGCGTCGCCGCCCGCGATCACGTGGTCGACGACCTCCTCCTGCGGACCGCGGAACGACTCGTAGCCGAACACCTTCCGTAGCACACGCAGTGCTTCGGTCTCGAGCGTTTCGGTCTCGATTTCCGGCGACGACATTGCGCCATCCTACGAGGATCGCGTGCGTGAGCCCGGCAGTTGT
>DATBDL010000388.1:0-21267 GCA_036269975.1 Pseudonocardiaceae bacterium | reverse complement strand
CACATCGTGAACCGCTGGACCGGCCGCACCTCGACCATCCCCCAGCCCGCCTCCGGTATCCGGCCCGCGATCTCGATGGCACGCTCGCGGTTCGCGCACTCGACCAGGTAGAAGCCGGCCAGATGCTCCTTGACCTCGGCGAACGGGCCGTCGGTCGCCATCCCCACGCCGTCGGTGGCCAGGACGTGGGTGCCTTCGGACGGATCGGCAAGCGACTCGGACACGATCATCTCGCCGGACTCACGCAGGTCGGCGTTCAGTTGCGCGTAGATCTTCAGGCCCTCGGCCTGCTGTTCCGGCGAGAACCCGGCCCAGACGGCCCGAGACTGCGGGTTGCCGTAGATCAGGATCACGTACTTCATGCCTGCTCCAAGATCTTCAAGAAACTTCGGTAGAACATGTCGAGATCCGCCGGCCAGCCTCTACGTCCCAGTGTCAGGCGCCCAGCCGGGGTGCCAAGGTTCGAAGAGGATGGCACGACGATGTCGAAGACCCTATTGGTCAACCTGCCAGTACACGATCGAGCGAAGTCCGTCGAGTTCTTCAGCGCACTGGGCTTCACACCGGACCCGGCGGGCCAGGCATCGACCCGCGTGGTGATCAGCGATGCGTGCTCTGTCCTGTTGCACGAGCGGGCCACGTTCCAGCGCTACACGAACACGCCGGTCACCGACACCGACACCAGCCGCGAGGTGATCGTAGGCGTGTCAGTGGACGAGCGAGCCGAAGTGGACGACCTGGTAGACCGAGCGATCGCCGGCGGCGCATCGGACCTGGGGCAGGCCCAGGACGACGGTTTCCTCTACATGCGAGGCTTCCGCGACCTGGACGGCCACCAGTGGTCGTTCGTGCACATGAACGTCGCAGCGTTCGGCCAGGCATAGAGTGATCGAGGCGAGAACGGAGGAGGAGACAACGATGTTCGAGCACACCAAGGCATACAGCGGTTTCTCCGTGGACGACATACCGGCGGCACAGCGCTTCTACGGCGAGACGCTGGGAATCAAGGTGACGGAGGAGCACGGGATGCTCACGCTGCACCTGGCCGCCGGCACGCGCCCGACACTGGTCTATCCGAAGAGGGACCACACGCCGGCCACGTTCACGATCCTCAACTTCCCGGTCGAGGACATCGAGTCCGCAGTAGACGAACTCACCGAACGCGGGGTCAAGTTCGAGCACTACCCCAACGGCAACGCCAAGGGCATCTTCCGCGAGATGGGCCCGCCGATCGCATGGTTCAAGGACCCAGCCGGGAACATCATCTCGGTACTGGAAGACAACGACCAAACCCAGGACTCGGTGGCCACGCAGACAGTCTGAACGCAGGAGGGCCAGCCCAACCCAACCACCCGCCCAACGGATCGGACTCGAACCGAGGGGTTATCCCGATCAGACGGGGCAGCCCTGCTTGTCCAGTCCTTCCTGCTCTTCCCCGATCCCTGCCGCACGTGACAACACACCGCCGACCGTTACGACAATCGAGAAATCGGGGCAGAGCAACCCGAACGACGCGACGACCCCACATCAGACCAACAGCACGACCTGCTGGCCGCCATCGCCATGGCCGACGCCGAGCTGTCCTGGTGCGACATGGCCGACGCGCCGAATACGTCCATTACCGAAGACGAACACACAGCCGACGCACACACTTTCGGTGCGGCGATCGTTCTACACTCGGGTTTCCGGTGGGCGGAAGGAACCGGGCATGGGCGGCAACACGAGGGAATCGGGTCGTAGCACCGCCAGTCGCGTGCTGGCGTTGTTCGGCGCGTTCTCCTCCGTGTGCCCTGTGCTCGGTTTGACCGAACTCGCGAAGGCGAGCGGACTGCCCATGGCGACGACACACCGACTGGCCGGTGAGCTGGTCCAGTGGGGTGCGCTCGAGCGCCGGGAGGACGGACGCTATCAGATCGGCCTGCGGCTGTGGCATACCGGGGCGCTGGCCCCGGTGCATCGGGATCTGCGGTCGATCGCGCTTCCGTTCATGGGTGACCTGTACGAGGCTACGCAGGAGAACGTGCAGATCGCGGTACGCGACGGCAGCCGGGTGCTGTGCGTCGACAAGATCTCCGGACGGCACTCGGTCGGGAACAAGGCCCGCGTCGGCGGCTGGTTGCCGGCGCACTCGACCGGTGTCGGCAAGGTGATCATGGCCTTCTCCGGGCCGGAAATGTACGCCGATGTAGTGGCAGAAGGGCTGACTCGTTACACACCGCACACGATCACGCTGCCCGCCGTCCTGGCGGACACGCTCGATCAGGTGCGGGACAACCACATCGCGTTCGCACTGGAGGAGACGACGATCGGGGTCGCTTCGGTGTGTGCGCCGATCTTCGGGGCCTCCGGCGAACTGGTCGCCGCACTGGCCCTCGTGGTGCGGGCGACTACGAACGTGCGGGCGCTGACGGCCGCTGTGCGGACCGCGGCGTTCGGCGTGACGAGACAACTTTCACAAGTAACCTTCCGCCCAGCGGAAACATGAGCTAGACATCACGTTTCAGTTGGGCCAAGCTCGCGTCGGGGGTCGGACGAAAGGGGTGGCGATGACGGATCTCTACACACAGGCGGAACTGGACATGGACCGGGCCGCCGTGCGTGAGGTCGTGGAGAACTGGGTGCTCTACCGCGACTCCGGCGACTGGGATCGTTTCGCGTCCGTCTGGCATCCGGATGCCTGGATGTCGACGACGTGGTACGAGGGACCGGCCGAACAGTTCATCGACGCGAACCGGATCGGGTGCCCGGCCGGGTCGTACATGCTGCACATGCTCGGCGCGCACACCAGCGACCTGGTGGACGACCGGGCGATCGCCCAGACCAAGATGCAGATCCTGCACCGGGGCTCGTTCGACGGCGTGACCGTCGACGTGACCTCCATCGGCCGGTTCTACGACTTCCTCGCCCGGCGCGACGGGCGCTGGGCGTTGGTGCGCCGGCAGTGCGTCTACGACCAGGACCGGATGGACCCGGTCACGCCCGGTCTTCGGCTGGACCTGGACCCGGCGGTGCTGGCCAAGTACCCGGACGGCTACCGGCACATGGCCTACCTACAGGAGAAGCTCGGCTGCAAGGTGGCGACAGACCTACCGGGGCGGGACGGCCCCGCGGTCATGCGGCTCTACCAGGAGGGTGTCGACTGGCTGGCCGGATCGACCTTCCCCGGCGCCGTCTACGGCTGATCCGAACCCGAGCAGCGTTTCCACTTGGCGCAGTAGCGTTTCCGGGTTGTTGACACCGGTAGCTGACCAGAAGTCACCCGGTGGTGTGGCCGCCAGGACGATACGGCTGCCGGCCAGCCATGCGGCATCGAAGCCGAGGCGCCACGCGTGCAGCAGCGTGCGTGGCGCCGTGGTGGCCCGGTCGAACAGTGGATCGCCGACGAGCTCATACCCGATCCAGGCCAGGTGCACCCGGATCTGGTGCCGGCGGCCGGTGATCGGACGGACGGCCAGCAGGGTGTGGGTGCCGTCCGTCCACACGGTCGTGAACTCCGTCGTGGACGGATACGTGGGCACGTGGGTGAAAACGGCGTCGGCGGGGACCGTCCACCTGTCATCGGCTGCGACGATGCCGGCGCGTTCTGCCGCCACCCTGACCCGGTTCTTGCGGCCGACGCTCAGCGGCAGCTCGATGGTGCCACGGTCCGGTAGCCCCGTGGACCGGGTGATGGCGAGATACGTCTTGGCCACCGTGCGACGGTTGAACTGGCGAGTGAGATCACCGTGGTGCGCAAGGGTTTTCGCGAACAGCACAGCACCTGAGGTGACCTTGTCGATGCGGTGCGCCGGATAGAGCGTCTCGCCGGCGTCGGCCGCCATACGAACCAGGTCGGTCTCGTGGCGTTCACCGGTCACGGCGATGCCGGCCGGTTTGTTCAGCACGAGGGCGGCCTCGTCCTCGTACAGCGCGTCGGCGCGCAGGTTCTGCCAGTCCAGCACTCGATTGTCCGTTCCCCGTTGCTGGCACCGGAGTATATCCGCTGGTAGCTACGGGGATCGACGTCAGGCGGCCGAACGGCCTCGGCCCGACAGTGCACTCGATGCGGCCGGGCGGCTGGTCAGGATGCCGGCCTGGCGGTCGGTGATGCGGCCGGTGTCGTACAGCCAGCGGATCGTGTCGGTCACCGTGTCGGCCAGCGGGCGGGGCGTGATGCCCAGGGTGCTGTCGTAGTCGACCACCCGTGTCGCGCACGCGCACGTGTAGATCGCGCCGTACTCAGCCGGGATGTGCCACGGCCACACCCGCTGCACCGCGTCGGCCAGCCTGCCCACCGGCAGCATCGCCATCGCCGGCAGGAAGACCGCCGGCAGGGCCCGACCGGTGGCTGTGCGCAGGGCACGTACCTGCCGGCGGGTGGTCAGGTAGCGGCCGGGGCCGAAGTAGCGGTCCCGAGTCAGTTCCGGCTCGGTGAACAGGGCCGCGTGCAGCGCCGCCGTGTCGCGGACGTCGCCGACCGGGTAGCCGCCCAGTGGCCAGATCGGCATCAGGCCGCGCAGTGCGTTGCGCAGCCTCGCGTTCTGGTCGCCGAGGTGCGGATCGGCGGGGCCGAGCAGCGCGGGCGGATACGTGATCACCACCGGTGAACCCGTCACCTGGTACTGGCGCGCGACGGTCTCGGCCGCCGCCTTGCTGGCCAGGTAGGGCTCGCGTGCGTGGCCGACCGGCGAGTCGGCGCTGATCACGCGGTTTCGCGCCGGCAGCAGGGCGCCGAAGCTGGAGACGTGGACCGTCGGATTCGCGCCGACCCGGCGTGCCGCGGCCAGTACCAGTTCGGTGCCACGCACGTTGGTGGCGCTCAGTTCCGCGGCGCGCCGGGGATCGAAGGAGTACACGGATGCCGCGTGCAGTACGCCGCCGACACCGGCAGTGGCGCGGGCGACCGCGATCTCGTTGGTGACGTCGCCGACGACGACGTCCACCGCGGCCGGATCGACGCCGAGCGGGGTGAGCGCGCGCTCGACGCCGGCCTCGTCGCGGGCGAGTATCCGAACCCGATGCCCGATCCGTACCAGCGCGGCAACCGAATGCGCGCCGACGAACCCGGTTCCGCCGGTCACGCACACCAGCATCAGACGCCTCCTCGACCAGCACTGTGGGCCACCAACCAGCGTGACCGCCGAGGCGGCGCGCCGTCCTCTCCGACCATGCGGTGACCGCCGACGACCAAGCGTCGATCGACAGCGTGTGTTCGTCCCGTTACACTCCCGGAGTCCCGCTGGTCCCCTGCCGGTCAGTTCGTGGAGCATGTCGCCCAGACAGTTCGCCGTCTCGGCCGGTGTCGCCGGCCTCTCACTGGTCGCCGCACTCGTGATCGTGGTGGCCGGGGGCTTCGACTGGTCCTTCGCCGTAGCCGTCGACAAGCTGTTCCAACTCGGCTTCAGCCTCGCCGCCCTCGGCGGTTTCCTTTACACCGCAAGGAAAGCGACGGGTGGCGAGCGCCGTTGGCGGCTGTGGATGGCCGCCGCCATGGCCAGCCTGAGCATCGGCATGTCGGCCTGGATCTGGGGTCAGCTCATCATGAGCGTGCCGCTGCCGACGACGACGCTGGCTCCGGTCAGCTTCATCATGGTGCCGGTCCTCACGTTGTTCGGCGTGCTCAGCCTGGTGCCCGACGAACCGGCGCAACGCTCGGAACCGGCCAGGCACAGCAGCACGCGACGCGGCCGGGTGCTGTTGGGACTGGACGCGCTGATCATCTGCGGCTCGGTGTTCGTGCTGGTGCTGGTGACCGCGCTGCAGTCGGTGTTCACCGGTTGGCCGAGGACGGCGCCCGCGCTGGCGACCGTCGTCGCGCATCCAGCGGCCTACCTGGTGTTACTGGCCGTCGTCGCGACGCTGGCCCGTTCCCACCGAGTAATCTGCCAGCCGCCGATTCTGGTGCTGTCGCTGGCTGCCGTGGCGCAGTCGACGTCCGGCTGGGTGTTCGCCGCGTACGTCGGCGACGGGGCCGGCCGGATACCGCCGGCCGCCGACAGCGGTTTCGTCGCGTGCCCCGTGTTGTTCGCGCTGGCGGCGTTCGCGCCCTTCCGGCCGCAGAAATCGGGTCGGCAGCGGAGCCTGTGGCTCAGCGACTACCTGACCGTGGCCATGCCGTACCTGCCGCTCGCGGTCACCTGCCTGTTCGTGGTGTTCAGCACGGCGACCGGCGGGTCGCTCACGCCGCTGGAGATCGACGTGGGCCTCGCCGTGATCGGGCTGGTGATCCTGCGGCAGCTCGTCACCCTGATGGACAACATGCGGCTGCTGCGGCAACTCACCGAGAGCCAGCGCCAGCTCGAGCACCAGGCATTCCACGATCCGCTGACCGGCCTCGCCAACCGCACCCTGTTCCTGCGCCGGCTGGCCGACGCCGTCGCAGTGCACGATCGGGACCAGCGGCCACTGGTGCTGCTGTTCGTGGACATCGACGGCTTCAAGACGGTGAACGACAACTTCGGCCACGGCGCGGGTGACGCGGTGCTGCGGACGGTCGCCGAACGGCTGATGACGAACGTGCGCGAGGGCGATCTCGTCGCCCGACTGGGTGGCGACGAGTTCTCGGTGCTGCTGGACAGCACGGACAGCATGGACGCGGCGGCCGGGTCGCGGCGGATCAGCCAGCAGTTGCTGGACACGCTGTGCGCGCCGCAGGTCGTGCGCGGCAGGGACATGTGCATCAGCGCGAGCATCGGCACGGTCAGCCTGTGCGCGTTCGACCCCGACCTGACCCCGGACGAACTGCTGCGCCGCGCGGACGAGGCGATGTACGCGGCCAAGCGCAGGGGCAAGGGCGCACTCGTGGTCTACGGCGACACGACAGCCAACGGAACAGCCACCACGACGGCGCCCCCCGCCGCGACGGCCACCGCAGTCGGCCCGGCCGATACCGCCGGCCCGGCCGCGACCGCCGCTGCCACTACGGCCGCGGACCGGCAGGTCGACAGCGCCCGTGCCTGAGCAGTCGCACTATCCGAACGGCGTCGATCCGAGCCACATCGATCCGAGCCACATCGATCCGAGCCACGTCATCGAGGCGCTCGGCCTACGGCCGTTGCCGGTCGAGGGCGGCTGGTGGGCGCAGACCTGGCGCGACGACGCGTGTACCGCGATCTACTACCTGCTGGCCGCCGACGAGTTCTCCGCGCTACACCGGTTGGCGCACCTGGAGATCTACGCCTACCACGCGGGCGCGCCGCTCCGGATGCTGCTGCTGTCTCCGGACGGCCAGGTGCGGCGACCGGTACTCGGGCCCGATCTCACCGCCGGGCAGCGGCCGCAGATCGTGGTGCCGGCCGGGGTGTGGCAGGCGTCGGAATCGTTGGGCGCGTGGAGCCTCGTAGGCACCGTCGTGGTGCCGCCGTACACCGACGACGTCGTGGAGTTCGGGGTTGCGGACCAGTTGGCCGCCGATTTTCCGGACGCTGTCGAGGCCATTCGCCTGTTGTGCCGCGAAGTTCACTCGACCGAGTGAGGCCAAGTACGACCGAGTGGGTCAGCGGCGCCGGACACGGGCGGCGATCTGCCGCCAGGCGAGCGCGATCCCGAGGCAGGACACCAGGGCCGCACCGACGACGCCGAGCGTGATGACCACGGCTATCGCCGCCGCGAGGAACAGCGCGACCAGTGCGACCGACTGCCGCAGGGTCGGCGCGAGGCCGCCGATCGTCCGTTCCAGCAGGCGCAGCCAGGCCCGATCGGTCGCCGGCCTGGTCATCGGCGCACGGGGGGCCGGCGCACTCCAGGTAGGTGTGCGGGGCTGTGCGGCGTAGTAATCGGCATCCAATCGGGTGAGCCGGCGGACCGGTACACGCCCCTGAGCAGCCAATTTTTGATCAAGCCGAATGGGTGATCCGACCCGACCTGGATTAATCCGAGTGGCAGGTTCTACACTTGTCACGTTGGTACTCATTTCTGACGCCTACACGTGAGTAGCAGCACAACCCGGCTTCCTGCGCGAACAGGCGAACCGGGGGTACGAGGTTTCCGGCGGTGTTGCGGAATGTGGGTTTCGGCCCACGTGACCACGACACCTGCCGGAGGCCCTTTGTGTTGCCGGGTGTCAGTTTGCCCGAACGAACACACTTCACGCCAGACGCGTCCGCAATGGGCGGCGGGCGGTCCGTTCGTCGCGTCGAGTGGCAAAATCACTGGTCAATGGGCCTGAGCTGGACCACGGCGGACCGTGCGGGCATTCCCGAAACCACTCTGGATCGAAAACTTCACCCGATCGCGTGACGATAACGGCACATTCACTACGGATCGTGTAACCGGACGGTGATCGACGACCAAAACGCCACCCGATCCGCCGATCAAGTTCATCGGCTAACCAGCATCTAACACTTCTTACGAGCGCACCGCCGGCGTGTCGACGCGTGGCGTGACGACCCGATCGGCCCTTTCCTGGTCGGCGGCGATGCCACCGGCCAGGCAGCCCGCGCACGGCATGCCGGCACCGACCGGCAACACCTCGACGCCGAGGATGCGCAACCGCTCCCCGCACAGCGCCGCGACCCACCCGCCGTGCGCCTCGCCGGGCAGCAACCGCACCAGGTGCACCGTCCGCATGCTCTCGCGGGCCGTGCCGATCTTCGGCCGCAACGGGAGTGTGAGCGGAACGGAGTAATCCGACCGCAGGCCCCAGCAACCGATCGCGCCAGGATCTTGCCCGGTCCAGTCGGCGATATGGGCGAGAACGTCGTCCAGGCTGGCTACCAGCACTTCTACCAGCCGGCCATGCACCGTTCCTGCCACGGCGAGCGGAACGAATTCGCCCGTCCGGTCGCTTACCGGGCAGGTCGGCGGCAGGACCACATTCACTGCTGGTACCTCCTCGGTTGCGCCGCGATTAATCCTGGAGCACGATTAATCCTGGCGTCAAACGGCGTCATCACATCATGCACCGAACCAGAGGAGCCATGATGACCGGCTACGGTTCCACCAGCTCATTCCCAGTTGACGGCTGGCGCTCCGCCACGCCTTGCGGACCCGACGGCGGTAACTGCGTCGAGGTGAACCTCGCGACGCGGGACGCGGCCGGCGAAATCGACATCGTCGGCATTCGGGACAGCAAGCCGGCAACCAGTCCCGTGCTGGTTTTCGCGGGCACCGGATGGCGGTCGTTCCTGGCGGCTACGATCATGGACGACATCCGCGTCTGATCGCACACGTCGTGGTCTACTGTCTTTCAGTCAGCGGAACCCGATGCAATCGGTGAACGACGACGGGGAGCAAACGGTGCCCGGCACGGCCACCTCGGTGCGGATTCGACTCGGCAACGAGATCCGTGCTGCCCGCGTCGCCGCAGGGATGACCCAGGTGGACATCGCCGACCTGCTGGGCTGCAAGCAGGGCAAGATAAACAAGATCGAGGACGGCACGGTCGCCGTGAAGCCGGCCGACCTGGACGTCATGCTCGACGCCTACAAGGTCGGCGCGGCCGCCGCGGAACTGATGCGGGACCTTGCCGCGACCGGCGACCGGCGCGGTGAATGGTCCGGATATCGCTCCGCGGTGCCGACCTGGTTTCGGACGTTCACCAATCTGGAGCAGGCCGCGTCCGAGATCTTCGCCTGGCACGGTGAGCGGATCAACGGTGCCCTCCAGTCAGAGCACTACATGCTCACCCAGTTCCGGGCGGCCGGGAACACCAACATCACCGAGCAGATGCGCAACCGGCGCGACCGCAAGCGGGTGTTCGAGCTGCATCCGCCGCCGAGTCACCGGTTCGTGCTCGGCGAGGCCGCGTTCCAGCGGATGCCCGGCGGTCCCAATCCCGGTGTGGCGCTGGACCAGGTCCAGTACCTGATCGGCGTGATCGAGAAGTATCCGGACGTCTCGATCCACATCCTGCCGTTCGACGCCCGCCTGCCCTACGTGCCCAACGACTTCACCATCATGCGGTTCACCGACGGCACGACGAACTGCGTGTTCATCGAGCACGTCGCCGGAATGCAGAAGATCGACAACGAGACGAGCTTCAAGAAGTTCGTCGACGCGTGGGACCAGCTTCGCGGGCCGGCACTGGAGAAGACGCAGACACTGGACTTCCTGCGCGATCTCGCGGACAGGTTCACCGCCCAGCTCGACGCGTGACGGCGCGCGCTCCAACTCACGGCCACGGCACACACTCCCCCACCCTGCAACAGCCACGCTCCTTCGGAGGAACACGATCGTGAACGCAGCCGAACAGGACCCGGCGGCACCCCCCGGCGTCGATCTGGAACATCCCAGCGTCGCCAGGGTGTACGACTTCTACCTCGGCGGAACGGCGAACTGGGCGATCGATCGCGAGTTCGGGAAGAAAGTGTTGTCCCGCTTCCCGTTGCTGCGCCCGATCGCCAAGGCGAACCGGCTGTTCCTGCACCGCGCGGTCCGGCATCTCGTCAAGCAGGGCATCACACAGTTCATCGACGTCGGCTCCGGCGTGCCGACCATGGGCAGCACCCACATGGTGGCCGACGAGTTCACCGACGGCGCCCGTGTCGTCTACGTCGACAACGAGCCGGTCGCGGTCGCGCACTCGCAGATGCTGCTGGAGGAGAACGGCGATCCGAACCGGCACGCCGCGATCAACGCGGACCTGCGGGAACCGGACGAGCTGTGGCAGCGGGTGCGCGAGATCGAGGTGCTCGACCTGACCAAGCCGGTGGCGCTGCTGCTGGTCGCGGTCCTGCACGTACAGCAGCCCGGCCCGGACGGGGTGGACGCCGGCCCGGCCGCCGTCGCACGCTTCCGGCAGCTCCTCACGCCCGGTTCGTACCTGGCCGTCTCGCACATCACCGACGAGGGCGTTCCGGCCGACATGGACGAGAAACTCGTCGGGCTCAAGCAGATGTACGACAGCCGCAGCAGCCCGGTGATCTGGCGTACGCACGAGGAGATCACGGCGCTGTTCGGCGACTTCGAGCTGTTGTCGCCCGGCCTGACCTGGACGACGCTGTGGCATCCCGAGGAGACCAGCCCCACGGCACCGGTGATCACGTTCGCGACGCCGAACGAGTCGGTGATCGTGGCCGGCGTCGGCCGGAAGCACTGACACCACCAACCATTGCGACGCCCACCGGGCCGGCGGTGCCATCACCGCCCCCGGTGGGCGTCGCTGTCTGCGGGCCTGCGCCACACCCCTGTTGTCAGATGTAGTACATCTGCTATCGTTCAGCACGAGCACGCTATGGGGAGGTACAGGTCTATGACTGCGTTGAAACAGCTCGGCGTGCCGACACCGAGCCCGGTCGGGCCACCACAGGACGTCGCGATCGAGGTCCGCGACCTGCGGATGCGGTACGGCGAAACGGATGTGCTGGTCGGTGTCGACTTCACGGCGCGACGGGGTGAAGTGATCGCGCTGCTCGGGCCGAACGGAGCCGGCAAGACCACCACGATCGAGATCCTGGAGGGCTTCCGGCTCCGTTCGGCCGGGCACGTCAACGTGCTCGGCGTCGATCCGGCGCACGGTGACGAGCGGTGGCGGGCCAGGCTGGGCATCGTGCTCCAGTCCTGGCGTGACCACGCCAAGTGGCAGGTTCGCGAACTGCTGGACTACATCGGCTCCTACTACCCGTGCTACTCGGACAGTCGCATCACCCGGCCGTGGCGCACCGACGAGCTGATCGAGCTCGTCGGCCTCACCGAGCACGCGCACAAGCGGATCGGCCGCCTCTCCGGCGGCCAGCGGCGGCGGCTCGACGTGGCGATCGGCATCGTCGGCCGGCCGGAGGTGCTGTTCCTGGACGAGCCGACCGCCGGATTCGACCCGTCGGCCCGGCGCGACTTCCACGACCTGGTACACCGGCTCGCCGACGCGGACGAGACCACGGTCCTGCTCACCACGCACGACCTGGACGAGGCCGACAAGCTGGCCGACCGGATCCTCATCCTCGGTGGCGGCCGCGTGATCGCGAACGGCTCGCCGGACGCGCTGGCGCTGCGAATGTCCGGCGAGGCCGAGGTGCGCTGGAGCCGGGACGGCCAGCGGTTCGTCCACGGAACCACCGACGCGACGCGGTTCGTGCGGGAGCTGTTCGCCCAGTACGGCACCGAGATCGCCGATCTGGAGGTGCGCAGGGCGACCCTCGAGGACACCTACATGGCGCTGGTGCGCGAGTTCGAGGCCGGTCGGACCGAAGCAGCGGTCCGCGAGTTCGGGGAGGTGACGGCATGATCCCGCGTGCCGAGTTGACGACGGTAGTCCGCGCCGGCGTCCGGCAGGGCAGGACAGAACTGCGCATCATGGCCACCACGACCAGTGAAGTGCTGAGTTTCGTGCTGCCGACTGCGGGGTTCCTCACCGCGATGATCTTCCTGCGGGGCGAGCACGTGCCGGGCACGGCGTTCTCGCTCGGCTCGAACTCGCTGCCCAGCTTCCTCGGCGCCGCCATCGCGATGACCGGAGTGCTCACGCTGTCGCTGAAGCTCGCGGAGGAGCGGATGGACGGCACCCTGTTGCGCGCCAAGGCATTGCCGCACGGCATGACCGGCTACCTGATCGGCAAGATCGTCACCGTCACCGCGAGCGGCCTGGTCGGCTTCGTGGTCACGTTGGTGGTCGGGATGGCGTTGCTGCCAGGTCTTTCGCTGAACACCGCATCGGACTGGCTGACCCTGCTGTGGGTGGTCGCGCTGGGGTTCGTGGCGTCGCTGCCGATCGGCGCGGTGATCGGCTCGATCTTCAGCGAACCGGCCTGGACCGGCCTCATCACGCTGCCGGTATTCGGTCTGATCGGGATCTCCGGCGTGTTCTACCCGATCACGCACTTCCCGGTGTGGCTACAGGACGTCGCGCAGGTCTTCCCGCTCTACTGGGTCGGCCTCGGCCTGCGGTCGGCGTTGTTGCCGGACAACATGACGGCGGTCGAGATCGGCGGATCGTGGCGGCACCTGGCCACGTTCGGCGTGCTGGCCGCGTGGGCGGCGCTCGGCCTGCTGCTGGCGCCGGTCGTGCTGCGGCGAATGGCGCGCAAGGAGTCCGGGTCGAACATGGAACGGCGCAAGGCCAGGGCGATCGCCCGTGCGCACTGAGGAGCGGTCATGGCTGAGGTGATCTACAACCGGATCGCCATGCTCCGCGCGGAACGCGGCATCTCCCGGCGGGATCTGGCCGGCGCGCTCGGCGTGCACTACCAGACGATCGGGTACCTGGAACGGGGCGAATACAGTCCCAGCCTCCACCTGGCGTTGCTGATCGCGGCGCATTTCGAGGTACCGGTCGAGGTGATCTTCTCGGTGCATCCGTTCCCTCGGCTGGGCGCGGCAGAGCAGTCGGCCTAGATCGCCAGTTCTGGCTTGAGATCCTTGATTCGCCATTCGCGGCGCATCTTGACAGCCAGGACTGTCAGTCCCATCGCAACGATGCCGAACGCGGCCAGGACGAGGGTGTCCCGGACCAGGTGGGCGCTGTTGCCGCCGGTGATGGTCACGCGTAGGCCGTCCACCAGGTAGGTCATCGGCAGGATCGGGTGCAGGACCTTGAACACGGTCGGCAGCGTTTCGTACGGATACGTGCCGGCGCAGGTCGTCAACTGGAGAAGCAACAGGATCAGCATGACGGCACTGGCAACGCCGCCCAGCAGGACGCGGAAGAAGTGCGCTATCGCGGTGAACGCGGCGGCGGCCAAGCTCATCAGGCCGGCCATTTCCCACGGGTGGACCGGATTGAGCCCCAGTCCCCAGTCGACCACCAGGTAGAGCAGCAGGCCACCGAAGACGCAGGCCGCGCCGGCCGGCAGGTAGCCGGCGATGGCGACGGTGATGTTGCCGGCTCGGCTGGCCAGCGCCCGGTGGGACACGGCACGAAGGATGAGGAACCCGGTGATGCCGAAGACCCACAGGGCGATCGAGAAGAAGAACGGGGTCAGGCCGCGGCCGTAGTCGTCGGCGGGGTGCAGGTTCGCGACGGCGACGTCGACCGGTGAGGCGAGCGTGGCCGCGTTGTCCTTCTGTTGCTGTGGCGAGAGGACGGGGAGTTGACTTTGAGCATTTGCGAGGCCACTGGCCAGTTGGGTGGCACCGTCGTGCAGTTGGCCGATGCCGGTGTCGAGTTGGGTCGCGCCGGTCAGTGCGGTGCCGAGACCGGTGTCCAGCGCGGCGGCGCCGGTCGCTACCTGTTTGGCGCCGTTGGCCAACTGCTGGATCTGCGATGCCGCGCCCTTGGCCTGGGCCTGGAGCTTCGGTGCGTCAGCGGCGAGCGTGTCGGCCGCTGACGCCACCGCGGCCGTCTCGTCCTTGACCTGGCCGGCCGCCGTGTTCACCTGGCCGGTGAGGGTGGCGGCCTGGGTGGTCGCCTGGACGAGTTGCTGGTAGGCGGGATCGCTCTGTAGCTCTGGATGGTCCTGGCCGAGTTGGGTCACCCTGGCCTGGACCGAACTCGCGTTACCGGCGACGGTCGACGTGGCCTGGGCGGCCGTGCTGGCAAGGTTGGCGGCGGCGTTGGCGGCGGTGGCGGCGTTCTGGGTGACGGTGGGAATCGCGTCCGCGATGGCGTTCGCGATGGGGACCACGATGCCGGCGATCGTGTTGACGCCGTCGGACACCTGTTGCGCGCCAGGGGCAAGTTGGTCGGCACCGGATTTCAGTTGGGTGAGGCCGGACACGAGGCTGCCGCTGCCCTGCTGGGCGGTAGCCAGGTTGTCACGAAGCTGGTCCGCGCCGCTGGTCGCCTGGGTGATCCCGTCGCGAAGTCGTTGCAGGTTGCCGAATACCGATTCGAAATAGGCGCTGACGGCGGCCGCGCTGATCTTGTTCTCCAGCTCGGACTGAACGGTTTCGGCCATCTTGCCGACGATGTAGCCGTTGGCGTCGTCGAGAGTGATCAGCATGCCGGCCCGTTGCGGGGTGCCGGCGGCGCCGCTGGCCAGTTTCTTCGAGAAATCATGGGGAACGGAGATCATGAAATAGTAGCGGGTGTCGTGGACGCCTTGCTGTGCCTCGGAATCGCTCACGAAGTGCCAGTCGAAGATCGGGTCCTTCCTGAGCTCGTCAACGAAGAGCTCCCCGGCCGCGACGCGCTGGTTGTTCACGGTGACGGGTTGGTCATCGTTGACGACGGCCACCGGGATCTGGTTGAGCTTGCCGTAGGGATCCCAGTTCGACCAGAGGTAGAGGCCACCGTAGAGGAGCGGAACGAGGACGACGAAGAGGAGGGCGACGCGTTGCAGCGGGGTGTGGAAGCGAGCGAATTCGAAGCGTGCCAGCTTAAGCGCTCGCATCTGTGTCGTTCTCCTCGTCCGTGGTGTACAGCGTGGCTCCCGCTTCGGCCGCGATTTGGCCGTCGACCGTGCTGGCTATCACCGCTGTGCCGGTCTTGGCCAGCGCGGTCCAGATACGGTGCTGTTGGGCCGGGGTGGCGGCGATGTCGACGTCGTCCACGACGATCGCCAGAGGTCGGTTCGTCATGGCCAGGGCGACGGACAGGAGCACGGCTTCGTCCGGTGGCAGGTCGGCGACCAGGGCTGTCGGGTCGATGTCCAGGTCCAGCGTTCGTGCTGCTGTCCGACAGTCGCCGTGGGTGAGCAGCTCGGCTTCGCGAATGTGGTCGATGACGTGCAGTTCCGGTTCGAGTTCGATGGCTGACGTCACTCTGGCCACGGCGGTCAGTTGGCGGATCTTGCTGCGCTGCCGTTCGCCGGCGACGGTGAGGCTGCCGGAGGTGGGCTTCGCGCGGCCGGCGAGGGTGAGCAGGAGCATGGAGCGGCCGCTACCCGCCGGACCGGCGAGTGCGGTGAGTGAGTTGGGAGGTAGGCGAAGGTCGACGTCCTGGTAGACCCAGCCACGGCCGGTCCTGAGGCCGAGCCCGTGTGCCTGGATGAGTGGTTCTTCAGTCATCGACCTGCGCTCCTGCTGGCTCGTCAGTTGGCCAACAGTGTGCCCGGAAGATCCGGATAAGCGCGCGCTGTCCGGGCGTGTCGCCTCGATCCGTTCGGTGCAGGGCTGGGTTGAGCTGGCCCTGTCGCGTTGGGTGCAGGTCTGCGGGTCGGGTGGTCGGTGCCCAGGCGAGGACGCCAGTCCTCACGCGAAAGTAAGAGGGCCCAACGAAATCAGCCCACCACCCAACGGATCGGACTCAGAACCTCGTGGCTATCCCGATCCACCAGCATGTCCAGTTCTTCCTGCTCTTCCCGATCCCTGCGGCACGTGCGGTCGGTGGTGGTTTGTCAAGGGGACTCGCGACGAAGGAGCGACGCGAAGCGCCCTTGACGAACCACCACCGACCGTTACGACAATCGAAGATCGGGACGTGCAGGCCGGCCAACCCAAACGACGAGGAACACGTCACCCCGTCGGCAGGTCCAACACCGCCACCGCGCGCTCCGCCAGACTGCCGAGGTACAGACGCCCCTTGTACTCCCTGACTCCCGTCACCAGGTGGTACTGGTCGCCCGTCGTCTGTAGATCGACGACGATCTGACCGTTGGCATCCACCGCCAACACCCACGCCGTCGGCTTCGGGCCTGGCTGCCACCCTCTCGGCAGCGACCAGATCGCCTTACGCAGCAACGGAGTCTTCTGATGCGCCCAGTCGAGCATCGGGTTTCTCGGACTCGCGATGGCTATCCACAACCGACCCGCCGTACCTGTGCTGATGTTGTCCGGGAAGCCCGGCAGATTGTCGACGAGCACATCTCGTTGACCGGCCTTCGAACCGCTCAACCACACTCTCGTTACTCGATACGCCCCGGTCTCCACCACCGCCACGAAACTCTCGTCGGACGACAGCGCCACCCCGTTGGCGAACTGCAGCCCGTCCACCAGCACCTCCACCTTCCCGGCCGCGGTCCGGCACAACAGGCGACCCGTGCCGGAGTGTTCCAGTAGGTCTGCTTGCCAGTGGTCCAAACCGAACCTGGTGGACGAGTCGCTGAAGTAGATGGCTCCGTCGCTGCCTATCGCCGCGTTGTCGCACAGGCGCATTCGCCTGCCATTCACCGAATCGACCAGGGTTTCCACCTCACCACTCCCTGGATCGACCCGCAGCAGGCCACGATGGGCGTCGGCCACCACCAGGCGGCCATCGGGTGCCAGTTCCACCCCCAGGGGGCGGCCGTTGGTGGTGGCTACCGTTGTGATCTCGCCGGTGGGCCTCAGGCACAGGATTCTGCCGTCGGCCACGCCGGTATAGAGGTTGCCGTCCTCGTCGAGCACCACGTCTTCGGGACCAGTCGCGGAGATGGCAGTCAACCGAAACGCCGGCATGGGGGGTGTGCTGGAGTGCACCGCGGCGCGCGGCGGGGCCGTCGGTGGCGTCCAGACGACTGGGGTGATCGCTGGGCGGGGCATGTGACCTCCGTTCCGCGGATCTTCGGAGCCTAACCCCGCAAGCGGTAGTCCAGCGCGGTGTGCCGGCGACCCGCACCCACCTGTCGTACCGCCTGGCCGATCGCGCGCTTCGAACCGACCAGCACCACCAGCTTCTTCGCCCTGGTCACCGCCGTGTACAGCAGGTTTCGCTGCAACATCATCCAGGCGCTCATGGTCACCGGGATGACCACGCACGGGTATTCACTGCCCTGCGAACGGTGGATGGTCACCGCGTACGCGTGCGCCAGTTCGTCCAGCTCACCGAACTCGTAGTCGACTTCCTCGTCCTCGTCGGTGCGGATCGTCAGCTTCTGCTCTACCGGGTCCAGTGCGATCACCGCGCCCAGCGTGCCGTTGAACACGCCGTTCTCGCCCTTGTCGTAGTTGTTGCGGATCTGGGTGACCTTGTCCCCCACCTTGAACACCCTCCCGCCGAACCGCCGTTCGGGCAGGTCGGGGCGCGACGGGGTCAGCGCCTCCTGCAACTGCTGGTTCAACGCGCCCGCGCCGGCCGGGCCTCGGTGCATCGGGGCCAGCACCTGGATCTCTCGGCGTGGGTCGAGGCCGAACTTCGCTGGTAGGCGCCTTGCCACCACGTCGACGGTCAGTTTCGCGGCCTCATCGGCGTCGTCCTCCGCGAACAGGTAGAAGTCCGTCAATCCCGTCACTATCGGGTATTCGCCCGCGTTGATCCGGTGGGCGTTGGTGACCACGCCGGACTGTTGGGCCTGCCGGAACACCTGCGTCAGTCGCACGTGTGGGATCGGGGTGCCGTCCGTGAGCAGATCGCGCAGCACTTCGCCAGGACCGACCGACGGGAGTTGGTCCACGTCGCCCACCAGCAGCAGGTGCGCGCCCGGTGCGACCGCCTTGACGAGTTTGTTGGCCAGCAACAGATCCAGCATCGACGCCTCGTCCACCACGACGAGGTCGGCGTCCAGGGGGCGGTCGCGGTCGTATGCCGCGTCGCCGCCTGGGCGTAGTTCCAGCAGGCGGTGCACCGTTGCCGCTTCGTGGCCGGTCAGTTCGGTGAGCCGCTTGGCTGCTCTGCCGGTCGGCGCCGCCAGGATGACCTTGGCCCGTTTCGCTCTGGCCAGCGTGACAATGGAGCGGACCGTGAAGCTCTTGCCACAGCCGGGGCCGCCGGTCAGCACAGCGACCCTGCGGGTCAGTGCCAGTTGGACCGCTTCCTGTTGCGCCGGAGCGAGGTCGTTGCCGGTTTGGCCGTGCAGCCAGGCCAGCGCTCTGGTCCAGTCGACGTCGGCGAACGCCGGCATTCGGTCGGCTGACGTGTTCAACAGCGATCGTAGCTGGTTCGCCAGGGCTATTTCGGCTCGGTGGAACGGGACCAGGTAAATGGCGGTGATCGGTACTTCGTCGTCGCCGGGGAGTTGTTCTCTTACCACTCCTTCTTCGTCGACCAGCTCCGCCAGGCAGTCGATGACGGCACCGGTGTCCACTTGCAGGATCTTGATCGCCTCTGCGATGAGACTGTGTTCCGGTAGGTAGCAGTTGCCGTTGCCGGTGGCTTCGGAGAGAGTGAACTGCAGGCCCGCTTTGATCCGTTGTGGACTGTCGTGCGGGATGCCTACCGCCTTGGCTATGGTGTCCGCTGTCCGGAAGCCGATACCCCACACGTCGGTGGCGAGGCGGTAGGGCTCCGTGCGGACGATGTCGTTGGACTTGTCGCCGTATTGCTTGTAAATGCGCACGGCCAGGGAGGTGGAAACACCGACACCCTGTAGAAAGACCATCACCTCCTTGATGGCCTTCTGTTCCTCCCATGCGGCCGCGATCAGTTTGGTGCGTTTCGGTCCCAGTTTGGGGACCTCGATCAGCCGTTCCGGTTCCTTCTCGATCACGTCCAGCGCGGCGACGCCGAAATGTTCCACGATCCGGTCGGCGAGGCGCGGTCCGATGCCCTTGATCAGGCCGGAACCGAGATAACGGCGGATGCCCTGCACGGTCGCCGGGAGGACGGTCGTGTAGTCCTCGACGTGGAACTGCTTGCCGTACTGGGGATGTGAACCCCACCGGCCGTGCATGCGCAGGCTCTCGCCGGGCTGCGCGCCCAACAGGGCGCCGACGACGGTGACGAGGTCGGCCGAGCCGCGGCCGGTGTCGACGCGGGCGACGGTGTAGCCGGTCTCCTCGTTGGCGTATGTGATGCGTTCCAGCACCGCTTCCAGGACCGCAGCGGGGAACGGCTCGGACCGCATCAGATCACAGTACTGATACCCGTGACGGCCTCGAAGCCGACCAACGCGGCCAGGATGACCAGCACCACGGCGGTCGCCCTGCGCACCAGCGGCACCGGCAGCCTGCGCATCGCCTTGCCGGCGACCATGGCCAGTGCCGCGACCGCCCACAACGCCGCCACCGCGGCGATCCCGACCTCGATCGCGTTGTTGTAGCGAGCGGCCAGGTTCGCGGTCAGGATCTGGGTCAGGTCGCCCCATTCGGCGATGAAGATCACCACGAACGCCGTGACGATCGTGCGCACGCCGTCGAAGCGGTAGCCGGTGTCGCTGTCGATCTCGTCGGCGTCGTCGCCGTTGTCGCGATACGCCATGACCGCGCCGAACAGGAACATCAGGGCGACGACTCCCTGCACCAGCCGGTGCGGCAGCAGCGTGAACAGCACGCCGCCGATCGTGACGGCGATCGCCGCGTGCACCACGAACGCGGCAGCGACACCGATCCAGACCAACAGGACACGGCCACGGGCGGCCAGCACGAGCGAGGCGAACATCGTCTTGTCCGGAAGCTCGCCGACGAACACGATGCCGAAGACCGTGGCGAGGACGACAGGATTCACAGTGCTCCGCTTCCGACCGGCGCGGGAGCAACCGGGGAAGCTTCCACGCCGGTCATCCTTGGACGACCGATTCGTGGAAGGTCTCGCCCACCCGAATCGCCATTCGGGCCCGGCGACCGGGCGTCCTGGGACGCCAGCATGTCGACCAACCGGCTGGGGCTACTCCCCTTCAACAGCACGCAGCCTACGGCATACCGCTCGTCCGTTCGGGGTGGGGCACGTCACGGCCGGGCATTTCGCCTGGGGTGGCGGCCTTGACCAGCTACGATCCGGACATGGGACACGGGGTGGGTGGCCGGGACACTCCGCCGGCCCGATTGGACGCCGAGGACGCGGCCAGCGTGGCCGCGACCCTGCAAGCGCTTGCGACACCCAGTCGGCTGCTGATCCTGACCCGCCTGCGGCACGGCGCCTGCGCGGTCGGCGACCTGGCGGAGGCGATCGGCATGGAGCAGTCCGCCGTCTCGCACCAGTTACGCCTGCTGCGGACGCTCGGCCTGGTCAGCGGCACGCGGCACGGCAGGAGCATCGTGTACCGGCTCTACGACAACCACGTCGCGATGCTGCTGGACGAGGCGGTTTACCACATCGAGCATCTCCGGCTCGGCGTCCGCGACCCGGCGCCCGAGGTCGGTTAGTCCACAGTAGACAGAAAATTCGCCACCAGCGTGGCGATCTCATTCGGTTCTTCCATCGGCACGAGATGGCCCCTGCCCGGCAGCACCATCAGTGTCGCGGCACGGACACGGCCGGCCAGCGCGGTCACGGCGGCGGGTGGCGCGATGCCGTCGCGGGTGCCGGTCAGCAGGTAAACCGGCATGTCCAGTGCGGTCGCGTGGTCGTCGAACGGGGTTTCGTAGTAGCTCAGGAAGCTCTCGATCATCGCCGGCACGCTGGCGATGCGGTAGTTCTCGTAGTCCTGGTCCAGAATCCACCTGCGGCGGGCGCGGTCCTTCGTCTTGATCACGAAGGCGTCCGCTATGTACACCGCCGGCTTGCTGGCCAGCCAGAACCGGGCCAGCGGGGTGGGCAGCGCGGCAGCGGTCCGGTAGTACAGCTTGCCGAGCGACGCGGTGAGATTGCTCGCGGTGGACACCGGATTGAGCAACGACAGACTGCGCAGGCCATCGCCGTGCCGGGCCGCGTGCACGAGGGCGATGGACGCGCCGAGCGAG
>DATBDL010000387.1:0-31942 GCA_036269975.1 Pseudonocardiaceae bacterium | reverse complement strand
GCCCGCCACAATGAGTTGCCCGTTCAGAACCACTCGATCCAGTGATCTGCCCAAGGTTCGGGAACGAAACACTGTTCCCATTCGTCGAGCCAAGAAACAGCGGAACGGCTCACGCGGCGATGTGCGACCGCTACGAGGAAGGCAGCAGGGAACGAAGAAGGAAGACGACCCCCACGCAACAACAAGAACAAGGAGACCCACGCGACGACCACAGACCTGCGAACCAGCAAGATCAGCAACCACAGATCAAACGGCAGGCAGACAGCGCGACCAGCAGCCACTCACCGCCTGGCGGCCCGCCCCGCAGACCGCTGCCCGGATCGGGTTGCCACGCGGCCCGGACATCGCGGCTCCGCCGCGATGTAACTCCGCCGCCCGGACCTTGGCTCCGCCGGGTCCAGTGCGCCGACGTCCGGGTCCGCCAAGTTCCAGTTGCGCCAGTGGTCCGGGTCCGCCAAGGTCCGGCTCCGCAAGGGTCCAGTGTGCCGACGTCCGGGTCCGCCAGGGTCCGGTTTCACCTGGGTCCAGTTGCGCCAAGGTCCGGTTCACCGGGGGGTCAGTTGCGCCAAGGTCCGGTTTCGCCAGGGGCGCCAGTTGGGGCCGGCGGAGCGGGTGCGGGATGGGATGCGGGCGTTGGCGGATGCGGGTGCGCCAAGTCCGGCTCCGCCGGGTCCAGTTGCGCCGCTGCGTGGCCTCCCTCGTCTCCTTGACTTCCTTCGAGGGCCGCTGCAGCGGCCTCTCCTTCCGAAGGGAGCCGCAGCAAGGGGGGCTCCTCGACGGGGCCAGTTGGGGTCTGACCTCGGTGAATGGGGCTGCCTCATGTGCCCGCCGCTGTGGCAGGATTCGACGTATGGCGGATGATCGGCCGGTTGTCGACTCGTTGGGGCGGCTTCGGGAGCGGCGTAGCGCCAAGTGGCGGGCTCATCCGGCGGATGTGTTGCCCCTGACGATTGCTGAGATGGACTTTTCGCTGGCTGGGGCCGTGCGGGACGTGTTGCTGGAGGCGGTTGAGCTTTCTGACACCGGTTATCCGATGGTGGAGCCCGCGCTTGGTGCGGCTCTTGCCTCCTTCGCGGGGGATCGGTGGGCGTGGGTTGTTGATCCTTCCGCTGTTGTTGCTGCTCCGGATGTCAGTGTCGCTGTCGTGCAACTGCTTCGGGTGTTTGCTCGGCCTGGCGATTCCGTTGTGATCAATCCGCCGGTTTATCCTCCGTTCTTCGACTGGGTCCCTGAGTCCGGTACTCAGGTGGTCGAGGTCCCGTTGACGCACGACCAGGACAACGGCTGGCGGCTGGATCTGGTCGGGTTGGAGCGGGCTTTCGCCAATCGTCCGTCCGCCTACCTGTTGTGCAATCCGCATAATCCGGTTGGTCGGGTGCATTCGCCGGATGAGTTGGCTGCTGCTGTTCGGCTTGCTGCTCGTTACCAGGTTCCCATTATCTCCGACGAGATTCATGGTCCGCTGACTTTGCCTGGCGCCACGTTCACTCCGCTCCTTACCTTGCCGGGGGCGGCCGACGTCGCTGTTTCCATTCACTCCGCCGGCAAGGCTTGGAATACGGCCGGGTTGAAGTGCGCGATGATCGTGAGTGGGTCGGCCGCGATGCGTGCCGTGACCGATCGTCTGCCGGTGGAGAATCGGTTTCGGGTGGGGCATTTTGGTGCGCTGGCTACCGTCGCGGCGTTCGATGGCGGGCGGGACTGGTTGGATGGGGTGTTGCTCGAACTGGACGCGCGGCGGGCTCAGTTGGGTAGCCTCGTCGCCGAGCGGTTGCCGATGATCTCCTGGCATCCGCCGGAGGCTACCTACCTTGCTTGGCTGGATTGTGGTCGACTAGGCAGTCACAGCGAGCCTTACGAGTTGTTCTTGGAGCGAGGACGGGTTGCTTTTGAGCCTGGGCCTCGGTTTGGGGCCGCAGTTGGCAGCGGGTTCGTTCGGCTCAATTTCGCTACCAGCTCCGATATTCTTGACGCGGCTGTCGACCGGATGGTTTCCGCTATTCGTACAGGGCCGGCAACCTCATTTTAGGGCACCGGCCAGTAGGCCGCGGGTGAAGAATCGTTGCAACAACAGATACACCAGTACACTGGGAATCAGCAGCACCAGCGCGGCCGCCAATCTTACTCCTTCTGTCAGTTCCTGGCTGTTCTGTAGGCTTGTGACCACCAGGTTGAGCGTGTAGAGGTCCGGCGTCTGCGCGACCAGGAGCGGCAACAGGTACTGGTCCCAGATCATCAGGAAACCGAACACCGCACATGTGCCCAGCGCCGGCCCGCACAGCGGCAGGATGATCCGGAAGAATATCGAGATATCGCCGGCTCCGTCGATTCTGGCCGCTTCTTCCAACTGCACCGGGATCGTCTTCATGAAGCCGGTCAGCACGTATATCGGGAGGGCCCAGCCGACCAGTGGCAGGATCAGGCCCCCGTACGAATTGATCAGCGAGCCGTCGGTGAACGGGTTGGCGATCTTTCCCAACACGAGATAGGTGGGGATCGCAATGATCTCCTCCGGCATCATCAGCGTCGCCATGATGACCAGCAGCACTATACCGGCGCCACGGAATCGCTTGCGCGCCAACGCGTAGGCGGCCAGTGTGCTGACGGTGAGCTGTAGCGTGAGCGCTACGACCACGACAATCACCGAATTCAGCAGGCCCCGCCCTACGCCCAACTGCCACGCCTGGCCCAGATTGTTCAACGTCGGCCGGCTCGGCCACACCGCTACCTGGCCGAGTTTGAAGTCGGCGCCGGAGAATGCCGTCGCCACCAGTGTCCAGAATGGTCCTACGAAGATGACCACCACCAACGCGAACAGGAGCACGCGGACGACCCGGCGCGCCGTGACCCCACGCGGCATCCGCAGGCCCAGTGCCGTACCGGAGTAGCTCATCGTGCCTCCACGCGGTTGCGCCACCAGCGCAGCAGGCAGGTGACGACGACGGTGACCACCAGCAGCATCGTGGCGATGGCCGACGCGTAGCCAAGATCATTGGACTGCACACCGGCCGAATACGCGTACGTGATCACCGTCTGCGTCGACCCGGCCGGGCCGCCGCTGGTCAGCACGTAGATCTCGGTGAACACGCGCAGTCCTCGGATCACGCCGAGGGTCAGCACGATCGTGGTGATCGGGCGCAGTCCGGGCAGCGTGATGGTGCGCAGCCGCTGCCACGCGCTGGCACCGTCGATCGCGGCCGCCTCGTACAGCTCCCGATCGATGCCGGCCAGGCCGGCGACGAAGATCAGCATGTCGTACGGCGCGCTCTTCCACACCTGGATCGCGATCACCGACGCGAGCGCGCTGTGTGGGCTGCTCAGGAACGGATACGGTCCAAGGCCGACGTCGCCGAGCAGCCCGTTGACCGAACCGTACTGTCCTGGGAACAGCAGCGTGCCCCACAGTTCGGCCACCACGACCATCGCCGTCACCACCGGCAGGAACACCGCGGTGCGCAGGAACCGCAGGTGCTGCGCCGGCCCTTCCAACAGCAGCGCGAGGCCGAAACCGATCAGCATGGAGAGGCACAGCGCGGTCACCGTGTCGATGCCGGTGTGCAGCACTGCCGAGCGCAGGTCGGGATCGGCCAGTGCCCTGGTGAAATTGGCGGTGCCGAGCCACAGGTTGCCCAGGTAGGGGCGCACGTTGAAGAAGCTGAGGTATGCGCCCCACACCGTCGGCCAGAATTTGAAGACGCCGATCGCCAGCAGGGCGGGCGCGAGGAACAGCCACGGCGAGAGCCGTGCGCGCCAACCCTGCCGGCGGCGGCGACCCGTGCGCGGACGAGCCGCGATGGTGACCGGAGCCTCGTCGATCAGGATTCCCATCAGCCGGCGAGGACGCCCTGCTGCCGCAGCAGCGTGGTGAACTGAGCGCCCAGTGCGTGCAGCGCGGCTGTCGGGTCGGCGCAGTTCGCGACCATCGCGTTCAGCGCGTTGGACGTGTCCTGCCGGAACACCGGCCAGTTCGGCATGTAGTCGGGTTCGTAGTGGCCTTGCTGCTGGTAGACCTGCTGGGCCAGCACCCAGCGCGGGTCGTTGTCGTGTACCGCGGCGGTGTTCACGGTCCGGTTGATCGACAGCCGCACGATGGTCGCGCTGGGAACCGCTGTCATGCCGAGCTTCTGGGCGCTGGGCGTGATCATGTACTCGGCCAGTTGCTGCGCGGCGCTGGTGTGCTTCGATCCGGCCATCAGGTAGACGTCGGTGCCCTCTGCGAGCGTCGAGGCGTTCTTCGGGCCCGCCGGTGGGGCGATCGCGGTGTACTTGTTGTCGATCGACGTGGCGTCCATCGTCGCGTAGGCGTACGGGCCGGTCAGGTACAGGCCGGCGACACCGGTGTCGAACGCCTTGTTGCTGTCCGTCGTGACGTCGTTCAGCGCGCCCGGCTGGACGACCTTGTCGGTGCAGAACAGGTTCTCGAACCAGCGTGCCGCCGTGACGGCCTGGGGCGAGTCGATGGTCTCGGTGTACTTGCCGTTACCCGCGGCGTGGAAGTAGTCGCCGCCGGCCTCCCACAGGAACGTCGACCAGTACCAGGAGATGTAGCCGCGACTGGTCGAGCCGGGCACCGCGACGCCGTACGTGTCGGCCTTGCCGTCGCCGTCCGGATCACCGGTGGTGAAGGACTTCGCGACGTTGAGCAGGTCGGCCCACGTTGTCGGCTTCGTGTCGCCGGTCTTGTTGAGCCAGTCGGTGCGGACCAGCAGGATGTTGGCCTGCGCCGAGAACGGCACCGCGTAGTAGTTGCCGTCACTGCCCTTGGCCGACGTCCACGCCAGGTCGGTGAGGTCGTTGCCGCCGGCGATCGAGTTGCGGTTGACCTGTTGCAGGACACCCTCGGCGCGGAAGGCGCCGAGTTGGGCCGCGTCGTCGACGACCACGTCGGGCAGCGTGTGGCCGGCGGCGGCCGCGTTGACCTTGGTCTCGAAGTCGGTGAGGGTGGCGAACGTGGTGACCTTGATGCCGGTCTTCTTGGTGAAGGCGGCGAAGATGTCCTGGTACGCCTTCTCGGAGTCGGCGTTGCCCCGGATCCACACCGACAGTGGCCCTTTGTCCGACGATGATGCCGACGACGACGATGACGACGGCGTGCTCGCGCACCCTGTCACGATCGTCGCCCCGGCCAAGACCGCGAGGACAGCGGCGATCGTGCTCGACAGCTTCATGGCCGCTCCGCTCCTGTTCATGTACGTGAACAATGAACATGCATATGAATGGCTGACCTTACGACGACATCCGCACCGAGAGCAAGACCGCCGTTCGGCCTCCTGCGACGTCGACTGTCCCCAACCGAACCGGCGGGGGGCCCAACCACAATGGAACGCGTGGATGCCGAACTGAGCGCGCTGGCCGATGCCTACGGGGTGGCCACCCGGTACGAGGACGCCGACCGGAACGAGGTCGTCGTCGCCGACGACGTGGTCATGGCGGTACTGGCCCAGTTCGGCGTCGACACGTCCTCACCAGCGTCGACAACCCGCGAACTTGCCGCGGTGCGCCATCGAAAGGGAAGCGGGGCGCTGCCGCCGACCGTGGTGGTCAAGGCGGGGGAAACGTACCCACTGCCCGGTTCGGCGACACTCCACCTCGAGGACGGTACCGAGCGAGACGTCGACACCGAGGTGCCATCGGACCTTCCGCTGGGGTGGCATCGGCTCGTCACGGCCGACCAGGACGTAACGTTGTGCGTCGTACCTCAGCGGCTGCCCGAGGTGCCGGCGGCGTGGGGCTGGATGACACAGCTCTACTCGCTGCGTTCGGCCGATTCGTGGGGTATGGGAGATTTCGCCGACCTGGCCGAGTTCGCGTGCCGGTCGGCGGCCGAATTCGGGGTCGGCGTGCTGCTCGTCAACCCGGTGCAGGCGATCGGCCTGACCCAGCCGGTGCAGCGGTCGCCCTATTCGCCGGTGAGCCGCCGGTTCGTCAACCCGTTCTACCTCAGCGTGACCGCGACGGACACGTTCCGCCAGGCCGACGCCACGATCCAGGCGAAGGTGCTGGCGCTGCGCCCGGACGACACGGCTGACCTCGTGGACTACGACGCCGCCCTGACCGCGAAGCTGACCGCGCTGGAACTGCTGTGGCCGCACCGCGTCGAACCGGGCGAACCCGCGAGCGACTTCGCGGTCTACTCGGCGCTGGCCGAGCGACACGGCGCCGACTGGCGGACGTGGCCGGCGCCGCTGCGCGATCCGGAGAGCGCCGACGTGGCCGGAGCACGCGCCGAACTCGCCGACCGGGTGGCCTTCCACGGCTGGTTGCAGCAGCTCTGCCGGGCCCAGCTCGCCGTCGTGCGGCAGCGGGTGCGGGACGCCGGTATGGCCGTCGGTGTCGTGCACGACCTGCCGGTCGGCGTGCATCCTGGCGGCGCGGACACCTGGGCCGGGCGGGACGTGTTCGCGGCCGAGGTCAGGGTGGGGGCGCCGCCGGACGCGTTCAGCCAGCAGGGCCAGGACTGGCGGCTGCCGCCGTGGCGGCCCGACCGGCTGGCGGAACTGGGCTACGCGCCGTTCCGGGACGTGTTGCGCGGTGTGCTGTCGCACGCCGACGGCATCCGGATCGACCATGTGGCGGGACTGTGGCGGCTGTGGTGGATTCCGCCGGGCTACCCGCCGAGCAAGGGCACCTACGTCCACTACGACGCGGACGCGATGCTCGGCGTGCTCACGCTGGAGGCGTACCGGGCGAACGCGATCGTGGTCGGCGAGGACCTCGGCACCGTCGAGCCGGTGGTCACCCGGACGCTGCACGAGCGCGGCATGCTCAGCTCGGCGGTGCTGTGGTTCCAGCGCGACTACGACACACCGGGCCACCCGTTCGTGGCGCCCGCGAAGTGGACGGCGAACGCGATGGCCAGCATCTCCACCCACGACCTGCCAACGGCGGCCGGCTGGCTGACCGCCGAGCACGTGCGGCTGCGGGCCGAACTGGGCCTGCTGACCCGCCCGGCGGCCGAGGAGTACGCCGATGCCGAAGCCGACCGCGACGCCCTGCTGGCGCTGCTGCCGCCGTCCGACGACACGAGCGACAAGGAGATCTCGCTGCACACCCTGCTGGCCCACGCGGCGTCACGCTTGGTGCTGACGTCGCCACTGGACGCGCTCGGCGAACTGCGGCAGCCCAACCTGCCGGGGACGATCGACGAGTATCCGAACTGGCGAATCCGCATGCCGGGCACGATCGACGGCTTCTTCGCCGATCCGCACGTGCGGGCCGTCGTGGCACCGCTGACGGCCGCGCGGCCACCTGCCGACCGGCGAAGTGGGCCCAACGACTAACTTGGGCACCTCACGCGCCGTCGACCCCAGGAGTGCATGTGCGGCCATGGCCGGGAGCGCCCTACCCGCTTGGTGCCACGTACGACGGCGTCGGCACCAATTTCTCCCTCTTCTCCGAGATCGCCGAGTACGTCGAGCTGTGCCTGTTCGACGAGGACGGCACCGAGACGCGGGTGCGGCTGCCGGAGATGGACGGCTTCGTGCACCACGGCTACGTGCTCGGTGTCGGCGCCGGCCAGCGCTACGGCTACCGGGTGTACGGGCCGCACGATCCGGCGAACGGCCAGCGCTGCAACCCGGCGAAGCTGCTGATCGACCCGTACGCCAAGGCGGTGTCCGGTGGCGTGCGCTGGGACCAGTCGCTGTTCGGCTACCGCTTCGGCCAGCCGGACGAGCGCAACGACGACGACTCGGCGGGCCACGTGCCGTTCTCGATCGTGGTGAGCCCGTTCTTCGACTGGGCAAACGACCGGCCGCCGAAGACGCCCTACAACCAGTCCGTGATCTACGAGGCGCACGTCCGCGGCCTGACGATCAACCACCCCGAGGTGCCGAAGTCGCTGCGCGGCACGTACGCCGGGCTGGCGCATCCGGCGCTGATCGAGCACTTCCAGCGCCTTGGCGTGACGGCGGTCGAGCTGATGCCGGTGCACCAGTTCATCACCGACCACGGCCTTGCCGACCGTGGTCTGCGCAACTACTGGGGCTACAACACGATCGGGTACTTCGCGCCGCACGACGCCTACTCGGCGATCTCGGCGCAGGCAGGCCAGGTGCAGGAGTTCAAGGGCATGGTGCGCGCCCTGCACGAGGCGGACATCGAGGTCATCCTCGACGTGGTCTACAACCACACCGCCGAGGGCAACCACCTCGGGCCGACGTTGTCCATGCGCGGCATCGACAACGAGGCGTACTACCGGCTGGTCGAGGACGATCAGCGCTACTACATGGACTACACCGGTACCGGCAACTCGATGAACGTGCGCAACCCGCACACGCTCCAGCTCATCATGGACTCGCTGCGGTACTGGGTGACGGAGATGCACGTCGACGGCTTCCGGTTCGACCTCGCCGCCGCGCTGGCCAGGGAGTTCTACGACGTCGACCGGCTGGCGACGTTCTTCGACCTCGTCCAGCAGGACCCGGTCGTGAGCCAGGTGAAGCTGATCGCGGAGCCGTGGGACGTCGGGCCGGGTGGTTACCAGGTCGGCAACTTCCCACCACTGTGGACGGAGTGGAACGGCAAGTTCCGCGACACGGTAAGGGACTTCTGGCGTGGTGAGCCGGCGACGCTCGGTGAGTTCGCGTCCCGGATCACCGGCTCGTCCGATCTCTACCAGCACGATGGCCGGCGGCCGTACGCGTCGATCAACTTCGTCACGGCGCACGACGGCTTCACGCTGCACGACCTGGTGTCCTACAACGACAAGCACAACGAGGCCAACGGCGAGAACAACAAGGACGGCGCCGACGACAACCGGTCGTGGAACTGCGGCACGGAAGGCACGACCGACGATCCGGCCGTCAACGCGCTGCGCGACCGCCAGCGGCGCAACCTGCTCGCGACATTGCTGCTGTCGCAGGGCGTGCCGATGCTGCTGCACGGTGACGAACTCGGCCGCACCCAGCAGGGCAACAACAACGCGTACTGCCAGGACAACGAGATCTCCTGGATGGACTGGTCCGGCAACGACGACCTGGTGGCCTTCACGTCGGCGCTGACCGAGTTCCGCAAGGAACACCCGGTGTTCCGGCGGCGGCGGTTCTTCGCCGGCACGCCGATCAGCAAGGACGACGAACTGGGCGACATCGCGTGGTTCACGCCGTCGGGCGCGAAGATGACCCAGCAGAACTGGGGCGACGGCTTCGGCAAGGCGATCATGGTCTTCCTCAACGGCGCCGGCATGCCCGACCTCGACCAGCGCGGCATGCCGGTGGTGGACGACTCGTTCCTGATGGCGTTCAACGCGCACCACGAGGACATCGACATGACGCTGCCCGGTCCGGACTACGGCGGCGACTGGCGACTGGTCGTGGACACCGTGACCGGCGACGTGGCCGGCGAGACGTTCAACAAGTCCGAGGCGGAGGTCGTGCCGGCCGGCGGTTCGCTCAAGGTCACCGCGCGTTCGCTGATGGTGCTCCAGCGGGTCGAGCGGTCGTGACGGTTCCCCACTCGACGTACCGGCTGCAACTGCGTCCCGAGTTCACGTTCGCCGACGCGACCGCGCTGGTCGACTACCTGCGTGACCTCGGTGTCGGCGCGATGTACGTGTCGCCGATCCTGGACGCGGAACGCGGTTCGACGCACGGCTACGACGTCGTCGACCCGACCCGCGCGCGACCGGAACTCGGCGGCGAGGACGGGCGGCGCACGCTGGCGGCGCGGCTGCGATCGGCGGGCCTCGGTCTCGTCGTGGACATCGTGCCCAACCACCTGTGCGTCGCCGGACCGGACAATCGCTGGTGGTGGGACGTGCTGCGGCACGGCCGGGAATCGGGGTACGCGCGGTACTTCGACATCGACTGGTCGCGCGAACGCCTGCTGCTGCCCGTTCTCGGCTCGGCGGCGGACGTCGCCGAGCTGACCGTGCGGGGCGACGAGCTCGGCTACTTCGACCACCGGTTCCCGATCGCGCCCGGCACCGGCGACGGTACGCCGCAACAGGTCCACGACCGCCAGCACTACGAGTTGGTCGACTGGCGCCGTGGCAACGCCGACCTGAACTACCGGCGGTTCTTCGACATCACGACCCTGGCCGGTGTCCGCGTCGAGGACCCGGACGTCTTCGAAGCGACCCATCACGAGGTGTTGCGCTGGGTCGCCGAAGGTGACGTCACGGGCCTGCGGATCGATCATCCGGACGGCCTCGCCGACCCAGGCGGCTACCTGCGCCGGCTGCGGGCGGCGGCACCCGATGTCTGGCTGGTGGTCGAGAAGATCCTGCATCCCGGCGAGGTGCTGCCCACGAGTTGGCCCGTGCACGGCACCACCGGCTACGACGCGCTCAACGAGATCTGCGGCGTCTTCGTCGACCCGGCCGGCGAACCGCCGCGTTCGGCGGCCGGTGGCACCGACTTCGACACCGTGCGCTACCAGGCAAGCCGGCTCGTCACGGACACGCTGCTGGTCGCCGAGGTCCGCAGGATCGCCGCGCTGGTCGACGACGTCAACAGGGACATGGCCCGGCGGGCGGTGGCCGAACTGCTCTGCGCGTTCCCCGTCTACCGCTCCTACCTGCCCGAACACCGCGCGTACCTGGCCGCGGCGTTCGACGGCGCGCGACGCGGACAACCCGCGCTGGCCACCGCGCTGGACGCCATCGAACGGCAGATCGACGGTGACCCAGCCGGCGAACTGGCCACCCGCGTCCAGCAGACGTCCGGCATGGTCGTGGCCAAGGGCACCGAGGACACCACGTTCTACCGCTACACCCGGTTCGTGGCACTCAACGAGGTCGGCAACACGCCGGAGCGGTTCGGTGTCGACGTGGCGGAATTCCACGCGTCGGCGGCGGCACGCGCTGCGGGTTGGCCCGCGACGATGACCGCACTGTCCACACACGACACCAAGCGCTCCGAGGACGTCCGCGCCCGGCTGGCCGTGTTGGCCGAACTGCCCGGCGAGTTCACCGACGCCGTGCACCGCTGGTCGACCGGCCACGGCATCGACGAGCCGGCCCTGAACCTGCTGGCATGGCAGACACTGCTGGGCGCGTGGCCGATCAGCGCCGGTCGCCTCGCCGACTACCTGCTCAAGGCGGCTCGCGAAGCCAAGATCCGCACGACGTGGACCGATAACGACGAAGCGTTCGAAGCCGACGTGACGTCCTGGCCGGCCAAGGTGCTCGGCGATGCCGAACTGTTCGCGGACGTCGAACGGTTCGTCGAACGGATCACGATGCCCGGCTGGTCCAACGCGTTGGGCCAGAAGCTGCTCCAGCTCGCCGGCCCCGGTGTGCCGGACGTGTACCAGGGCAGCGAGCTGTGGGACCTGTCGCTGGTCGACCCGGACAACCGCCGGCTCGTGGACTACGCGCCCCGCCGCGCGTTGCTGAACAGGCTCGCGGCCGGTTGGCTGCCCGACGTCGACGACACCGGCGCCGCGAAACTCCTTGTCACGCAACGAATCCTGACCCTACGTAGGGATCACCCCGACCTGTTCACGGGATATCTGGCGCTGTCGGCGGAGGGCCCGGCCGCCCGGCACGTGATCGCGTTCGCCAGGTCCACCGGCCTGGTCGCGGTCGCCACCCGCCTGCCGGTCCGGCTCGCGGCCGATGGCGGCTGGCGCGACACCGTGCTGCCGCTGCCAGCGGGCACCTGGACCGACGTGCTCACCGGCCGCCAGGTCGACCGCCTGCCACGACTGGCCGAACTGCTGTCCCGCTACCCGGTGGCGCTGCTGGAGCGGTCATGAGATTCCAGGTCTGGGCGCCGGGGCAGCCGAGCGTCCGCATCCGGATCGCGGGCACAGACCACGACCTGACCAGCGGCGACGGCGGCTGGTGGTGGGCCGACGTCGACGCCGGCCACGGCACCGACTACGAGTACCTGCTCGGCGACGACGACGCAGCCCTGCCCGACCCGGAATCGGCCTGGCAGCCGGCCGGCGTGCACGGGCCGTCCAGGGTGTACGACCACGGCGTGTTCACCTGGACCGACCAGGCGTGGACCGGGCGCGGGCTGCCCGGCGCCGTGCTCTACGAACTGCACATCGGCACCTTCACCGACGGCGGCACGTTCGACACGGCGATCGAACGCCTCGATCACCTCGTCGACCTGGGGATCTCGCTGGTCGAGGTGATGCCGGTGAACTCGTTCGACGGCACGGCCGGCTGGGGCTACGACGGTGTGCTGTGGGGTGCCGTGCACGAGCCCTACGGCGGCCCGGACGGGTTCAAGCGGTTCGTCGACCAGTGCCACGCGCACGGCATCGGCGTGGTGCTCGACGTGGTCTACAACCATCTCGGCCCATCCGGCGCCTACCTGCCGCGGTTCGGTCCGTACTTCACCGGTCGGAACGACTGGGGCCCCGCGCTGAACCTGGACGGCCCGGACTCCGACGAGGTCCGGCGCTACGCCATGGACAGCGCGCTGAGTTGGCTGCGCGACTTCCACGTCGACGGCCTGCGCCTGGACGCGGTGCACGCGCTCACCGACCGGCGTGCCATCCACATCCTGGAAGAACTGTCGTCCGAAGTGGACGCGTTGTCGGCCGCACTCGGCCGCCCGCTGACCCTGATCGCCGAGTCCGACCGCAACGACCCGGCGCTGGTGACCGCCCGCGACGGCGCTGGCATGGGCGTGCACGCCCAGTGGAGCGACGACCTGCACCACAGCCTGCACGTGGCGCTGACCGGCGAGACCAGCGGCTACTACGCGGACTTCGCCGCACCCGGCGCTCTGGCACGCACGCTGCGCGAGGTGTTCTTCCACGCCGGCACGTGGTCGTCCTTCCGTGGCCGCACCCACGGCCGGCCGGTGGACACGCGGCGGTTGCCCGGTGACCGGTTCGTGGTCTACCTGCAGAACCACGACCAGATCGGCAACCGCGCCACCGGCGACCGGCTGTCGGCGACGGTGTCGCCGGGCAAACTGGCGTGTGCCGCCGCGATCGTGTTCTGCTCGCCGTACACGCCGATGGTGTTCATGGGCGAAGAATGGGCGGCGAGCACACCGTGGCAGTTCTTCGCGTCCTTCCCCGACCCCGAACTGGCCGACGCGGTCCGCAACGGCAGACGGGCCGAGTTCAGCCGGCACGGCTGGGGCGAGGCCGACGTGCCCGACCCGATCGACCCGGCCACCGTGGCCAGGTCCCGCCTGAACTGGGCCGAGCGCGACCAGGCAGGTCATCGTGAGTCGCTGCTGCTCTACCGCCGCCTGATCGCGCTGCGCCGGGAACGCCCCGAACTGGCCGACCCGCGCATCGGCGGCCTGCGCGTCGACGCTGGTGATTCGTGGCTGGTCATGCACAGGGGACTCGTTCGGCTGGCATGCAATCTCGGCGATTCCGAGGTATCGGTATCGCTGGGCGGACTGCTGGACGAAACGCTGCTGCGCCGGGGCAACCTGGTCGTCGCAGGCGACGAGGTGATCCTGCCACCCGAGTCGTTCGCGCTGGTATCGGTGCTGCCGGCAGACCGAACATAATCGAGAAAGTATCGTGGACGTATGGCACTGCGACCCGCGTCCGGAAATCCCGTACTCGCCGGTCGGCCGTTTCCGCTCGGCGCGCACACCGAGGCCGGTGGTGTCCGGTTCGCCGTGACGTCGTCGGTCGCCGATGCCGTCGAGGTGTGCCTGATCGGTGACGACGGCGGCGAGCGACGGGTCGAACTGATCGAGCGGACGTTCGGCGTGTGGCACGGCATCGTGCCCGGCGTGACGACCGGCCAGCGGTACGGCTATCGGGTACACGGCCCCTACCAGCCCGAACGCGGCCTACGGTGCAATCCGGCCAAGCTGCTCGTCGACCCGTACGCGACCGGGATCACTGGTGCCGTGACCGACCTGGAGGCGGCGCTGGGCTACGTCGGCCACCCGATGTACGGGCCGGCGTCCACAGTGGACTCGTTCGGCAGCGTGCCGCTGTCCGTCGTCAACTCCCCCGGTGGCCCGGACACCGGCGTCCGGCCGGACGTGCCGTTCGAGGAGATGGTGGTCTACGAGGTGCACGTGAAGGGCTTCACGCAGCGCCATCCGGACATTCCGGCGCACCTGCGCGGCACGTATCTCGGCCTCGCGCATCCGGTCGTGGTAGAGCACCTGGTGCGGCTGGGCGTGACGGCGGTCGAACTACTGCCGGTGCACTCGTTCGCCGACGAGCCGAGCCTGATCCGCGCCGGCCGGCACAACTACTGGGGCTACTCGCCGCTGGGCTACCTCGCGCCGCACGCCGGCTACGCCAGTGCACCCGGCCGCGAGATCGAGGAGTTCCGCACGATGGTGGCCGCCCTGCACGCGGTCGGCATCGAGGTGATCGTCGACGTGGTGTTCAACCACACCTGCGAGGGCGGCCCGAACGGCCCGACCCTGAGCCTGCGCGGCCTGGACGCACCGGCGTACTACCTGCACGGCCGCCGGGGCCACGCCGTGGACATCACGGGATGCGGCAACAGCCTGGACGCGGGATCGCCGACCGTGATCCGGCTGGTCACCGACTCGTTGCGGTACTGGACGACGGAACTGGGCGTGGACGGCTTCCGCTTCGACCTGGCCAGCACGCTCGGCAGGCCCGCCGGCGGCTACTTCGACCGTGACTCGGCGATGCTGACCGCGATCACCGCCGATCCGGTATTGGCAAGGAGAAAACTGATCGCCGAGCCGTGGGACGCCACCGGCGAGGGCTACCGAGTAGGCGAGTTCGGCGCGCAGTGGGCGGAATGGAACGGTCGCTACCGAGACACGGTCCGCGACTTCTGGCGCGGCGCAACGGGTGTGCGGGACCTGGCATACCGACTGGCGGGCTCGTCGGACCTGTACGACCACAATCTGCGGCGGCCATGGCAGTCCATCAATTTCGTCACAGCACACGACGGATTCACCCTGCGGGATCTGGTCTCCTACGAACACAAGCACAATGAGGACAACGGAGAGGACAACCGAGACGGCACCGACGACAACCGATCGGCCAACAATGGCGTCGAAGGCGACACGGACGACGTGGGGCTGCTGACAGTCCGTTCCCGCCAGGCCCGAAACCTGCTGGCCACGCTGCTACTGTCAACGGGGACGCCGATGCTGACAGCGGGCGACGAACTGTGGCGAACGCAGCGGGGCAACAACAACGCCTACTGCCAGGACAACGAACTGTCCTGGTTGGACTGGTCGGCCACCGGTCCGGCAGACTCGATGCTGGCATTCGCGCGGCGAGTGGTGCGGTTGCGCTCCCGTAGCCCAGCACTGAGGCAACCGGAGTTCTTCGAAGGCAGGACGACACCGACCGGCCGCCCCGACCTGATCTGGTTCAGACCGGATGGGACGGAGATGACGGAAACCGACTGGTTCGACGAGCACCGCCGCACGCTGGGCATGTGGATCGACGGCTCGAACAGCCGCTCCCGCAACCGGGACGGCGAAATGGTCACCGACCACTCGTGGCTGCTGATGCTGCACGCCGACGACCGGCCGATCGACATGGTGCTGCCGTCAGCCGAGTACGGAGCCACGTTCGAGCCGGTCCTGGACACCGGCGCTCCCGACGGCGCACCAGCAGTAAGAAGGATAATCAGTGCGGGCGGCACGATGACCCTGCCGGCGCACTCCCTGATGCTGCTGCGAGCACCCCGCTGAGGTCAGTTCGCCAACACCACACGACCCAATTCGGCAGACGTAGCCAGCAGATCGTGCTTGGGCAGCACCCGCACCGTGTACCCGACAGCCCCCGCGTACGGCAGCGGCATCGACGCCTCGTACCGGCCGTCGTCCTTGTGGGTCATCGGCTGCACCACCAGGTCGTACAGCTCCCCGGCCTCGTCCACCCGTCCACAGACCAACTGTGCGTCCACTTCGGACTGATCCAGCGAGCCCCGATCAACCTCTGCCCGCGCCAGAGCCACGGCACCCAGTTCCGACGACGGCGATTCCAACGAGAAGGACAGCACCCGAACCTGCGGCCAGTGCTCCCGCAACCGTTCCCGGTACGCCGCCAGATCCCGCGCCCCCCGGAAGCCGTCATCGGCGATCACCGCGGCCGAAGCGGCCGCGGGCACGTACAGATTCCGCACGTACTCCCGCACCATCCGCGACGCCTGTACCCGAGGACAGAGCGTCGCCATCGTGTGCCGGACCATCGTGAGCCACTGAGTAGGCAGGCCGGATACCCGGTCGTAGAACGCCGGCACGACCTCCCGATCCAGCAGCCCGTACAGCGCGGCCGCCTCCAGCTCGTCCCTGCGGTTCGGGTCGGCGAGGCCATCGGCGGTGGGGATGGCCCAGCCGTTCGAACCGTCGTACATCTCGTCCCACCAACCGTCCCTGATGGACAGGTTGAGACCGCCGTTCAACGCCGACTTCATGCCGCTGGTGCCGCACGCCTCCATCGGCCGGGTCGGATTGTTCAGCCACACGTCGCAGCCCCAGTACAGGTACCTGGCCATGGACATGTCGTAGTCGGGCAGGAACACGATCCGGTGCCGCACACCGACATCGTCGGCGTACCGCACGAACTCCTGGATCATCGTCTTGCCGGGATCGTCCGCGGGATGCGACTTGCCGGCCACCACCAACTGGATCGGCCGGTCCGGGTCCAGCAGCAGCGCGCGCAGCCGGTCCGGGTCGCGCAGCATCAACGTCAGCCGCTTGTACGTCGGCACTCGGCGGGCGAAGCCGATGGTCAGCACATCGGGGTCGAAGACCGCGTCGGTCCAGTCGAGTTCCAGGTCCGACGCGCCGCGCCGCAACCACGACGCCCGCACCCGGCGCCGCACCTCGGCCACCAACCGCGACCGCAGCAGGTTGCGCATGTCCCAGAGCTGCTGATCCGACAGGTCCGCGGCGGGCGACAGGGCCTCGGTCGCGGTCCACGTCGGGCCGTGGACGCCGTTGGTGATCGAGCCGATCGGCACCTCGGTGACGTCGAATCCCGGCCACAGCCCCCGGAACATGTCCCTGCTGATCTCGCCGTGCAGCGCCGACACGCCGTTGGCCCGCTGCGCGAGCCGCAGGCCCATGTGCGCCATGTTGAACACGCCGGGATCGTCCTCGGCGCCCAGCGCGAGAATCCGCTCCAGGTCGACGCCGGGCAGCAGGTGACCCCGGTCGAAGTAGCGGCGGACCAGGTCGATCGGGAACCGGTCGATGCCGGCGGGCACCGGGGTGTGTGTCGTGAACACGGTGCCGGCCCGCACCGCGCCGAGTGCCTGGTCGAAGTCGAGTCCGTCGGCGGCCAGTTCGCGGATGCGCTCCAGACCGAGGAAACCGGCGTGTCCCTCGTTCGTGTGAAAAACGGTCGGCTGCGGATGGCCGGCCCGGCGGCAGTACGCCCGTACGGCCCGGACACCGCCGACGCCGGCCAGGATCTCCTGCCGGATGCGGTGTTCCTGGTCGCCGCCGTAGAGTCGGTCGGTGACCGCACGCAGCTCGTGATCGTTCTCGGCGACGTCGGAGTCCAGCAGTAGCAACGGAACGCGGCCGACCCGCGCCTGCCAGATCCGGGCGACCAGGTCCCGCTCGTCCGGCAGCGTGACTCGCACCAGCACCGGCGATCCGTCCGCCTCGGTCAGCGGGGCGAGCGGCAGGCTGGCCGGGTCGATCGTCGGGTACTGCTCGACCTGCCAGCCTTCCGGCGAGAGCGACTGGTGGAAGTAGCCCGCGTGGTAGAGCAGGCCGACGGCGATCAGCGGCACGCCGAGGTCGGACGCGGCCTTGAGGTGGTCGCCGGCCAGTACGCCGAGGCCGCCGGAGTAGATCGGGAGCGCCTCGGTGACGCCGAACTCCATCGAGAAATACGCGACGGCCGATGGAAAGCCGTCCTGCTCCTGGTACCAGCGCGGCTCGGTGAGGTAGCGCGCCAGGTCGTCGGCCAGGTCGGCGCACCGGGTGCGGAAGCCGTCGTCGGCGGCCAGTTCGGCTAACCGGTCCCCGCTGATCTCGGCCAGCAGCCGGAGCGGGTCACCGTTGGTCGCCTGCCAGATCTGGGGGTCGACGGCGGCGAAGAGATCCCTGGTGGGCGGGTGCCAGGTCCAGCGCAGGTTGGCGGCGAGGGTGCCGAGTGCGGACAGGGACTCCGGAAGGCTGACCCGGACGGTCAACCGGCGTACTGCTCGCATGGTGATCGACCCTATCGTCCGACCGAGTCGCCACTGGTTTGGACTGTTATGGGCCCTTTGTCGGATCGTTGTAAATTCTGGTCCCACATCGTCGGCTCAACGTGGACGTGACCGCGGTTACGTCACACAGTGGGAGTGCACACACCTACGCGTGCGGTGCGCCGCTGACGGGTACACGCTTGTAGGAGCGGATCCCGACGACAACGCACAAGATCACTTCGGGCACACTGGGCATCCTACGGACGACCGCACGGAGGAGGCAGTCACCATGACCGGTCGGCTCGGTATCGATGGCGTCGCTCCCTCGGTCGGCTGCGGCCGCTGGCCGGCAAAGGCCGTGGTGGGCGAGCACATCCCGGTTTCGGCGACGGTGTGGCGCGAGGGCCACGACAAGATCGCGGCGACGGTGACGTGGCGCGGGCCGCGCGACCGGGTGGCCCGGCAGGCCAGAATGGCCGAAAAGGGCAAGGGTCTCGACCTGTTCGCCACGGTGATCGTCCCGGACGAGCCGGGCGCGTGGACCTATCGGGTGGACGCGTGGAGCGACCCATGGGCGACGTTCCACCACGCCGTCGTGGTCAAGATCGCGGCCGACCAGACCGCAGGCGACCTGGCCAACGACATGGAGAACGGCGCGCGACTGCTGGACCGGGTGTCGCGTCGGCCGGACCGCTGGGCCGATCGTGCGCTGCTGACCGGGGCGGCGGGCGCGCTGCGCGACGAGGAACTGCCGCTGGCCGAGCGGGTGGGGCCCGCACTGTCCACCGAGGTCAACCGGATCATGCACGATCATCCGGTCCGTGAGCTGGTCACCAAGGGTCAGCAGATGCGGATGTGGGTGGACCGCAAGCGTGCCGCATACGGCTCGTGGTACGAGTTCTTCCCCCGCTCGACCGGCGGTTTCGACGAGGTCGGGCGCCCGGTGCACGGCACGCTCGCCACCGCGACGGCGGAGCTGGACCGGATCGCCGCGATGGGCTTCGATGTGGCCTACCTGCCGCCGATTCACCCGATCGGACGAGTGAATCGCAAGGGCGCGAACAACACGCTGGACGCCAGGGAGTCCGACGTCGGCTCGCCATGGGCGATCGGCGCCGACGAGGGCGGCCACGACGCGATCCACCCCGATCTCGGCACGTTCGAGGATTTCGACCGGTTCGTCGCCCGCGCCGAGGAACTCGGCCTCGAAGTGGCGATGGACCTCGCGCTACAGGCGGCGCCGGACCACCCGTGGGTGCACAAGTACCCGGAGTTCTTCACCACCCGGCCGGACGGCACGATCGCCTACGCCGAGAACCCGCCGAAGAAGTACCAGGACATCTACCCGATCAACTTCGACAACGACCCCAAGGGGCTCTACGCCGAGGTGCTCCGCGTCGTCCTGCACTGGGTCGAGCACGGGGTGCGGATCTTCCGGGTGGACAACCCGCACACCAAGCCACCGGACTTCTGGGCCTGGCTGATCCAGACCGTCAAGGACTCGCATCCCGACGTGCTGTTCCTGTCCGAGGCGTTCACCCGCCCCGCGGTCCTGTGGGGCCTCGCGCGGCTGGGCTTCACCCAGAGCTACACGTATTTCACCTGGCGGACGACGAAGGAAGAACTCGTCGAGTTCGGCGTCGAACTCATCGAGCACTGCGACGACGGCCGGCCCAACCTGTTCGTCAACACGCCGGACATCCTGCACGAGTCGCTCCAGGTGGGCGGGCCGGGCATGTTCGCGCTACGGGCGGCGCTCGCCGCGACGCTGTCACCGACCTGGGGCGTGTACTCGGGCTACGAACTGTTCGAGCACGAACCGGTCCGGGCGGGCAGCGAGGAGTACCTGAACTCGGAGAAGTACCAACTCCGACCGAGGGACTTCGCCGGGGCGCTCGCACAGGGTAGGTCGCTCGAGCCGTGGCTGACCAAGCTCAACGCGATCCGCCGCGCCCACCCAGCGCTGCAACAGTTGCGCACGCTCCGGTTCCACCACATCGACTCCGACGCGCTGATCGCGTACTCCAAACAGGATCCGGAGACCGGCGACACCGTGGTGGTCGTGGTGACGCTCGATCCGCGCGAGGCGCAGTCCGGCACGCTCTGGCTGGACCTGCCCGAACTCGGCTTCAAGTGGGACGACCGGTTGATCGCGCACGACGAGGTCACCGGCCAGACATGGGACTGGGGTCAGGCCAACTACGTCCAGCTCGAGCCGTGGCGGTCCGTCGCCCACGTGGTGGGCATCGCGCCGCGGCTCGCGTAACTTCCACACGACACTTTCCGTACACATATTTCTGTTCGGCACAGCCCTACCCTCATTCAGTGGGTATCCCCCAGTTCGAGACGAGGTGAAGTACGTGGACGATGACGTCCGACCAGACGCGGCCCTCGGTCTGGACGGTGTGCCGCACACCGGTGAAGCGATCACCGACGACGGCATGCTGGTGGAACCACAGGCGGAGGACTACCGCCACGCGAAACAGGCGCCGGCCGATCCGACCTGGTTCAAGGGCGCGGTGTTCTACGAGGTCCTGGTGCGCGCGTTCCGTGACTCCAACGGTGACGGCACCGGTGACCTGCGCGGTCTCGCGGACAAGCTGGACTACCTCGACTGGCTCGGCGTCGACTGCCTGTGGCTGCCGCCGTTCTACGCGTCCCCGCTGCGCGACGGTGGCTACGACATCAGCGACTTCCGTGCCGTGCTGCCGGAGTTCGGCACCGTCCAGGACTTCGTCTACCTGTTGGACGAGGCGCACGCCAGGGGTATCCGGGTGATCACCGACCTGGTGCTCAACCACACCTCCGACGCGCACCCGTGGTTCCAGCAGTCGCGCGCCGAGCCGGACGGCCCCTACGGCAACTACTACGTGTGGAGCGACGACGACTCCCGCTACGCCGAGGCGCGGATCATCTTCGTCGACACCGAGACGTCCAACTGGACCTACGATCCGGTCCGCGGCCAGTTCTACTGGCACCGCTTCTTCAGCCACCAGCCCGATCTCAACTACGAGAACCCGGACGTCCAGGAGGCGATGCTGGACGTACTGCGGTTCTGGCTCGACCTCGGCATCGACGGGTTCCGGCTGGACGCCGTGCCGTACCTGTTCGAGCAGGAGGGCAGCAACTGCGAGAACCTGCCGCGCACACACGAGTTCCTGCGCCGCTGCCGCAAGGTCGTCGACGACGAGTACCCCGGCCGAATACTGCTGGCCGAGGCGAACCAGTGGCCCTCGGACGTGGTGGAGTACTTCGGTGATCCGACCGTCGGCGGCGACGAGTGCCACATGGCGTTCCACTTCCCGTTGATGCCGCGGATCTTCATGGCGGTGCGGCGGGAGAGCCGGTTCCCGATCTCGGAGATCCTGGCCCAGACCCCCGCGATCCCCGATGGCTGCCAGTGGGGCATCTTCCTGCGCAACCACGACGAGTTGACGCTCGAAATGGTCACCGACGACGAGCGCGACTACATGTACGCCGAATACGCCAAGGACCCCCGCATGAAGGCGAACATCGGGATTCGCCGCCGGCTCGCGCCACTGCTGGACAACGACCGCAACCAGCAGGAACTGTTCACTGCGATGTTGCTCTCACTGCCGGGCTCCCCCGTCCTGTACTACGGTGACGAGATCGGCATGGGAGACAACATCTGGCTCGGCGACCGGGACGCGGTCCGTACCCCGATGCAGTGGACCCCGGACCGCAACGCCGGCTTCTCGCACTGCGATCCCGGCCGCATCTACCTCCCCGTGATCATGGACCCGATGTACGGCTACCAGGGGATCAACGTCGAAGCCCAGTCGACCAACGCGTCGTCGCTGCTGAGCTGGACCCGGCGGATGATCGAGGTACGCAAGCAGCACCACGCCTTCGCGGAGGGCGACTTCACCGAACTCGGCGGGTCGAACCCGAGTGTGTTGTCCTACCAGCGGCGCTGGGTGCGCGCGGACGGCCGGCACGACGTCGTGCTGTGCGTCAACAACCTGTCGCGCTTCCCGCAGCCGGTCGAACTGGACCTGTCCGCGCACCGTGGCTGTACGCCGATCGAGTTGACCGGCGGTGTCCGCTTCCCGCTGATCGGTGATCTGACCTACCTGCTGACGCTGCCCGGCCATGGCTTCTACTGGTTCCAGTTGCGCGAACCCGGCGACGAAGGCGAAATGGTGAGGTGAGTCGTGTGACCGAGGATTCCCGCGAGCTGGTCGACCGACTGGTTGGCGAGCTGCCGTCCTGGCTACCGGCCAGGCGGTGGTTCGCCGGCAAGGACCGGCCGATCACGTCGGTGCGGAATCTGGTCACCACCGAACTGGTATCCGGCGATCCGCTGCTGCTGCACGTGGTCATCGAGGTCGAGCAGGGCGACCGGGCCGAGCGCTACCAGTTGCTCGTCGGCGGCCGGACCCACCTGCCGGAACACTTCGGATCCAACATGATCGGCACGGTCGACGGCATCGCCTGCTACGACGCCACCAGTGACCCCGACCTGACCGCGCACCTGCTGGACAAGATCAGCGACGGCGAGCGGATCGGCCCGCTCGTGTTCGAGCACGAACCCGACGTCGAGCTGGAGACCGGGCTGCGGCCCCGGCCGATCACGGCCGAGCAGAGCAACACGTCGCTCGCCTACGGCAACCGCTACATCCTCAAGCTGTTCCGCAAGCTGGCCGGTGGCCTGAATCCGGACCTGCGGCTGCACCGGGCGCTGTGGGCGGTCGGCTGCCAGCACATCGCCCAGCCACTCGGGTCGATCAGCGCGGACCTCAGGGATCTCGGCGCTACCGGCGATCTCGGCTTCCGCACCGGCGGTTTCGGCGATTTCGGTGCCGAGCCGACCACGATCGCGATGCTCCAGCACTACCTGCCCGACGCGGTCGAAGGCTGGGCGATGGCCACCACGAGCGTGCGGGACCTGATGGCCGATGTGGACGGTGGCGCCGACCAGGCGGGCGGCGACTTCGCCAGCGAGGCACACCGGCTGGGCCAGGCGGTGGCCGTCGTGCACTCCGACCTCCAGCGCACGCTCGGCCAGCAGGAGGTCGACGAGGACGAGCTCGACCGTACGGTGCGCGCCATGCGGACCCGGCTGGACCGGGTCACCGACATGGTGCCGGAGCTGGCCGCGTACGGCTCCGCGTTACGCACCGCGTACGACCAGGTTCGGGACACGAAGCCCCCGGTCTACATGCAGTTCATCCACGGTGACCTGCATCTCGGCCAGGTACTGCGCACTGTGGCCGGCTGGCTGCTGATCGACTTCGAGGGCGAGCCGGCCGCGCCGCCCGCCGAACGTGCGATGCTGCGCTCGCCGCTGCGAGACGTCGCCGGCATGCTGCGCTCGTTCGACTACGCGGCGCACCAGTTGCTGATCGGGCAGCCGGCAGACGCGCGGCTGACCGAGCGTGCGTTCGAGTGGGCGGAACGCAACCGAACCGCGTTCTGCGAGGGCTACGGCGAGGCCGCCGGCGACTCGCTCGGCGATCCGAGGAATCATGTCGAGCTGTTGCGGGCATTCGAACTGGACAAGGCGGTGTACGAGGTCGCGTACGAGCACGCGAACCGCCCGGACTGGTCGGCGGTACCACTGTCGTCCATCGCCAGGATCATCGCGGGAGGCGAGTAGGCCGTGACGGCCCAACGACACACGGCGGCACCGGCCGCGCCGGAGATCGACCGGCTGCTGGCCGGCAGTCACCACAATCCGCACGGCGTGCTGGGCATCCACAAGGTCGAGGACGGCCTGGTGATCCGCGCGCTGCGGCCGGCCGCGAGGTCGGTGACCGTCGTTGCCGGCGAACGGCGCTTCCCGCTGGACCGCGTCGCGGACGGCCTGTTCGCCGGCACGCTGCCCGACCACCCCGGCGCGTACCTGCTGGAAGCGGACTACGACGGCCGGATAGTCACCGCCGACGACCCGTACCGCTGGCTGCCCACCATCGGCGAACTGGACCTGCACCTGATCGGCGAGGGCAGGCACGAGCGGCTGTGGGACGTTCTCGGCGCGCACGTGCGCACGTACGAGACGCCGGACGGCGACGTCACCGGCGTGTCGTACGCGGTGTGGGCACCGAACGCCCGCGGCGTACGGGTCACCGGCGACTTCGACGGCTGGGACGGCCGAGCGAACCCGTTGCGGTCACTGGGTTCGTCCGGGGTGTGGGAGATCTTCATCCCCGGCGTGCCGGTCGGCTCGAAGTACAAGTTCCGGATCATGGGTCCGGACGGCGGCTGGCACGAGAAGGCCGACCCGATCGCGTTCGCCACCGAGCCGCCGCCGGCCACCGCGTCGATCGTCACGGCGTCGACGTACGAGTGGGGCGACACCGACTGGGTGACCCAGCGCGAGGCCACCACGTGGACCGACGCGCCGATGAGCATCTACGAGGTGCATCTGGGTTCGTGGCGCGCCGGCCTCGGCTACCGTGAGCTGGCAGAACAGTTGGCCGACTACGTGACCGACGCCGGTTTCACGCACGTCGAACTGTTGCCGGTGGCCGAGCACCCGTTCGGCGGGTCGTGGGGCTACCAGGTCACGTCGTACTACGCGCCGACATCACGGTTCGGCGGCCCGGACGACTTCCGGTATTTCGTGGACCTGTTGCACCAGCGCGGAATCGGTGTGCTGATGGACTGGGTGCCCGCGCATTTCCCGAAGGATAGCTGGGCACTGGCGAAGTTCGACGGAACCCCGCTGTACGAACACGCCGACCCACGCCGGGGCGAGCAGCCGGACTGGGGCACGCTGGTGTTCGACTTCGGCCGCAACGAGGTGCGCAACTTCCTGGTGGCCAACGCCCTGTACTGGGTGGACGAGTTCCATGTGGACGGTCTGCGGGTGGACGCGGTCGCCTCGATGCTGTACCTGGACTACTCGCGCCAGGAAGGCCAGTGGCTGCCCAATGAATACGGTGGCCGGGAGAATTTGGACGCGGTGAAGTTCTTGCAGGAACTGAACGCGACCGTCTACCGACGGCATCCGGGTGTGGTGATGGTCGCTGAAGAATCCACGTCGTGGCCAGGCGTGAGCCGGCCGACACACTTGGGTGGACTGGGTTTCGGCTTCAAGTGGAACATGGGCTGGATGCACGACACGCTGAACTATGTCGGGCTCGACCCGATCTACCGGTCGTACCACCACAACGAGATGACGTTCTCGTCGATGTACGCGTGGAGCGAGAACTTCGTGCTACCGCTGTCCCACGACGAGGTGGTACACGGCAAGGGATCACTGTGGAGCCGAATGCCCGGCGACGAGTGGAACAAGGCAGCCGGGCTGCGGGCGCTGCTGGCGTACATGTGGGCGCACCCAGGCAAGCAGTTGCTGTTCATGGGCGGCGAGTTCGGCCAGGAACACGAATGGGCCGAACAGCGGTCCCTGGACTGGCACCTGTTGGAATCCCCGTTGCACAGGGGAATCCGGGATTTGATGCGCGATCTCAATGACCGTTACCGGACTTCTGCGGCGTTGTACAGTGCGGACACCCGCCCAGAAGGCTTCAGATGGATTGACGCGAACGACTCCGGCGGCAACGTACTGTCGTTCCTGCGAATGGGTGTGGACGGCTCGTCCGTGGCGTGCGTGGCCAACTTCGCGGGGGCCCCCCACCTCAACTACCGAGTGGGCCTGCCCTTGCCCGGCCGCTGGCGTGAGGTCATCAACACGGACGCGGAGGCATACGGCGGGTCAGGCGTGGGCAACATGGGAGCGGTGGTAGCGGAACCCGAGGAATGGCACGGCATGCCGGCATCGGCAGTACTGCAACTCCCACCCAACGGAGTCCTGTGGCTGACCCCGGATGACTAGACCGCTTTGGTGAAGGCTTCTTTCACTGCGGCACCAAGCTGTTCGGGTGACTCGTATACAAAGGTCTGTTTGGCGTCGGAGATCGAGGTGAAGCCGCGCTGTGGGCCGCCGTTGCGCAACGGAGTAACCTGGACGATCTCGCCTCCATCGATCCGCACTCTGACTGACCGCGTTCCCTTCGCATAGGTAGCATAGTCAGGCAATCCGAGCAGATCGAGCAACGGCTTGTCCGGCCGGCTGTCCCGTGTCAACTCAGGGACGCCAACCTGCCGCGACCGCGCGAGCGCCTTACGAACCTCATCGCCCAATTGCTCAAAAGGCAAATCCTCGGCCAATCGGGTAGGTACGCCGTCGCCAACCCACACTCCCTTCGGCGTCCGCGAATACACGCTGATGATGTACTCGCCCTGCCGAAGGTCGACGCCAACCCGGTGCGACGTCATGGCACCTCCGAGATGATCAATTGGACACCTTTCGACGCAGCATACTGCCCCAACTGATCAAGTGCAGTCAACTGCGCCGTCGACGCGACACCCGGCTGGATCGCCACTTGCAGGGCGCGCCCGGTGAAATCGTCCTCTGTGATTTCGACGCGGCCCCACGTCTCCTCTTTGAAATCGGCGACCGAGTCGACATAGCCTTTGAGTTTCGATGTCAGGGCGCTCGCGTTCTGATACGTGGGCGCCGTCAGGTCAACGCTCTTGATACTGGTTACCACTCCGTTCTCGAACTTGTCGATCGTCGGGAAGAACGGTGGTAGGTTGCCGCCGAGTTCGGAGTCGATTTCCATGCCTCGGGTGGACCAGTCCTTGGCCCACACGCTCATCCGGCCGAACGCGGCGTCCGTGGCGTCGGCCTCGGTTGGCAGTTTGGCCACCAGTGCGGTGAGTGCCCTGCTGAGCCGCACGCCCAGGATCACCTTCAGGCGTTCCGCCGCGTCGGTGACCTTTCCGATGATGGAGCCGATCGTTCTGGCCACCGTGCCGGCCAGGTCGATCAGGGTTTGGATGATCTTCCCGATCCGGCCCGCGGTGGCCGCGACTCGCGCCGCCGCTACGCCCTGCGCCGCTCCTTCGCCGAGGCCGAGCGAGAAGGCCCCGACCACCAGGCCGCCCGCTTCGATGCCGGCCGTCCATTCCGCCAGGCTGGTCAGCTCGTCCTGGACGTCGTGGTGGGCCTTGTCGATGCCGTCCGCGAAATCGGAACAGGCATTGGACAGGTCGCGGCATGCCGACGCCACATCGCCGATGTGGTCGTTCATTCCCTGGCAGACCGCGTACGCGTCCTCGACCTCGGGGGACTGCTGACTCGCGATCGCGCTGAGCGCTTCCGGGACGTAGTCCGCTCCGGCGGCGACCGCGTCGGCGGTGGTGGACCACACGCCGGCCGCTGTGCGCAGCTTGGCCGGGTCGCCGTTGGGCCACACGTAGCCGACGGTGTGCTCGACCAGCCACCACAGCGGCGGCGGGCCGGACGATCCGCCGTGCGCGGACGGCAGTTCCGGCAGCGCGCGCTGGCTCGGCGTATAGACCGTGTCGTCGGGCGGGGTCGGTGCGGCGTGGGTCGGGTCGGACGCGCTGTCCGCCATGCCGTGGTTGAAGCCGGTCATCTGCAGCATCGCGGCCAGCGTGGTGCTCGCCGACGCCAGGTCGCCGACGAGCGAGTGCACGGTACGTGCCGTGTCGTCGTAGGACGTCGCCCACGTCGTGCCGGCCGGGTCGGTGCCCGCCACGCCACCCTGCCCGGACAGGCCGGATTCGAGACCGCCGCAGGCCGACGTCAACTGCGCGTGGACGTCGGATCCGAAGACGGCGCTGGCGGCGTGGTAGGTGTCGGGGTCGACGCTGACCGGTTCCCTCACCTCGCCTGTCCCCACATGCCGACGTTCGCCGTCACGGCGTTGCCGTAGTTCGAGCGGGCGGTCGCCGCGTTCTGCCGCAACACGGCCAGCGCCGCCCGCATTTCCGCGATGCCACGCTGCCATTCCTCATGTGCCTGCTGATGTCGCGTCGCGGCCGTACCACGCCACGTGGTATGCAGTTGGTTCACGCGGTTGTCCGCGTCTTCGAGCGCGGCCTCGAGCCGTTGGTCGAATCGGCTGATCTCCGCGACGACGTCGTCGAGCCGATCGAGATCGACGGTGAATTCGGCCATCACACGCCCGCCCCGGATTCCCCCAGGTCGCCGGCTGCCGAGTCGTCGGTCGACTGGTAGTTCCTGCCGGTCGACGTCAGCAGTTCCGCCATGTCCCGCAAGGCATCGAGGACGTCCCTGGCCCCGCTCTGCCACTGGTCCCAGCCCTGCGCGAAGCCGCTCGCCGCCTCGCCCTGCCAGCCAGCGGCGAACAGACCGTCCATTTCGGACCGAAGATTGTTCAACTCGGCGGTCAGGCCGTTGCTGATCTCCGTCAGGTTCGAACCGCATAATTGCAGATCGACCGGTGTCGCGTCGAAACCTGCCACGTCGTCCCCCGGTTGCACTAATGGCCGATCAGAGCGCGCTCCAGCCTAGGGGATTGCCCGTCTCGCTGTCCCGAGAAGTTAGGATCTTGGGTATGCGTATTGGCGCGGTGTTCCCACAGACCGAGATCGGCAGCGACCCCACAGACGTCCGGTGGTGGGCGGAGGCGGTCGAGCGGCTTGGCTACCAGCACATTCTGGCGTACGACCACGTGATCGGCGCCGGTGTGGACAGCCGGCCGGGGTGGCGTGGCTATACCAGTGACGACAGTTTCCACGAGGTCTTCGTGCTGTTCGGCTACCTCGCCGCGATCACGTCTTCGGTCGAACTGGTGACCGGCGTGTTGATCCTGCCGCAACGGCAGACCGGGCTGGTCGCCAAGCAGGCCGCCGAAATCGATCTGCTCAGTGGCGGGCGGCTGCGGCTCGGCGTCGGCGTCGGGTGGAATCCGGTCGAGTTCGACGTGCTGCACGAGTCGTTCGGGGATCGTGGTGCTCGGATCGAGGAGCAGGTGGCGCTGCTGCGCTCACTGTGGGCCGAGCCGACGATCACCTTCGACGGCCGCTGGCACCGGGTGGACGACGCCGGCATCAACCCGCGCCCGACGCGCCGAATCCCGGTGTGGTTCGGCGGGAACGCGGAAGCCGTGCTCCGCAGGACCGGCCGCATCGGCGACGGCTGGCTGCCCCAACGGCAACCCGACTCGACAGCCGCCGCGATGGTGGACCGTATTCGGGGCTACGCAACAGAAGCCGGCCGCTCCCCCGATGACGTCGGCTTCGAGGCACGCCTTTCGCCGGCCCAGGTGCCCCGCGCCGGCTGGGCCGACTATGTCGCCGGCTGGCGTGACCTGGGCGCGACCCACCTGACCGTGAGCACGATGGGCATGGGTCTGACCAGCACGCGACACCACGTCGACGTGCTGGCCGATGTGCTCGCGACGCTCGACGTCCCCAGGCTGTCATAGGCCAGAACTAGGCTGACCGCCATGGACATCGACTACTCGACGCCAGGCCCGCTGACCAGCCTCGACGGCGTCGACCCGGCCGCGCTCGAACCGGTTCCGCACGACCCGGTGGCGATCTGCCGGCCCGTGCACGCACAGGTGGTTCAGCCGTACGACGCGGAAGCGCTGGGGCTGCCGGCCGACCGCTTCTTCGCGAACCAGGTTCGGCCGGCCGGTGCCATCGTTCGGCGACTGCTGGCTCTGGACCCCGCCCCGCTGACCGAGGAGCGCGAACCGGACCGGCGGGTGGTGGGGACGTGCCGGCACTTCGCCGTGCTGAGCTGCGCTCTGCTGCGCCACCGTGGGATCGCGGCCCGCGCCCGCTGCGGCTTCGCGGCGTACTTCCAGCCGGGCGAGCGGGTCGACCACTGGGTGGTCGAGTACCGGGACGACGGCCGCTGGGTCCGGACGGACGTCGAGAACATCGGCAAGTCCGTGCTGTCGCGACCGGAGGACCTCGAACCTGGCCTGTTCCTGACCGGTGGCGAGGCGTGGCAGGCGTTCCGTGACGGCGACGTCGACGCCAACCGGTTCGGGGTGTACGGCACCGAGAACTGGGGACCGGCCGAGATCATGGGCAACGCCGTGCGGGATCTGGCCGCCCTCAACAAGATCGAGACCCTGCCGTGGGACGAGTGGGGTCGGATGACCGAGGCGTACGCGGGCAAGACCGGCCCCGACTACGAAAAGTTGATGGACGAACTGGCCAGGGTCTGCGCGGCGGACGATCCGGCCGAGATCGCCGAGCTCTACACGCACGAACTGCTCCGCGTCCCGGACGACGTGCTTGCCACATACCTGGACGACAACCTGTGAAGCCAGGTGCTGGCCGCTTCGATCCCGCTCAGACCGGTAGCCAGCGGCGCATGCAGGACAGCAGTTCGTCCGCGTCCACCGGCTTGGTCACGTAGTCCGTCGCGCCGGAGTCCAGGCTTTTCTCCCTGTCCCCCTGCATGGCCTTCGCCGTCACCGCGATGATCGGCAGTTCCGCGAACTGTGGCATCTCGCGGATCGCGGCCGTCGTGGCGTAGCCGTCCAGTTCCGGCATCATCACGTCCATCAGCACCAGGTCGACGCCGCTGTCGTTGTCCAGCAACAACTCGATGCCCTTGCGGCCGTTGGGGGCGTGCAACACGGTCAGTTCGTTGAGCTCCAGCATGCCGGTGATCGCGAAAACGTTACGGACATCGTCGTCGATCACCAGCACCGTGCGGCCGGACAGCGGGTTCGCCATTCCCGCCGTGGTGGACAGGCGGGCCTGGATTCGCGCCCTGACCTCGTCGACCGTGGCCAGCGACTCGACCGGATGCACCCTCGACAGCGCGGACAGCAGCCGATCATGGGCCGGGCCGATCCGGTGCGCGGCATGGGCGAGCACCGGCAGCGCGACCAGTCCCGGATGTTCACTCAGCCGGGTCACGAACGTCAGCGCCATCGCCTCCGGCAGGCTGAGGTCGATCACGACGCACTCGTACCTCGTGCCGGTGAGAGCGTGGATGGCCTCGTCCGGCGTGCCGGCGCGATGGACGGTCACCGGATTCTGGTCGGTGGCCACCTCGGCGGCGACACTGCGCGCGAGCATCGACAGCAGGCCGCCCTCGTCCGCCTCCAGCACCAGCACCCTGCGGTGCGTCGGATCGGGCGGCACGCTCGCCGACGGCGACTCGGCCAGGGCGACGGCGACCGACTCGGCCGTCGCGTTCTCGTCCGCGACGAAGTTGCCGACCGGCAGCGACAGCGTGAACGTGCTGCCATCGCCGAGCAGGCTCTCGGCCCTGATCTCGCCGCCGAGCAGGTAGGCGACCTCACGGCTGATCGAAAGACCCAGGCCGGTGCCGCCGTAGCGCCGGCTGGTGGTGCCGTCGGCCTGCTGGAACGCGCCGAAGATCGACTCCAGGTTGTCCGGCGCGATGCCGATCCCGGTGTCCCGCACCGCGAAGCCGATCGTGTCGCCGACGGCCGTCACGTCGAGGCCGACACTGCCCAGTTCGGTGAACTTCACCGCGTTGGACAGCAGGTTGCGCAGCACCTGGCGCAGCCGCTGCTCGTCGGTGACCAGGTGGTCGGGCACGTCCGGGCTGACGGTGACGTCGAAGGTGAGTCCCTTCTCGGCGGTCAGCGGCTGGAACGTGGTCTGCACGTAGTCCAGGAGCTGGCTGATCGGGAACCGCTCCGGGTGGATGTCCATCCGGCCCGCCTCGACCTTCGACAGGTCGAGAATGTCGTTGATGAGCTGCAACAGGTCGGTGCCGGCGGAATGGATCACGTTGGCGAACTCGACCTGTTTCGCGGTCAGGTTGCGGCTCGGGTTCTGCGCCAGCAGTCGGGCCAGGATCAGCAGGCTGTTCAACGGTGTCCGCAGCTCGTGCGACATGTTGGCGAGGAATTCCGACTTGTACTTGGACGTCAGCGCCAACTGCTGTGCGCGTTCCTCGATCTCCTGGCGGGCCTGCTCGATCTCGCGGTTCTTGATCTCGATGTCGGCGTTCTGTCGTGCCAGCAGTTCCGCCTTCTCGCCGAGTTCGGCATTGGACCGCTGTAGTTCCGCCTGCTGCGCCTGGAGTTCGCCGGATCTGGCCTGTAGTTCGCTGGTCAGCCGCTGCGACTCCACCAGCAGTGCGTCGGTGCGTGAGTTGGCGATGAT
>DATBDL010000386.1:0-7731 GCA_036269975.1 Pseudonocardiaceae bacterium | reverse complement strand
GAACCTGACCAGGGGCTTGGCCATGGACGCGATGATCGGTGGCGATCCGCTCCGTCGGAGCCAGATCTTGGACGAATGGAAGCGGATCGCCACCGACCTGCTCGGCTGAACTGTGCGACGACTGTTCGGCCCGGCCCTCGTTCGGGCCGACCAGCCAGTACGTATAGAGGGCGCGTATCGATGGAAGTGACGTGCAAGCCGTGAATTACTAGGAACCACCCATTCACATGTTGGCCGACCTGAGTGAATTCCACGCCATCGTGCCAGGATCTTGGACGTGACCGAACCCGCACGCTCACCGTCACCCGCGCTGTCGGCCGCTGCCACCATGCTGCTGTGCGTCGCGGGCGGACTGGCGGTCGGCGGGTCGTTCGGGATGCTGGAGGAGGAGTCCGAGCAGGCCGGGAACCAGACCCTGACCCTGAGCTACACGTCGTGGCACCTCACCCAGGGCGGCAACTACCCCGGCAAGATCTACTTCCACGCCCCGCACTTCGGCTATCCGCTGGTCGCGACGGGTGTGATCGCCGTGATCGGCGGACTGCTGCTGGTGCTCGGTCGCGGGTCGCTGGCACGACTGGCCGCCCCGATCGCGGCGGTCGGCGCCGGCATGCTGGTCGGGACCGTGTGGACGATGGGCATGGTCGTGTCCGCCGACCTGGACGCGGTCGACAAGACTGCCGGCTTCCAGCTCACCTGGACGAGCGGGATCGGGTTCTGGTTGGTGCTGGGCGCCGGTGTCGCGGCAGCGGGTGGCGGCATCCTCGCCTTGCTGACGATGCGCCCGCGTGCGGTGCGGATGGCGGTGGCCGAGCCGGACCACGAACCGGTCCCACCCGAGGACGAGCCGGCAGTGGAAGGTCAGGCGGTGGCGCGGCCGTTACCGTCACCCCATCCGCGTGAACCGGAGTCCACCTGATCCGTCCGCGCGCCGCACGCGTCGTCACAGCGGTGGGCGACTAGGGTCGAAAGCCATGCTGGCCAGGCCCGATCGCGTCATCGTCATCGCGCAGGCGGTCATCTGCGTGCTGATGGTGGGTGCGGCCGCGTTCGGCGGCTTCCCCAATCCGGTTCCCGTGCTGTTCATCGCGGGTGCGCTCGGCGTGGCCAACGCGGCGTTCGACCTGATGCGGACGTTCGGCACCGCGCTGTTGGCCGGGGTCGCCGTGGCGAGCGTGGCGCTGGCCGGGATTCCGTACGTGACGTGCTCATCGACCCGGTTCGACCACGTCTTCGACTGCACCGGCAACAGCCCGACCTGGCACCTGACCGGCACCGTGATCGCGGCCGGCCTCTCCGGCGCCAGCCTGGTGCTGGCCCGAACCGCCGCGCGCAGCCTCGAGTACGACCGGCTGACCAGCATCGAACGCCGGTTGGCCGAACTGCAACGGGAACTGGCCCGCCGGCCGTCGAGCAACCGAACCGAACCGCTGGATCAGTAACACGCACGTCCTCGAACGGCAACAACCCGGCCGCACGCTGGAGTCATGACAGCGACCTGGCGACTGCGTGTCGAGCTGACCGATCGACCGGGCGCGCTCGCCCGGCTGGCCACCTCGCTGGCGGCACGGGACTGCAACATCCTGGCGCTCACGGTGTTGCCGGTGCCCGACGGCGTGATCGACGACCTCGTCGTCCGGGTACCGGCCGAGTTGCGGCCGGCCGACCTGGTGACGATGGTGCGCGGGATCGGCGGCCGGTGTGCCGGCATCACGGCGGCCGACGTGACGGAGCTCACCGACGCTCCCACGTTCGCGCTACGCGCCGTCACCCGGCTGGCGGACGGCAGCGCCAGCTACGCGGAAACGGTGCGGGCGCTCGTGGACGCCGATGCCGCTGTCGCGGAACGCGGTCCGGTCACCGTGCGCGCCGCCGACGGCGGCGAGATCACCGTGCGACGGGGCTGGGCGCCGTTCACCGAGGTCGAGCTGGCGCGGGCCGGCGCGCTCGCGGATCTCGTGTCGGCGCTGGGCGCAACGGACGCCACGGCCGTCGTCACCGACGGCGGTGCCGGTGTCGTCCTGCGCGAGGGCCGCCCGGCCGACGCGGACGCGGTCGCCGCGATGCACGACCGGTGTTCCCGAGCCAGTCTGTTCGCCCGTTACCACGCCGGCACCAGGACCATCCCGCGCCGCCTGCTGCACCGGCTGCTGGCGCCACCGCGCGGCCGGACCGTGGTCGGGCTGGTCGGCCACCAGGTGGTCGCGGTCGGACAGCTCATCAACACCGACCACCCGCTGATCGGCGAGGTCTCCCTGCTGGTGGAGGACGACTGGCAGCGCCAGGGCGTCGGTTCGGCGCTGCTGGCCCACCTCGCCCGCACGGCGCGGGCGGGCGGCCACACGGAACTGTTCGGCTGGTGCCTGCCCGGCGAGCAGGGTCTGAGCCGGGCCGCCCACCGAGCCGGCTTCGAGGTCGCCATCCGCCACGAGGACAACCTGCTGCGCGTCGCGCTGTCCACCCGGGAACCGTTGGGCGCCAACGCGTAACGCCCGACAGCGCATAGCGCCCGACAGCGCGCGACGCCCGCGGCGCGCGACCCCCGCGACCCGCCGACGCCCTACGAGCCGTGTGGCGCCAGCAGTCCTCGCTCGTAGGCCGTCGCGACCGCCTCGGCCCTGCGGCTGGCGCCGAGCTTCGCCATGATCCGGGACAGGTGCACGCTCACCGTCTTCTCGCTGATGTAGAGCTCCTGCCCGACCTGCCGATTCGTCCGTCCCAACGCGACCAGCGTCAGCACGGCACGCTCCCGTGGCGTGAACGGATCGACCTCGTCCCGCACCGCCGCCAGCCCGTCCACGGTCAGCCGGCCCCTGCGTGCCAGCTCGGCGGCCGCCTCGCTGAGCGGTCGAGCGCCGAGTCGTCCCGCCACGGCGACCACTTCGGACAGTTCCACCGTCGCCTCGGCCGCCCGTTCGGCCCGGTTGTCGCCGGCCAGCAGCGTTTCCGCCAGCCGCAGCCGGGCGATGGCCTGCTCGTAGACGCTGCCGTAGTCGAACGCCTCGACCGCGGCCCGCCACGCCGCCGGGTCGCCCGGTCCGGCCAGCCTGGTCCGCTCCGCGCGCACCACCGCCAGCCACGCAAGGCCCTCGGCCCCCATCGAGCCGGTCCACGGGCGGCCGATCGTCGCGACCTCCTCCGCGTCGTCGGCCAGGCGCTCGCCCTCGGCGACCGCGGCCAGCTCCGCGCCGACGTCCCGCTCGCGGCGGGCCCGCCGCGCCAGCTCGACCTGCGCGGCGATCCCCCACGCGTCCAACCGGATGCGGCAGAGCATCCACGTCCAGCTCGCCTTGGCGAGCAGCGTCGACACGTCCTCGACCACGGCCGCGGTGTGCTCCGGCCGGCCGCGCCACAGGCCCAGCTCGGCCGCCGCGTAGCCGCCGTACAGCACGATGTCGCCGTCACGGTGCCAGTGCGCGCGCAGCTCGGTGAGCAGCTTCTCGGCCTCGTCGTACTGGCCGCGACCGACCATCACGAACGCGCTCGCCGACGCCAGCCGCGCCAGCACGGTGTCCGACATCCGCTTGCCCGGCGCCTCGGCCGCCGCGGCACTGCCGTCCCAGTCACCCACCATGTACTTGCTGATCGCCTGGTAGATCCGGATGTCGATGCCGTAGCTGCTCCACGTCATGCCGTTGGCCCGCGCGCGAGCGCTGCCCTCGTCGAACTCGGCGACGGCACCGGTCAGGTCGCCGTGGTCGTAGCGGTGCAGCCCGAGGAAGAACCGGGCGCGCAGTTCGGTGCTGAACGCGTCGACCCGGACCGCGGTGTCGACGGCCTCCTTGAAGTGGCTGACGGCTTGCTCGGCGTTGCCGTCGTGCTCCTCCAGCATGCCGAGCGTGATCAGCGCGTCCGCCTCGGCACCCAGTGCGCGCACGGCACGGGCGTCGGCGATGGCGTCGGCGGCGGCGACCTTCGCGGCGGCCGGATCGCTGCGCCGCAACGCCATGGCCAACACGGCCTGCACCCACGCCCTGGTGTAGGAGGGCGGCCGCTTGGCCACCAGCGCCCACGCGTTCTCGATCGCCTCGCGCGCCTCGGCACCCTTGTTGTCCATGCCGATCAGGGCCTGCGCGAGTCGCCGGTAGGACTGCGCCGCGCTCTCGGGTTCTTCGACGGCGGCGAACCGGTCGACGGCCGAGCGCGCGTAGGCGACAGCGCGTTCCGGCTCGCCGGCGGTGCCGGCCGCGTAGCTGGCCCTACGCAGCAGCACCGCCTCGCTGATCCCGGTCGGCCGGTCGGCCGCGTCGACCCCGTCCCACAGTTTCAGCGCCTGCTCGACGTGCCGCAGTGCCTCGGCGGGTGCGCCGAGACTGGCCGCGTCGTCTGCGGCCCGAACCGACGCCAGCAGCGCCGTGCGCAGGTCGTGGCTCTGCAGGCTGTGGTGCGCCAGCGCGGCCGCGACACCGCGCCGGCCCTCCTCCGTGGCGATGTGCTTGGCGTAGTCGGCGTGCAGCCGTACCCGCTCGCCGGGCAGCAGGTCGCCGTAGACGGCCTCGCGCAGCAGGGCGTGCCGGAACGCGTACACGTCGGCACCGTCGTCCACCAGCAGCACGTGGTGCTGCACCGCTTCGCGCAGCGCCTCGTCCAGTTCGAGCGGGCCGACGTTCGCAACCGCCTGCAACCTGGAGTGCCGTACCCGGCGGCCGGCGACGGACGCGAGCCGCACCACGGTCTGGGTGGCCGGCGCGAGCCGCTCGATCCTGGCCAGCAGCACGTCCGCCAGCCCGGTCGGGACGCCGTCCTCGTGTTCGGCACAGGCGGCCATCAGCTCCTCGGCGAAGAACGCGTTGCCCTCGGAGCGCTCGGCGATCTGCCGGACGAGGTCGTCGGACAGCGGCCCGTCGGCCAGGGCGGCCACGAACTTGCGGGAGTCGTCCATGTCGAAGGGGGTGAGGTCGATCCGCTCAACGGCCGGCAGGCGGACCAGTTCGGCCAGCAGCGGACGGAGCGGGTGGCGGCGGTACAGGTCGTCGGACCGGTAGCTGGCCACGACGAGCAGTCGTTGCGCGCGCAGCCGGGACAGCAGGAAGGACACCAGGTCCCTGGTCGACTGGTCGGCCCAGTGCAGGTCCTCGACCAGCAGCAGCACGCAGCGCCGGGAGGACAGGTCGGTGAGCAGGCCGATCAGCGCGTCGAAGAGCTGGAGTTGGCCCAGGTCGCGCTCCGGCGCCGCGGTGGGGCTACCCGGCCGCGGTGAGTAGCTGGCCGGTTCGGGGGTCGCCGGCATGATCGATTCGGGCAGCAGCCGCGCCAGCGCGGGCCAGTGCCGGACCGCTGCCGGGTCCTGCCGGTTGAGCTGGACGAGGACCTCGACGAACGGCAGATAGGGCAGGCCGGTCTCGCCGACGTCCAGGCACCGGCCCGACAACACGAGCACGTCCCTGGCCTCGGCGTACTGCCCCAGTTCCGCCAGCAGTCGCGACTTCCCAACGCCCGCGTCACCGCTGACCAGCACGGCACCGGCGGCGCCGGCCTCCGCACGTGCGAGTGACGCGCGCAGCCGAGCCATCTCGGCGGCGCGCGCCACGAGTGGAATACCTGATCCGAGCCTTGGCACGAGGTCCATTGTTCCGCACCCCGGTCCCGACTTCAGTGCCGAAGCCCCTTGGACAACCACCGGTACCAGCCGCCGGAGCGACGGGCGGACGCGGTCCGACGGTGGCTGGCCAGCCGGCGGAGCTGCTGACGGCGGTAGTCGGTCTCGGCCTGGAGGGCTTCCTGGGTCCACATGTTCATCACGATCTCTCCTCATCTGTTCGGCCTGATCGGCCCTGTGATGAGGAGGTTCGTCGTGAGGGTGGCACTCCCACATGAGGTGACCAGGTAGTCCGTGGCCCCTACACCCCTTACCCGACGCCCGGAAACGGCCGATGGCGGGGTAAGGGGTCGGTATCACCCCTTACCCCGCCACCGGGCTGGCTAGTGGGACGACAGTCGGGCCCTGGCCTGACCAAGGAATGTCGCCCAGCCCGCCGAGCCGAAACTCAACTGCGGACCGTCTGGATTCTTCGAGTCACGTACGGCGGCTCCCACGGCGACCGTGGCGATCTCGACACAGTCGTTTCCGCCGCCACTGTGGCTACTTTTCCGCCAAATCCTTTCCGCACCAACAGAAAGGGTCACACCCCAACTCCTCTCGTTTGGATTTCCCTGCTCAGGAGAACCGGGCAGCCGCCGCGGCGATCCTGGTCAACGTGTCATCCGGCGCGAGAGCGGCGGCGCGCAGATGATCGAACATCAGCGTGTAGCGCAGGATTTCGGACGGCTCCTCCAGGTAGATGCCGGCCGTCGTGTTGTCCACGTAGACCACGTCCGGATCGGCCTGTTCCGGGAAACCGAGAATGAGGAAGGGGCCTTCCATACCGGCATGCGCGCCGGCATTGAACGGCAGCACCTGAATGGTCACGTGCGGCAGCGTGGCGCGTGCGACCAGCCAGTTGAGCTGGGCGTGCATGACGTCGGGGCCGCCGACCGAACGGCAGAGCACCGCCTCGTCGATCACCGCCCAGTAGCGCGGCGGGTCCGGGTCGGTCAGCAGGCGCTGTCTGGCCAGCCGGGCCGTGACCCGCTTCTCGACCTGCGCGTCCGTCTCCTCCGGCCGGGCGGCGCGGATCACGGACCGCATGTAGTCCTCGGTCTGCAGCAGGCCGGGGATCAGCAGGGCCTGGTAGGCGCGTAACGACGACGTCTCGGCTTCGAGGCCGACGAAGGCACCGGTGAACACCTCGGTGTAGGTGTGCCACCAGCCCTTCTTGCGGGCCTCACGGGCGAGTTGGACGAGGGCTTCGAGTTGGTCGGGGTCGACCCCGTAGAGCTTCAGCAGCTCGCGCGTGTCCTTCGGCGTGACACCGACATGGCCGGTCTCGATCCGGCTGATCTTCGACGCGGAGCATTCCAGCTTCTCCGCCACGTCGTCGATGGTGAGTTGCGCCTGGTCGCGCAGCCGGCGCAGCTCCGCGGCCAACCGGCGGCGGCGCACGGTGGGACTGTGATCACGGACCAAAGTCACACTCACCTCCATGGCGGAACGCGAGCACACCGCTGGAACTACACCGAGTTGGCATCTGGTGCACAGTCTGTTCGCCAACTGGGCGAGCACCAAGAGGTATCACCCATCCGTGTGGTGCAACTTGCAGAACTCGCGGCGGAGTCTCAGGCTGCTACAGGACCGAACGGCGACCAGGCCGTGACAGGACCCGAAAGGGACCTCGTTCGCCCGGACGACGGAACGATACCCGCCGTTCGGAGCCCGCGCACCACGTCGACTGGCGCCCGTTCGCGGCGCGACCGACGTTCGAGGAGGGGGATTCTGACCGCCATGGCCAGTTCGTTATTCGGCCAGCTCGACCGATCCCTGCATGATCGCCTGTGCGATCTGGTCCGTCGAGCGCAGCGTTGTGACGACGACACGGCGCTGACCCTGGCTCGCGTGGAACTGCCCAAGATCGTCTCCGCGCTACGGACGCTGTTGGACGAGCACCGGCCGGACGATCGAGGCAGGTGCCGCACCTGCCGTAGCCGGCGGTTCCGCGGCAAACTGCCGTCCCCATGCCGGGCCTACCTGGCCGCGCACCTCTGCCTGGTGATCGCCGACGACGCCCGCCCCGGCGGCGGGTACGGCCACCACCACCTGCACCGAGCGAGCTGACCAGCCCCAAGACGGGTCCGGGCTCCACCCCGGTACCCATGCCGGGCGGTGCGCGTCATCCCGACGCCTCCCCCACCCGC
>DATBDL010000385.1:0-21394 GCA_036269975.1 Pseudonocardiaceae bacterium | reverse complement strand
GCTGCTGCTGGTCGTCGACGACGTGCAGTGGCTCGACCTCGCCAGCAGCATGGCGCTGATCTACGCGCTGCGGCGACTTGACGACGCCGACGTCCGGATGTTGGTGGCGGTACGGCTGGATACCGGTGACGCGTTCGTGCGCAGTGGTTTCCGGGTGCTCGACATCGACCCGCTCGACGAAGCAAGCTCGGAAGAACTGCTGGTCGCGACGTTCCCCGCGCTACCGGCGAACATCCGGCGCCGACTGCGCACCGACGCGCAGGGCAATCCGCTCGCCCTGCTGGAGCTTCCGACCGCCTTCGAAACCACCGGTTCGCCTCGGTTCCCCGAGGTACCGCCGCTCACGCACCGGCTACAGGCGACGTTCGCCGACCGGCTGCAGAGCCTGCCGGAGCGGACCCGCCGTGCTCTGTTGCTCGTGGTCCTGGCCGGCGCGTCCCTCGACGATGCCGTGCCCAGACCGATAGGCGATGACGACCTGGCGCCGGCCGAGCGCGCCCGCATACTGCACCGGAATCCACGCAATGGCCGGCTCGAGTTCCGGCATCCGCTGATCCGTTCCGCGGTCGTCCAACTGTCCACAAGCGACGAACTGCGGGCCGCGCACCGGGTGCTCGCCGACACTTTCGCACGGTCGCCACAACATCGGGCCTGGCATCTCGGTCAGGCCGCCGTCGAACCGGACGAGGAGATCGCGGGACTGTTGGAAGCCCTGTCGCTGCGGATGTCGCGGGACGGCGACGCCGACAGCACGCGGGCGGTCACCGCGATGCTCCGGGCGGCCGAGCTCAGCCCGGCGGCCGGCGACCGTGCCCGGCGGACCGCGAGGGCCGCCTACCTGGGCGCCGCGATCACCGGTGACCTCACCGAGGTGCGCCAACTGTTGGTGAACGCACCCGATGTCGCATCGGCCGCCCGGTCACTGGCCGTCGCGCTCGCCGCCGCCTACCAGTTGCTCAACACCGAGGGCGACGCCGCGACCGCGAGCCGGCTCCTGCTGGCCGCCCTGCACCAGGCCGATGACATCCACGATCAGGAGTCCGATGTCGTCGAAGCGCTGTACACGCTGATCTACACCGGTTACTTCAGCGGGCAACCGGAGTTGTGGGTCGATATCGAAGCCGCGCTGGACCGGCTGCGAGCGCACCAGACCGACACCATGGCCCTGCTGCGCGCGGCGCTGAACCCGCTGCCCATCGACCCTGGGCTGCTGACCATCCTGGACGACGCGGTCGACGAGTTGCGATGGTCCGCCGACCCGGCACGCACCATCCGGGTCGCCGTCGCGGGGCTGTACCTGGATCGGGCCGACGGCGTCGTCGAACCGCTGCGCCGGCTGGCCACGGACAGTCGCGACACCGGAGCGATCACCAGGACGATCGAGGCGTCCGTCCTGCTGGGCCTGCACGACTTCGGTACCGGTCAGTGGGCCGAACTGGTCGAGGCGACGGCGGAGGGACAGCAGTTGTCCGTCGACCTCGGGTTCGCGGTGACCGGTTGCCTAGGTCGGTTCGCGCGTGGCCTGGTCGCGGCGGCAAGAGGCGAATCCGCGCTGGTCGACGAATACGCGGAGCAGGTGCTGCTGTGGGCCGCGCCGAGGAAACTGCGGACCTTCGCCAGCTACGCCTCCCAACTGCACTGCCTGGCCGCGTTGGGCGCCTCCGCGTTCGAGGACGCCTACCGGCACGCGACGATGATCAACCCACCTGGCACCTTCCTCGCCCACAACCCGCACGCGCTCTGGCTGGTCCTCGACCTCGCCGAGGCCGCCGCCCGCAGCGGCCGGACCGTGGAAGCTCTCGCGCACGCCGAAGCCGCCCGGTCGGCCGGGCTCGCCCTGATCTCCGCCCGCCAGGCCATGGTGTGCACGGCCGCGCTGGCGCTGGGCACACCACAGGACGCGGGAAAGCTGTTCGAGGAGGCGCTCGCGGTACCCGGCACCCGGCGCTGGGTGTTCGACCGGGCGCGCGTGGAGTTGCTGTACGGCGAGCACCTGCGCCGGGAACGCGCGACCACGGCCGCCAAGCTCCATCTCACGGCGGCACTCCGGGGTTTCGAGGAACTGCTTGCCGCACCGTGGATCGAGCGTGCCAGCGCCGAACTGCGTGCCACCGGCGCCACCCAGGGCGTGCCGTTGACCCCACAGGAACTCGCGGTGGCCGAACTCGCCGCGCAGGGCCTGACGAACAAGCAGATCGGCGAGCGACTGTTCCTGTCACCGCGCACGGTTTCCACCCATCTGCACCGCGTCTTCCAGAAGGTCGGCATCACAGCTCGCGGCGCCCTGCGCGACGCGCTGCAACGCAGGTACGTCAAATGACGGATTACGCACGCCGGGGCCGACCATTAGATTCGTCCGCGTCCAACAGGGATTCGAGCCGAGGAGACAGGACATGCCGGGAACCGACACCACAGTCGTACTCGTCCACGGAGGTTTCGTGGACGGCTCCGGCTGGCGCGGCGTCTACGACGAACTGCGTGCCGCTGGGTACCGGGTCGCCGTGGTTCAGAACTCGACCACGTCGCTGGCCGCCGACGTCGCCGCCACCCGCACGGTGCTGGACGACCTGGGCGGACCCGCGGTACTCGTCGGCCACTCCTACGGCGGCGCCGTCATCACCGAGGCCGGCCTGCACGACGCGGTGACCAAGCTCGTCTACGTCACGGCCTTCGGACCCGACAAGGGCGAGTCGGTGAACTCCCTCATCGCGGGATTCCCCCAGGACGGCCCGCAGCCGCCGATCCTGCCGCCCCGCGACGGCTTCCTGTTCCTCGACCGCGCCAAGTTCCACGAATCCTTCGCCGGCGACCTCTCCCCCGCCGACGCGGCGTTCCTCGCCGACTCCCAGGTCCCATGGGGCCTCGAGGCACTCGGCGGCACCATCAGCGAGGCGGCATGGCGGATCAAGCCGAGCTGGTACCTGCACGTCACGGAGGACCGCATGATCCCACCGGCGGCGCAGCGGTCCATGGCAGAACGCATGGGCGCCACCATCCGGGAAACCCCTGGCAGCCATGCCATCTACGTCTCCCGCCCGCAGATCGTCGCCGACATCGTCCGCGAGGCGGCCGGCTGAGACGTGCACGACCCGACCCGGCAGGGGTACGCGACGGGACTCGTGGGGCCGGTCATCCAGTGGAACCCGTTGTGGCTGCTGACCATCGTGGTGATGCCGTTCACGACCAAGCTGCTGACCGGTGAGGCGGACGCGTTCGAGGTCCGGTTCACCGGGTACGCCGTGGATCAGGCGCTGGCGGCGCTGTTCCTCGTGCCGGCCTTCTCGGGCCTGCGCCGTAGCGGGTTGCCGCAAGCGGACGCATCGGCCGAGGTGATCCCGTTCGTGACGCACTGGGCGTCGCTGTGCCGGTTGCTACTGCCCGTGTTGCGACTTGGCCTGCGTTCCGTACGCCGAAGAACCCTCGCCGCAAATATGATTGACGCCGATTCGCGACTCAGGGATCATGAACGCACACAGAACGCCGAAGTCAAGGAGTAGCGATGGCAAGCACAGGCTCCCCACCGTGACGTAAGCCGACGTCACACCAGGGAGCCGCCCATCGGGAATCCGATCCGGGCGGCTTTCGCTGTTTCGTGTACCCGAAACTGGTGATTCCACCGAGTCGGTGAGCTCAGGAAAGCGGCGCGGTCTTCAAAACCGCGACCCGAGGGTTCGATTCCCTCCGCCGATGCCACGCGCCCACGCGCTTGTCATGTGCCAACTCGACGGCAACGGTAGCCGGGCAGGATCGCCCACACCTTGATCGCGCCCGCGGCGCCGAACGCGACACCGCCCCACACCGCGCGGGACCGCCAGCACGCCACGTCCAGGTCCCGGACGAGACGGTCGCCGTCGAACACCAGCCGCATGCCGAGCAGGCGGCCCAACACCAGCCATGGTTCCAGCAGCACGGTGTGCGCCGAGGCAACCGCGTCGGGCGGCGGCGCCCGGACACGGCCACGGACCGGGGCACGGACTCAGCGGGATGCGGGAACGGGTGGCCCTACTCGGTGGTTCGCTGTCGGCGGGTCCGTCGCCGGACGGCGCCAGCGGCTTCCTGTTGAAGGACGCGACAGCGGCCGAACTGGTGCACGCGGTCCAGGTCGTCGCGGCGGGTGACGCGCTGCTCTCGCCGTCGGTGACCCGGCGGCTGATCGTCGACTTCGCCCGCCAACCGTCGTCGGCCGCGCGGCCACGACCGGCATCGCTGGACCTGCTGACCAGCCGCGAGACCGAGGTACTGCGGCTGATCGCGCGTGGCATGTCCAACGCCGAGATCAGCGACACCCTCGTCATCGCGGAGCAGACCACCAAGACCCACATCGGCGGAATACTGGCCAAACTGGGCCTGCGCGACCGAGCCCAGGCGGTCGTCACAGCCTACGAATCCGGCCTGGTCGCACCGGGCGACTAGGCGTCCGGAAAGCCGCGGAATTCGCCCGATCAGCGTAGGTGTTTTCGCGTCGAGTTGATGGGAACGCCTGACGCGTTGCTCGGCCGGTCGTAGCATTCCGTGGGTGTGGGATGGCCCGTGGCGGGTAGGCATACTCGACGAGACCGGCGGCGCATTGTGTGGCGCCGGGGTGCTGGTGTCCGATCGTCACATCCTGACCTGCGCACACGTCATCGCCACAACGGATACCGATGAACCTCGGTCGGACATTCGGGTCCAACTCGTCGGTATGCCCGGACAGCCGACGATCACCGCACGCGTTCGGGACGGTTGCTGGCAGCCGGAACGTCCGAACGACCACTGCGCCGACGTCGCGTTGCTGGAACTGGACGATGCCGATGCCGTGCGCGACACGACTCCGGCGCGGCTGCGGCAGATGCGGCTGATCGGCCGGCACGCCCAGGCACAGGGATATCCCCGTGGCATCAGCACCGAGGCGGAATGGGCGCAAACCATCATCGTGGGACCCACCGGGCCGGATTCCGAGTGGATGCAGATGGACCCGCTGCTCCCGACGAGCGCCGCCGTTCGGCACGGTTTCAGTGGGGCCGGTGTCGTCGATCTGAAAAGCGGCGACGTGGTCGGGATCGTCGTCGCCAAGCAGTCGGCCGCGGATTCGAAGTTCTCCTACCTGATTCCGGTCGATACGATCGCGCGGCATTTACCGGAGATCGGGCCGTTGATCCACGGTGAGCCACCAGCGGACGTGGTTTTCGTGCTGACGGGGAAACAGCGGATCGACGATTTGACCAGTTCCGATCGCCGGTCGGACACCGACAACGGCGTGTTGCGGGCCATCAGGGTGCTCGTCGCGGCCCTGCGCTCCGATGGCAGGGGCGGGGTGTGGAACGTCGTCGGTCCGGCCGAGGATCGGTTGGCCGTGCTGCGCACCATGGTGGTGCTGGCCGATCCGAGCTCCCGGCTGCGCGGGTCGGAGGCCGCAGCGGCGGTGCCGGCCGACCTGGTGTTGCCGGCCGGCCGGATCGATCTCGCGCTGGACGCACGCGGCAGGACCACCGGGGAGATGGCCGGCCGGATACTGGAGCGGCTGGGGATGCCGACCGACGAACCGGACGCGGTCGAGCAGGCGGTGACGGCGGGCGCTGCTCTGATCGTGGTGATCGACTCGCTGGACGATGCCGTCGACTCGGACCGGCTGCGGCGGGAGCTGGTGGGGCCGATGGCCAGGGCCGCACCGGACCTGGGTGGGCAGTTGATCGTCGGATCCCAGCGAGAGGTGCTGGCCGACCACGGCGGCACTCCCCTGCCGGTGGGCTCCGACCGGGCGCGCACGGTGGCACACCAGGTGGACGAACTGTCCTCAGTGGTCGCCGAGATCGACGCACACGTGCGGCTCTCGCACGAGCGGCACACGAACAACGGTGCGCCGAAGTTCCGGTCCGCGCCGGTCGTGGCGAGCCCGCACAAGCTGCGTGTGCGGGTCACCGCGTTCCGTGGCGCGAGCGGCGGCCGCTACGACGATCCCCGAGTACCGGAGATGCTGGCCGTCCTGCGCCGGGCGGCCGACACGGAGCTACGAGCCGCAGCCCTGACCTTCGACCAGCTCGAGGCCATGCTGCGCGACCGCGACAAGCAGCGTGGTGCGCTGCAGAGCTACAAGGTCCGGGCGGCGGAGGCGGGCTACCCGGAGGACCCGGAGCTGAGCCGCCGGTACGAGACCGCGGACCGGCTGCTGTACACGGCACCGTGCGACCTGATCGCCGCGGCGGCCGCCGTCGACGCTTATCTGCGCGCGGTGCGCCGCCGGCTGGGAATCGACGACGAGGACCATTCGTGACACCCTGCGCCCATCCTGACGGCCCCGACGACGAGGGCTTCTGCCTGCTCTGCGGCGACTACGTCTCGACCGACCCACCGACCGAGGCGATCGTGACCGCCACGGCGACCGCGGTCACCACGGTCACGCGGAGTCCACAACGGACGATCACACCAGCACGGGAACCGGGCCGGATCAGCGAATGGCACGGCGTGGTGTCCGACTCCGCGCTGGTCGCGCTGCCGTCGGTGGAGGACGTCGCACCCGCCAGCCGGGTGCTGACCAACCCCGTGGTGCCCGAGCAGAACCGGGTGTGTGGTGAGTGCGGTGAGGATATCGGCCGCAGCATCCAGGACGAGCCGGGAGTCGTCTCGGGGACGTGCTGGAATTGCAGTACGCCGTACTCATTCGAGCCGAACCTGCGTCGCGGCGACCTGGTCGGGCACTACGAGATCGTCGACGCGCTCGGGCAGGGCGGGGTCGGCTGGGTGTACCTGGCGATGGACACCCACCTGGACAACCGCTATGTCGCGATCAAGGCCCTGATCAACGAGCACAATCCCAGCACCGTCGCGGCCGTCGTGAACGAGAAGAAATTCCTGACCACGTTCGACCACGACAACGTGGTGCGCATCTTCGACTTCGTCGCCGAGAACCCGACCGGTTACATCGTGATGGAATACGTCGGCGGGAAATCGCTGTACGAGATCAAACAGCTCGCGCGGGCGAACATGCGGCCACTGCCGGTCGCCGACGTGGTCCGATACGGCCTGCAGATTCTCGACGCGCTGGAATACGTCCACGGCCGCCAGTACGTGTACTGCGATCTCAAGCCGGACAACGTGATCCACCGACGGCAGCGGATCAAGCTGATCGACATGGGCGCGGTCTGCCCGATCGGATTTCGCGGCGACGTATGGGGCACCCCCTTCTATTCCGCGCCGGCCGAGGAGCGCAAGACCCGCGGCATGCAGGTGGACATGGACCTGTATTCGCTGGGTAGAACGCTCAACGAACTCCTGACGGCCACCGTCGAGGAGCGCCTGGCGGCACGCGGTGCGCTCGCCTCCGGTGTCGACTCGTTGCGGTTGACGCTCGAACGGGCCACGTCGGCGGACTGGCACCACCGGTTCCCGACCGCGGCCGACATGCGCGAGCAGTTGGACGGGGTGCTGCGGCAACTGATCGCGGCGCGCGGTGCCGAACTGGCGCCGATACGGTCCGCGCGGTTCGCGGCATCGGCCGAACTGCTCGACGACGGGCTCGGCCGGCCACCCACGCTGGAGCTGTGGACCGGTGCGCCGGCAAGCGACGCGGTACTGCGTACCGGTGTGCTCGCGGACGGCCGGCCGGCACCGCCGCTCGTCGCGGCGCGCCTGGCCGGCACGGAGCCGGACCGGACCGACAGGGCGGCCGCCTTCCTGGCCGGTATGACCACCGCCGACCCGGACCGGTTGTTGACCGAACTGCGCAGGTTCGGCGAGCCGACCCAGGAGATCGAACTGGCCCGCTGCCGGGTCTACCTGGCCCTGCGGGACTACGAGGCGGCGGCACGGTGCCTGACCGACGCGGAACGGTTGACCGGCCGCGCCGACTGGCAGGTGCTCTGGCACCGGGCGCTGTTGGCCGTCCACCAGCAGCGGATCACCGATGCCGAGGAGTTGTTCACGAAGGTGCGGGCAGACCTGCCCGGCGAACTGGCCCCCCGGCTGGCGCTGGGCTACTGCGCGGAACACCGTGGTGATCACGAGCTGGCCGCCGAACACTACGAGGTGGTGTGGCACACGGACCGCGCGGCGGCCAGCGCCGCGTTCGGCCTTGCCAGGACCCGGCTGGCCATCGGCGATCGGGACGGAGCCGTCCGCATCCTGGACGAGGTCCGGCCGGTCTCCCGGCACTACGACGCGGCCCAGATCGCCGCGGTGCGGGTGCGCACCGGTCGGCTCGGTGACAACGGTGTGGGGGACGGCTGCCCTCGGCCCGCTGACGTCGTCGACGCGGCGCGGCGGTTGGAGTCGGCGGCCCACACGTCGACGCGGCTGGCCGCCGTCGTCCGGCAGGCGGCGCTGGACCTGTTGCGCGCCAACGGTGATCCGAACGATCTGTACCCCGGCGACGTACTCGGCTCACCGGTCACCGAGCGCGAACTGCGGCTGCGACTGGAGAGCTCGTTCCGCCAGCTCGCCGAGGAGGCCGACGACGACGACCAGTACGGCACGCTGGTCGACCTGGCCAACACCGTTCGTCCGAGGACCTGGTGGTGAACATGAGCGAACCCGGATTCACCATCTCGGTGAGCCAGAACAAGTTCCTGGCCCCGGATCGCCACGAGATGCACGCGGCGCTGACGGTGACCGGCGCCGGACTGGGCCGCAAGCCCGGACCGGACACGGCCGGGCCGCAGGCCGCCGAGGTGATCCTGGTGGACTGTTCCGGGTCGATGGACTATCCGCCGAGCAAGATCTCGGCCGCCCGGCGGGCCACCCGCGCCGCCATCGACGCGCTGCGCGACGGCGTCCTGTTCGGCGTGGTGGCCGGCACTTCACTGGCGCAGCTCGCGTATCCGAACAAGCCGCACCTCGTGCCCGCGTCGAAGGCGACGAGGGCGGACGCCAAGATCGTCGTGGACCGGCTGCGGGCCAACGGCGGCACCGCGATGGGCACCTGGCTGACCATGGCGGACGCACTGCTCGGCCAGTACCCCACCGCGATCCGGCACGCCCTGCTGTTCACCGACGGCCAGAACAGGGAGCGGCCGGGCGAACTGAGCCGGGTGCTGGACGACGTGCGTGGCCGGTTCGTCTGCGACGTGCGCGGCATCGGCGACGACTGGGAGCCGGCGGAGCTGCTGCGGATCGCGGCCACCCTCAACGGACAGGCGATCGGAGTGGCCAGGCTCGCCGACATGGCGGCCGACTTCGAGGCGCTGATGCTGGACGTGATGCGGAAGGTGGTGCCGGATGTCGACCTGCGGCTGCGCCTGATCAACCGGGCCAGGCTGACCTACTTCAAGCAGCTCTTCCCGACCGATGTCGACCTGACCGACCAACTCTCCTACAGCGGCGAACTGGACATCCGACTGGCCACCGGATCGTGGGCGGACGAGACACGGGAGTACCAGATCGGGATCGACGTCGCGCCGACCGGGACCGATGACGACATGACCAAGGACGTCCGGATCGCGCGGGTGGACCTGGCGATCCGGCGTGGCGACACGATCAGCGACGAGAAGATCCGCCCTGGCCAGGTGTTCGTGCGGTGGACCGACGATGCCACGCTGATCACCCGGATTCCGGAGGCGATCGCGACCTACGACGAGCAACGACAAATCGCCGATGCGATCCGGGATGGTTGCGAAGCCTACAACGCGGGCAAGTGGGAAATCGCCAGGGCCCAGTTCACGATTGCCCATGAACTGGCGACGCGGTCGCGCAACGACGAGATGCTGAAACTGCTCGACACTCTGGTGACCAGCGTGGCCGGCGAGGTGAAACTGCGCGAAGAAATCCAGCTCTCGAATATCATCAGCGCCATCCTGAACTCGCACCAGTCGCAGTTCAGCGGCCGGCGACAGCAGGTGGCCAACCCAGTTCCCGCGGGGCCACCGAAGAAGTGCGACGTGTGCGAGCGGCAGAACCGCGGCGACGCGATCTACTGCGAACGGTGCTCGACTCCGTTTCCTGGACAGCGATCGTGACCGGCGCGCACAGCACGACAGCGCACGAACTGCGCCGATTCCGGCGGCTGCTGTTGGTGCTGACCGTGCTGGTCCTGGCCGGTACGACCAGTGCGTTCGTCATCGTGCAGGAGACGGCGGCCAGCGCGGCACAGCACACGGCGCCGGCGATCGTCGCGACGTCGTCGGCCGACTACGCCCTCGCCGAGGCGGACAGTGACGCGATGCGCGGATTCGCGCTCGGCGCCGTGTCCATCACCGGGCCCGGCAGCGACTACGAGGCCCAGATCTCGTTGGCGGAGCAGAATCTCGAGCAGGTCGCGGAACTCAACGAGGACGCGACCGGCAGCCAGGACCTGCTGCTGATCGACAGCAACCTGGCCTCCTATCGGCAGTTGGTCGAGCAGGCCCACGCCGACTACACGGCCGGGTCCGCCGAACTCGGTTTCGTCGAGGTGGCCTACGCCTCCCAACTGATGCACACGCAGGTGCTCGACCAACTCACCGATCTCAGGAACCTGGAACAGGCCGAACTGACCGGCCAGGCCACGGCGTTCTCGCTGTCCGGCTGGGCGGTGCCGACCTGGGCGTTACCCACGCTCGCGTTGCTGATCGCCATGGTCGTGGCGCAGCGGTATCTCAGCGCGCGGTTCCGGCGCACCGTCAACTGGGCGCTTGCCGGGGCGACGGTGCTGCTGTTGGTGCTGGCGGCCGGCACGAGCATGGTCTTCCTCGCGGAAGGCCGGATGGCGGCGGCGCGGGACGGGACGAATCGACTGGTCGCCGATCGCACCATGACCTTCGCGGCGCTGTCGGTGCCAACCCAGGCCGGCACGATGGCGGATCGGCTGAACCGGTTGTGCGACACCAAAGTCAGCGACACCAACGGCAGCGACAACAGCGACAACGACAACAGCCACCGCAGCGGCTGCGTCACGGCGATCGCGGCGAAGCCGCCCCCGGCCCAGGTCGAGGCGGCCGCCACCGCGAACGACGAGGCGGGCGCGGCGGCCGGCAACGGCTACCTCGAATACGTGATCCCCTCACTCGGCGTGGTGATCGGCGTGCTGGTGCTGATCGGGCTGCGGCCGGGCATCGACGAATACCGGAGGCGGAAGACATGAACGTACGCCGATCGCTGGCCCGGCTGGCGCCCGTCGCGGTGCTGGCACTGGCGATCGCCGGGCTACCGGCCTGCGCCAGTTCGGCCGGCGACGACACGATCACCCTGATGTCGCTCTGGGGCGGGGCGCTACAGACCTGGCTCGTCGACCACGTGCTGGCCGACTTCACCAAGCAGACCGGCATCCAGGTGCGGTACCAGCTTGACACCAGGGCGATCGACCAGGACCTGGAGAGCGAACTACAGACCGGTACCCAACCGGACATCGCCGTGCTGCCCAGCCCAGGAGACCTGGAAGCCTTCGCCGAACAGGGTGCGCTGTACCCGTTGGACAGCGCGCTCGCCGATCAGACGGGGCGATACGGCCAGCAGTGGCTGTCGCTGGAAACCGCGGTCCAGCCGGCGGATGGCGGCGCACACAAGTACGCGTTGCCGATCGCGTCCGGCCTGAAGAGTCTCGTCTGGTACGACCCCAACCAACTGCGCCAACTGCTCGGCCCGACCTGGAACGGCGCGCTGCCGACCACGTGGGACCAGTTGACCGCGCTGACCAACGCGATCTCGGCCCACGGCGGGATTCCGTGGTGCATGGGCATGGCGTCCACCTCGACGTCCGGGTGGCCGGGCACGGACTGGATCGAGGACATCCTGCTGCACCAGTCCGGACCGCGGGTGTACGAACAGTGGGCGGACGGCATCAGCTCGTGGCAGCGGACGCCGCAGATCGCCGGCGCGCTGGCGACGTTCGGCAGCATCGTGGCCAACGGGAAGAACGTCGACGGAGGACTGGACGGCGCGTTGCTGACCACTTTCGACCAGGCTGACACGCCGATGTTCCCCCCGCCGAAGAATCAGAAGAAACCGACCGACAGTCCCCCGAGTCCCCCGTGCTATCTCGAACACGCCGCGTCCATCGGCGATCTGGACACGAGCCTGGTCCCCGGTACCGACTACGACTACTTCCCGTTTCCCACGATCAACAGCCAGTACGCCAACACGTACGAGGTGTCCGGCGACTTCGTGGCGATGTTCCGGCAGAGCCCGCAGGCCGAGAAGCTGATCCACTACCTGGCGCAGGACTCCACCCAGAAGGAATGGGTGCAGGCGGACGTCCAGGGCCTGTTGTCGCCGGATCGGGACGTGACACCGAGCGACTACCCGAACCCCGTGACCAGGCGCACCGAACAGTTGGTCAGCAAGGCGAGCGTGCTGTGCTTCGACGGGTCCGACCTGATGCCGCCCGGTGTCACCACGGCGTTCTACCAGGCCGTCCTGACCTACCTGAGCGATCCGCAGCGCTACCAGGACCCGACGCGGTCGGCCACCCTGCTGGGCGAACTCGACAACAGCCGAGCAGCCGCCGACAGTGCACCCCTGACCTACCAATGTGGACAGTAGCGGAGGCGAACGGTGGCGGGCCTGACCCGGTTCGAGTTGGCGGACGGCGGTTCGGTGGTCGTGGAGGTGGACGAGGCACCTGGGATCAGCCGAGTCAGGCGACAGGGCCGGATATTCGAAGCGGCGGGCGAATCGTTCGAGCGGGCACTGGCCCAGGTACGGGTGGCGGCGGCGACCGCACTACACCAGTTCCAGACGATGAACCACCGGCCGGACGAGGTGGTGCTGAAATTCGGCGTCAAGATGGACGCCGAAGCCGGCGCCGTGATCGCGCGGACCAAGCTGGAGGGTAATTTCGAGGTCACCCTGACCTGGACCGCGAACCACGACGCCGAGCGACGGGAACAGACCGACTGACGCCGCACCGCCGTGCCGCCTACGGTCGGCGACCCAGGACCGGGTAGGCGATGTGCGTGACGCCGTCGCCCTCGATCACGGTGGGGGCGCCCAACCGAACGGGTGCCGTGGCGAGGTCGTCGAACCAGCGGACGCCTTCGCCGAGCAGGACGGGCACGAGGTCGACGGAGATGGCGTCCAGCAGGCCCGCGTTCAGGCACTGCTGGGCGATCTTCGCGCTGGCGACGACGACGTCCTTGTCCCCGCCACGGCCTTGGCCGGCCGGACGGCCTCCTCGACGCTGTCCACGAAGGTGAACGTGTCGGTGTGCGGCCAGTCGACGGACGGCTCGTGGGTGACGACGACGACCGGTACGCCAAGCGGGTGCGTGCCGCCCCAGCCCTGGGTGATGTCGAACAGGTGCCGGCGATGACCTTTGTCATCTCGTGCTCCTCGATCTGCTCCGGTGTGGACACGGATGACTCTGCCGCGCACCGCGGCGCGGAGTGTCGGACAGGTGGCCATGGCCACCCCAACACCGCTGACCAGCTTCGTCGGTCGCGTGGCCGGGCTCGCGGGTAGCCCGATCGCGCCGGCACACGGAGGTGTTCGGCAGAATGTCGATATGGAGCGCGGATCGTTCGCTGACTACCTGGCTGGGTTGGACGAGTCGGCACTGATCGGTTTGTTGCGGGTTCGGCCGGATGTGCGCCTCGAGCCGGTGCCGCGGGGGTTCGAGCAGTTGGCGCAGCGGTTGAGTGGACCGGACTCGTTGGCCGCCGCCCTGCGGCTCGTCGATCGGGACGCCGTCGTCGTCTGCCAGGCGGTTGCCGCGGTGGGGTCGGCGGCGACGGTTGCCGTGCTCGCGCGTTTGTTCGGGGCGTCGGAGGCGACCGTGCTCGGCGCGGTCGAATCGTTGTGTGGTCACGGGTTGGCGTGGGTCGACGGTGCGACGGTGTGCCTGCCGGAACGGTTGGCGATGCACTGGTCCGCCGAGATCGGCGGTGGCCGGCCGGTGGCCACGATCGCGCGGTCGGTGCTGGCGGACGATCTTCGCTCGACGGTCGAGGCGCTGGGCATCGACGCGAGCGGGCTGCGCAAACCGGAGTCGATCGCCCGGCTGGGTGAGGTGCTGGCCGATCTCCGTGCGACGGCTGACCTGGTGCGCGGGTTGCCCAAGCCCGCGCGTGACCGGCTCGACCAGTTGCGCCACGGCTACGGCACGTATTACCCCGGCTATGACAGTCATCGCGATCCGAGGGGCGCGACCGCGGACCGCACGTTGGCCGCGGCAGGACTGGTGTTGCGGGCCAACGGCCGGTGGGAGATGCCACGGGAGGTCGCGGTCGCCACGTGGTTGGCCGAGCGGGAACTGGCGCTGACCGGGCCGCCGGAGATCCCGCGGGTGTCGGCGACGACCCAGGCCACCGCACAGGCGGCTGCGCAGGACATACTGCGGTCGGTGACGGCCCTGCTGGACGAGGCCGGGTCGAGTTCGATCGTCGCGTTGAAGAAGGGCGGGGTCGGGCCGAGGGAACGGTCCCGGCTGGCCACGCGGCTCTCGGTGCCCGCCGATGTCCTGTTGCTGGGGGTCGACCTGGCGTACGCGGCGGGGCTGCTGGGGCTGGCCGACGCGGGTTACGCGCCGACCGAGGCGTACCCGGCGTGGCGGGCCGCCGAACCGGCCTGGCAGTGGTCGAAGCTGGTGATCGCCTGGTTCGGGTTGGAACACGCGCCGACCAGCCGGGGGGTCCAGGGGGACAAGGAACTGCCGCCGCCACTGCCGCTCGCGTCGGCTGCCGGGGCGATCCGGCGGGCCGTGCTGCGGGCCGGCGCCGATGGTCGCTCGGTGCGGGCCGCCGGCGAGCACATCGACTGGTTCTTCCCGCTGCACGGCTACGACGAGACCCGCCTGCGGGACAAGGTGATGGCCGCGGTGCGGGAGGCCGAACTGCTGGGCGTGGTCGCGAGCGACGTGGTGACCGACTGCGGCGAGCGGTTGTTGGCCGTGGTCGACGACGACCCGGACGGCGACTCGGGCGGCAACTCGGAGAACGATTCGGGCGGCGACCCGGACAGGGCGGACGTGGTGGGCCGGCTGGCCGGGCGGGTGGCTGGTTTGCTGCCGGAGCTGCCGTGCACGGTGATCCCGCAGTCCGATCTGACCGCTGTGGTGTCCGGGCAGCCGACGACCGCGGTGTCCAGGGTGCTGGGAGCGTCGGCGGTGAGTGAGGCACGGGGGTCGGCCGGGGTGTGGCGGTTCACCCCGGCCAGTGTGCGGGCGGCGTTGGACGCCGGATGGACGGCCGAGCGGTTGCTGGCCGAACTGGCGGCCGTGTCCGATCGGGCGTTGCCACAGCCGCTCGAGTACCTGATCACCGACGTGGCCCGGCGGCATGGCCAGATCCGGGTGCGCGGAATGCGTTCGTGCGTACTGGCGGACGAGGCCATGATCACCGAGCTCCTGCACACCCGGTCGTTGGCGAAACTGGGGTTGGCGCGGTTGGCGCCCACGGTGCTGTCCAGTCCGTACGAGTTGGACGAGGTGCTGGCCCGGCTACGGGCGGCCGGCCTGTCGCCGGTCGCCGAGGATGGCGGGGGCGCCGTGATCGTCGAGACACGTCCAGAGCACCGCGCCTCGGCTCCGTCGCCGAGGATGGCGGTCCGCGCTCGGCTGCGTGCGAGCGAGTTGGCCGATCGGCTGCTGGCCGACCCGGACGGCGAGACCGGTGGTGGCGCGGCCGGCTCGGCGACGTTCGACCAACTGGCGCAGCTCAATCCGGACCTGGACGTCGCCGAACTGATGCTGCTGGCCGACGCGGTCGATCACCACCACGACGTGCTGATCACGTACCGCGACAAGCACGGCGGCCAGACGGTGCGGGCGATTCAACCACGTCAGATCTACGGCCGGTGGCTGGATTCCTGGTGCCACCTGCGTGACGGAGAGCGGGAGTTCACGGTCGCCAACATCGAGTCCGTCGCGCCGGTCGGGTGACCGTCGCCGTTCTCGCACGCGAGTCGGTCCGCGATCTGGAGACGGCGTTCACCGCCATCATGGTGGCTGGTGGCGTCGGTGCGGCGCATCGCCGCCATCATCGGGTGGTTCGCGTCATCGCCGGTCGCGCGGTGATCGAGGAACGTGGCGGCCCACTGCTCGGGCCGGTACCGGCCGAACACCAGGGCGTCGGTCCGACGAGTCGAGCGCGACCCGACGAACCTCGACATCGGGCACGGTGACCTCCCCGTCAAGGTTAGTCACCAACTCGAACTCACCTACCCCGCCGGCCATTCCATGACAGCCATTTGGAGCCTGGCAGATTCTTGGGCACGGGTCTAACGTGTGCTGGGCATTGTGGGCGTGCCGCACCGGAATGTCGGTGCACCGGTGTGAGGGGGAATGATGTCCTTTGCCGACTGGGATTCCTATGCCGATCTGCTCGGCAAGCTGGCGGCGGCGGAGCCGCGATGGGGAACCGCGACGAGTTTCGAGCAGTTCGACCAGATAATCAGGGCGAACTACCCCGAACTCGTCGATGGCCCTGGCGGATACGACGAACTCCGCACCGGACTCGTCGAATCCGGCGATTACGACGACCGGGACCTGATGTTCGAACACATCCGGATCGCCGCGCTTCCCAAGCCCGCGACAACACCGGCGACAACACCGGCGACAACGCCTGCGACAACAACGCCCAGCCACGACGAGACCGCCGCCACACCGGATCTCCGGGAGAACCACTTCGACGCGGAAAAGAACCGCTGGCGCCGGTGGAACGAAACAGACAACGAGTTCGAGCATTACCACAACGAGGACAACGTGTGGGAACGCGAGCGGGCCGGGCTGTGGCACCGGCTGCACGACGGTGCCGGGCAGTGGCTGCCCTATGACGGACCCTCGAAGACCTGGCTGCACCAGGGCAGGTGGGTGCCGTACGACGAGGTGACCGCAACGCATGCCGAGGTTCGGTCCGCCGAGCCCGACCTCGACGCGCTCGCCGCGCGACTGGTCGCCGAGACCCTGGCCGAACTGGACGATGTCGAGCCGCTGTCGGCGGAGGAACTGGCCGAGGCGGTGGCCATCGTGCGCCGCGACCTGGCCGAGGAGACCAGCGGTACCGAGAACAGGAGCTGACCGGTGCTCAATCCCAGCAAGAAGCGGAAGTTGTCGCCATCGACCGTCGCCGGCATGACCATGGCCAGGCGGTCCGGGCGAACCCCGGCCACCCGGACCGTCGCAACGCCCGCGCTCGAAGGGTTCCTCGACGGCCCCGGTCGCGAGGGCATGTGCGGTGGCTTCAAACGCACCCGCAGGTGGCGGGTGACCAACGGGACGAAGGGCGTCATCATCCAGAAGGTGACGAGGACGTTCACGGTCGAGCGGTTCGACGGCACCAGCAGGACGTGGGCCGCGATCACCGGTGGCGCCATCGACACCTACGTCACCGACCCCGACTCCTCGGTCGATGCCACCGACGCGCAGTACTGGGAACTGTGGAGGGTGCGCGAGGACGGCACGGTGATCAGCAACGAGGACAGCTTCTCCCTGTGCTCCCTCATCCCCACCGCGACGACCATCGCCAACACGACCAAGGGCAACTTCGTCGTCTCCGGCGAGGCGTACTTCTACCCGACCGCCACCGTCACATCGGACGACCTCGGTTTCGCGACCGGCACCGTGGCCGCGGCCGGCGTGCTGCCCAGCAGGGCGAGCGACCCGGCCGGCGACCTGGCCAGCAACGGGCTCGTGGCATCCGGCGCCGCCGTGACCTACACGGTGACGTCGACCTGGGACAGCACGACGACCGGGACGGTGGCCCCACCCGGCGCGCTCAGCGTCATCACCTGAACCCGCCCTGGGGAGCAGCACTGTCGGATCGGCCCAGTTCGGCGTACAACCGGACGTATGTCCCAGCAGGTCGGGCGTCGTGACCCGCACCTCGCGGTGAAACGCGAGGTGCTGGTGCGCTACCTCGACGCCTGGACTCCGGTCGTGCTGCGATCGCACCGCGCCGCCACCTACGTCGAGTCCGGCGGCAGCGGCTTCGCGGCGGACGCGTTCCGGGTCTTCAGCGAGTTCGCCGACCGGCTCGACGGGCACCACCTGGACATGGTGATCGTCGGCGCGTCCGCTGCGTTGGGCGAGCCGCCGGCCGGGCTGTCCGTGAGATTCAGCGACCCGGCGGACATCCCGGTGGCCGGGCCGCTGCTGGCGCACATCGACCTCGTCGAGGACACATCGCTCGCCGAGCCGGACGCGTTGCGGTGGGCCGCGTCGCTCGCGCGGGGCAAGGCACGCGAGGTACTGCTCACGCTCCCGGCAGCCGCCGATCATCGTGCGTGCCTGGCGGCGCTGGGCCTGGAGTGCACGGTCGCCGTCGAACTGGTCGCCGACGACGGCCGGGCGCAACTACTGGTGTTCGCCACCGGGGACAGCAGGCATCTCGCGACGTTCAAGAACGAACTGTGGGCGGCGGACGAGTTCGCGGGCATCCGCTACCGCGATCCGAACGACGCCGAACGCCATGTGATCGACATCTCGCTCACCCCGCAGCTACCGCCGCTGCGCACGGCGCTGCTGGCGGAACTGGCGCGGCGCGGCAGTTGTACCGTCGCCGAGTTGCAGGAACACACGCTGCTGGCGACCATCTACCGCCCCGCCGACGCGATCGGGGCGTTGACTTCGGCGGCGGCGACGGGTGCCATCTCCAGGGAGCCGGCGAAGGGGCGCCTGACTCCACGCACCCGTGTCGGCCACCGAGGCTGACGATCACGGACCAGGCCCACGAGGGGAATCGACGATGACCGAGCCGTACACGCGCGGAATGCTGCCCGTCGGGGACGGCAACGAGGTGTACTGGGAGACCTGGGGCAACCCGGCCGGCAAGCCGGTGGTGATGCTGCACGGCGGCCCCGGCCAGGGTTGCAACGAGCGGATGCGCGACAGTTTCGACGCACAGCGCTGTCGCATCGTGCTGTACGACCAGCGGGGATGCGGGCGCAGCACGCCCAATGCCGCCGATCCGGCCACCGACATGCGGCTGAACACGACGTCGCATCTCGTAGCGGACCTGGAACTGCTGCGCGAGCACCTGGGCATCGACCGCTGGCTGCTGCGCGGCGGTTCGTGGGGCTGCACGCTCGCGCTGGCCTACGCGCAAGCCTATCCAGACCGGGTGTCGGAGATCGTGCTGTCCGCGATCACCACCACCCGGCACCAGGAGATCGACTGGCTCTACGGTGGGGCGGGCCAGTTCTTCCCAGAGGAGTACGAGCTGTTCGTGGCCGGCGCGGGCGGTGCCGACGACGTGGTCGCCGCGTACGACCGGCTGCTGGGGCACCCCGACCGGGACGTGCGGACGCGGGCGGCAGCGGCATGGGGCCGGTGGGAGGAGGCGGTGCTGTCCCTGGAGCCCAACGCCAGGCAGAGCGCGTTCGGCGGCCCCGTCGACGACTATCTGCTGGCGCTGACGCGGATCTGCGCGCACTTTTACGCCAACTACGGCTGGTTGGACGACGGAGAGCTGATCGCCAACGCGGGCAGACTGGCCGGCATACCCGGAGTGCTGGTACACGGCCGGCAGGATCTGAGCTGCCCAGTCGTGACGGCGTACGAGCTGGCCGGCGCGTGGCCCGGCGCGGACCTGTTCGTCTGCGACCACTCCGGACACCGAGGCAGCCCGGCCAAGGGCGACTACGTCCGAGCCGCACTGGCCCGCTTCGCCGATCTCTGATGCTCGCTACATTCGCCGGGTGACCGTGGCGCATCCGAGCGAGCTGGCCAGTCTTGACCTGTACGAGGTCTGGATGGGCGCTGCGGCGCTCACCGACCGGTTCGACCCGTTCCGGTTCGAACAGCGGATGGCGGCGTACCGGAGCATGATCGACGCCACCAACGCCGGCGGCATCTTCGGCGCGGACAACCGGCACAGTCCGTTGTGGGCCTGGATGTTCCAGCTCCAGTGGCAGTGCCGCACCGGGCGGCTCGGGCCCACCACACGCACCGATGGCCGGATCGACCCGGACACCGCGTGGGGGTACGGCAACTACACGCTGAGCGTCATCCCGTGGCTGGGCGCCACGGTGGCCGGCGTGGTGCCCCGGATCGAGATCGCCGACGCGCCGGCCACCTCGCGGTTCCGGTACGTGCGGGGCGGTGTGGTTCCCGACGAACTGGTGCCCGCAGTCGCCCACTGGCGGAGCTTCTTCGAACTGGTCAGGCACTCGGCGGTCGGAACGGATGTGGAGCCGATCCGGTTCGCGCTCTGGAAGGCGCACAAGACCTGCCTCGACGTCGTGGTCACGGCGATCGCGGGCATCGACCCGGCGCCGTACGCCCCGCTGGAGTTGACCTTCCTGCGCGGCTGGTGCCGGATGGTGGACTACCTGGGGGCCGCGGCCTGGCGGACCGACTTCGACTTCATGACCGAGCACGGGCTCGACGTGCTGCCCGAACGCCTGCTCGAACGGCACGCCGACCTGGACGCCCTGCCCGACAGGGTCCGGCGCAACGTGGTCAACGTCGTCCGGCTGGCGGACGCGTCGCCCCGTCGCCACGCGCTGAACCTGTGGCTGTGGCGACGAGTCATGCGCACCAGGGCAGCCCGCGACGACGTGTTGGCGTTGCTGGACGCGGTCTTCGACCCAAGGCCGGACAACCGGACCGCGCGCCGGCGAACACTCGGCTACCTGTTGCGCGGCTGAGCCGTGGGTACGATCGACCGCCCGAACGGCACACCACGGTGTGGCCGGACGTGCCGCCCGAACGGCATGCCGGGGGCAACCTGCCGACCGGGATCGTCCGCCCGGACGCCGGCACGAACGGCGGCGGTTGTCGTTGCCGGTAGCTGGAAACCTGGTCGGCATGACAATCCTGAGCCGCCGCGTGCGCCACGTGGCCACCGCCGCCGGTATCGCCGTCGCACTCACCGCGGCCGGCGCGATCGCGTACGCCGCCATCCCGGACCCGAGCGGCGCCATCCACGGCTGCTACGACACCACTCTCGGCCGGCTGCGGGTCATCGACCCGGCGAGCACCAACCCGTTGTCGAACAGGTGCGTGCCGACCGAGACCGCGATCAGTTGGAACCAGACCGGGCCGCAGGGGATACCGGGACCACAGGGGCCGCAGGGACAACAGGGCGCCAAGGGCGACACCGGCGCGCAGGGCCAGAAGGGCGATCCCGGCGACCCGGCGGCGATGCCGCACCTCTACAGCGGAGTTTCCTCGACCGGCGAGCAGTTCATGTCCAACACCCCGGCCACCATCATGTCCGTCACGGTGCCGACCGGCCAGTACGAGATCCAGGCCCGCCTCAGCGCGGCGAACGGTGGGTCGGCGAGCGCGGAGGGATTCTGCGGGCTGGTGATCAACGACGTCAACGGCCCCAGCAACGAGTTCCTGCTGGCCGGCGGCACCGAGTCCCCGGTCGTCATCCTGGCCCAGGAGACGGTCACCGGCCCCACCGTCCTGACCATCTCGTGCCAGGCGGTCGGCCAGGAGGTCTACGCGGTGTCCGGCGGCGTCCTGTTCGCGACGCCGGTGACGTACTGACCCGAACCCCGCAGGGTCGGCACCAGCAGCACCAGCGTCATGACGGTGATCACGACCACGGCCGCCGCCCCCGCGACG
>DATBDL010000384.1:0-13415 GCA_036269975.1 Pseudonocardiaceae bacterium | reverse complement strand
GCTGCCGCCACCTGCGGGGTGGTGACCACCAGGATCTCCGCGTTCGGGACCAACTGCGCCACCGAGATCGCCACGTCGCCGGTGCCGGGGGGCAGGTCCATCAACAAGACGTCCAGGTCGCCCCAGAAGACCTCTGCCAGGAACTGTTGCAGCGCCCTGTGCAGCATCGGGCCCCGCCACACCACCGGTGCGTTGCCGGGCTTGAACATTCCGATCGAGATCACCTTCACGCCGTGTGCCTGCGGCGGCATCATCATCGACTCGACCTTTGTCGGCCTGGCCGTCGTTCCCAGCATCCTGGGGATCGAGTGTCCGTAGATGTCCGCGTCTACCAGGCCGACAGCCAGGCCACGCGCTGCCATGGCCACGGCCAGGTTCACCGTGACGCTCGACTTGCCGACACCGCCTTTACCGGACGCAACGCAGTACACCCTGGTGAGTGAACCTGGTTGGGCGAACGGGATCACGGGCTCGGCACTGTCGCCGCGTAGCGACTTGCGCAGCTCCACCCGCTGCTGGTCGGTCATCACGTCCAGCGTGACCCGCACCTCCGTGACGCCGGGCACCGTGCGCACAGCGGCGGTCGTGTCCGCCGTGATCTTCTCGCGTAGCGGGCAGCCGGACACCGTGAGGTAGATCGCCACGTCGACCGTGCCGTCGTCGGCCACCGTCACGTCCTTGACCATGCCGAGGTCGGTGATCGGGCGCCTGATCTCCGGGTCCTGCACGGTGGCGAGCGCGGCACGCACCTGCGCCACGCTTGGTCCCTGCTGGGTGGTCTGGCTGCTGGTCACACGCGCACCGGCCCTCTGCTTCTCGCGCCTGGAAGACTCGCCCGCCAACGGGGCGCACGGCATCGACCTCATGTTACGGCCGGTGGGCCCCCACCCCGGCCACTGGTCGCTTGTCTCACCGTTTGGTCGGTTTTCGGGGGCGCAGCGCACGTGGCTGGACGCGGTCCGTAACATCATTCTGTGCCTCGCCCAGGTACTACGCGCATGCTCAGCCGGATCGAAATGGACGTCTGGCGTTCGTTCCTCAGAGCGCACGCCCACATCACCCGTGCGCTGGAAAACGAGCTGCTCGCGGCGCAACAGCTCTCCCTCGCCTCCTACGACGTCCTGGTCCAACTGGCCGAGGCGCCCGGCCAGCGACTGCGCATGACGGAGCTCGCGGACGCGGTGCTGCTCTCCCGATCGGGTGTCACGCGACTGGTGGACCGATTGGAGAAGGGTGGACTGGTCGAACGGGGCCGGGTCGACTCGGACGGCCGGGGTGTTGTCGCCGTGTTGACCCAGTACGGCTTCGAGCGCCTGCGGGCCGCCACCGGCACGCACCTGTCCGGCGTCGCCCGCCACTTCGCCGGCCCGTTGGCCGGCGACGATCTGGAGTCCTTCGGCCGCACCTGCGAGCGACTCGCCGAAGCCGGCTCCGGAGCCGAAGCCGAAGCCCGATCCGGCTCCGAAGCCGAAGCCGACACAGATGTCGTGTCCGACTCCGCGTCCGGGCCTGACTCCCGGTAGCCGTTCAGCTCGGCAGGTGCTCCGACTCGTCGTCCCACGCAGGTGAGTCACGCAGCGTTTCGGGATTTGCCTTGCTGTTCTTGCGTTTGCGTGGTTTCACCTCGTCCACCAACTCGTGCCGCAGCCGGTCCAACTCGCCGCGCAGGTAGTCACGGGTGGCGATCTCGCCGATGGCCAGGCGTAGAGATGCCAGTTCGCGGGCCAGGAACTCGGTGTCCGCCTTCGTCTGCGCCGCGCGTGCCCGATCCTCCTCGAGCGAGATCCGGTCCCGGTCGTCCTGTCGGTTCTGCGCCAACAGGATCAGCGGCGCCGCGTACGCCGCCTGGGTGGAGAACGCCAGGTTCAGCAGGATGAACGGATACGGGTCCCACCGCAGCGACGCGGCCGTCAGGTTCAGCGTGATCCAGATGACTACGAACAGGCTCTGCCAGAACAGGAACGTGCCGGTGCCCAGGAACCGGGCCAGCCGTTCGGAGAACCGGCCGAACGCGTCGCGGTCGAGTTCGACGGTCAGTCGTCGCGGGCGTCGGGGTTGGTCCAGCCGGCGGCGCGAGGTCAGTTCAGGCATGGTTCGCCTCCTGACGTTCTTCGGTCTGGTTGTCGTCGTCGTGCTGGTGCCGGCCGCTCTCCCGCCAGTTCTCCGGCAGCAGGTGGTCCAGCACGTCGTCCACGGTGACCGCGCCGAGCAGGTGGTCCTGGTCGTCCACCACCGGCGCGCACACCAGGTTGTACGCCGCGAAGTATCGCGTCACCTCGGCCAGCTGGTCGGTCGGCGAGAGGCGGGCGAGGTCCGTGTCCAGGGCGCCGGCCACCAGGTCGGACGGGGGTTCGCGAAGCAGCCGCTGGATGTGCACGCAACCCAGATAACGGCCGGTCGGCGTGGCCGACGGCGGCCGGCACACGAACACCATGCTGGACAGCGCGACGGCCAGGTCCGCGTTGCGCACCCGTGCCAGTGCCTCCGCGATGGTCGCGCCCGGTGACACGATCACCGGTTCGGGTGTCATGAGACCACCCGCCGTGTCGAACGAGTACTGCAGCAGCCGCTTGACCGGGGCCGACTCCTCGGGCTCCATCAGCGCGAGGAGGCGATCCTTGTCCAGCTCCGGCAGTTCCGCCAGCAGGTCGGCCGCGTCGTCCGGGTTCATCGCCTCCAGGACGTCCGCAGCCCGTTCGTCGTCCAGGTGGGCGAGGATCTCCTTCTGGTCGTCCTCCGGCAGTTCCTCGATCACGTCGGCCAGCCGCTCGTCGTCCAGCGCGTCGGCCACCTCGTAGCGGCGCTTCACCGGCAGGTCCAGCAGCGCGGTGGCCACGTCGGCCGGCCGCATGCCCTCGAACACGGCCAGGAGCTGGTGCGCGCCCTGCGGCGTGCCGGCCAGGTCGGGCAGGCCGAGACCGGCCGTGTCCTCCCAGGCGAGCACGCGCAGCGGGCCGCGTCGGGACAGCAGCCGGTTGCGTTCCTGCACTGCGAGCTTGGTCAGCAGCCAGTCACGGGTGCGGGTCTGCTCGATGGCGGCGTCGACGACGACGGCCGTGACGTCCTCGGCGGCTTCGGCGGACAGTCGTACGCGTAGGTCGAGCAGTTGCCCGACGACCAGGATCTCGTTGGGGCGCTGGCTGAAACGGCGCAGGTTCACCCGACCGGTGGCCAGCGTGACCGCGTTCGGCTCGATGGACGTGACGCGGAGCATCGGCACGAAGATCCGTCGCCGGGTCAGCATCTCGATCACGATGCCCAGGGCGCGCGGCGGTTGCCGGTCGGTACGGAGGCCGGCCACGATGTCCCGCACGCGGCCGACCGACTCGCCGTCCGGCCCGAACACCGGGAGCCCGGCAAGTTGGGCGACGAAAACCCTGTTCGCGGCTGCCATGGGGGTGAGGTTAGTGGCCGGTTTCACCTGGGCCGACATCGCACTGGTGACCGACGCTGTGGACGGATCGCCCGTTCGCAGATCCTCGTCGCCGACACCGATGTGAAAGACGACTCAGGCGAATAGCGGCCGGGGCCGGGCCGTGCCACGATCACGGCAGCCGGTTACCGGCCAGTATCGATGCAGGAGGTTCCCGTGGTCGACCGCCTTCGTCCCCGCCGTTCGTGCCTCGCGGTGCCCGGCAGCAATCCGCGGTTCCTGGAGAAGGCCAAGACGCAGCCGGTGGACCAGGTGTTCCTCGATCTGGAGGACGCGTGCGCGCCACTGGCGAAACCGGGCGCCCGCAAGAACATCGTGGCCGCGTTGAACGAGGGCGGTTGGGGTGAGCGGATTCGGGTGGTGCGCGTCAACGACTGGACCACCGAATGGACCTATCGGGACGTGGTCGAGGTCGTCGAGGGTGCCGGTGCGAACCTGGACTGCCTGATGCTGCCGAAGGTGCAGAGCGCGGATCAGGTGCGCGCGCTCGACCTGTTGGTGACACAGGTGGAGAAGGCGATGGGCTACGAGGTCGGCCGCATCGGCATCGAGGCGCAGATCGAGAACGCCCGCGGCCTGATCGAGGTGGACGCGATCGCGCAGGCGTCCCCGAGGGTGGAGACGATCATCTTCGGCCCCGCCGATTTCATGGCCAGCATCAACATGAAGTCGTTGGTGGTCGGCGAACAGCCACCCGGCTACGACGTCGGCGACGCGTACCACTACATCCTGATGCGCATCCTGATGGCGGCGCGGGCCTACGACAAGCAGGCGATCGACGGGCCGTACCTACAGATCCGCGATGTGGAGGGGTTCCGGCGGGTGGCGGGCCGAGCGGCGGCACTGGGCTTCGACGGCAAGTGGGTGCTCAATCCGGGCCAGGTCGAGGCGTGCAACGAGGTCTTCAGCCCCAGCCAGACCGACTACGACCACGCGGAGAACATCCTGGACGCGTACGGCTACTTCACGTCGGAGGCAGGCGGCAAGAAGGGCTCGGCGATGCTGGGTGACGAGATGATCGACGAGGCGTCCCGCAAGATGGCCCTCGTGGTCGCCGGCAAGGGCCGCGCGGCTGGCATGACGCGCACGGATCGCTGGTCGCCGCCGGAGGAATGATCAGGCCGTAGAGTGACCGCGTGGCAGAGCCGGTACTGGCGTCGATCGAGATCGCGGGCTTCCTCTCGATCCGCTCAGCGACGGTCCAGTTGGGTGCTCTCAACGTCCTGATCGGCGCGAACGGCTCCGGCAAGAGCAATCTGGTTCGGGTTTTCGAGATGGTGGGGCGGATCGCCGACCGGGAACCGCGCTTCTTCGTCAGCCTCAACGGCCGGGCTTCGACCCTCGTGCACGATGCGGCGAAGCAGATCCGGCTGAACGCATGGACTTCGATTGGCCAGTACGAAGCGAGTCCCGAGTGCGGACGATGACCTGGTCTTCCATGACACCAGTCGGAATGCGCAGGTCAAGCAGTATCTTCCGCTGTGGACAACCTCGCGCTGCACGGTGATGCGATGCGTCGTGTCTGTCACGTCGAACAGGCGTTGGCCACCGCGATCGGTGATCGTCGGTTTCTGCCGCGCCTGACTCTGCACGAGTCCGAGACCTGGGTGTTCGCCGCAGCGACCGAGCTGGGCGATCTGTACGAGGACCCAAATCTGGCACGCCGCCTCCGAGCCGACGCGGAGGTAGCGGGTGGCCCCGAGTTGGTAAATGACGGCCCTGATTCAGCCCATCCAACAGATTGGCCCAGTACTGCCCTGGCTACGAGAAGACGGCCGATGGTCCGCTGGTCATCGAGGAGTTGGGCTTGCCCGCGCTCCGGCAGCGGTGTCCGCACCTGGACCGTTGGCTGACCGAATTGGATCAATCTTCCGGCAAGTGACCGGCGTAACATTGGTGTACGCGGCACGTTGGACGGATGGCCGCCCCACCAGCCGCGGCTGGACGCTGGAGCGTGCCATGGTGGTCCTCATCGACCTGTTGATAACGCTGGCCGCGATCGCCGTCGTGCTGGGGAGTTCTGGTGCGCGGGTGGTCAAGCAGTACGAGCGGGGTCTGGTCTTCCGCTTCGGGAAGGTGCTGGGCGAGCCACGCGGGCCCGGCCTGACCGGCATCATTCCGATCGCTGATCGCATGCGGAAAGTGAACATGCAGATCATCACGTTGCCGGTGCCCGCGCAGGAGGGGATCACTCGGGACAACGTGACCGTGCGCGTCGACGCCGTCGTCTACTTCAACGTCATCGATCCCGTGTTGGCCATCGTCAACGTGCAGGACTATCGGTTCGCCGTCGCGCAGGTGGCTCAGACCTCCCTTCGCTCGATCATCGGCAAGAGCGATCTGGACGACCTGCTTTCCAACCGTGAGCGACTGAACGAGGGCCTCGAACTCATGATCGACAGCCCGGCCCTCGCCTGGGGCGTGCACATCGATCGGGTCGAGATCAAGGACGTCGCGCTGCCGGAGGCCATGAAACGGTCGATGTCACGGCAGGCCGAGGCCGAGCGGGAACGCCGTGCACGGGTGATCTCCGCCGACGGCGAACTACAGGCGTCGTACAAGCTGGCCCAGGCTGCCGGTGTGATGGCGGACACGCCTGCCGCGCTGCAACTCCGACTCTTGGAGACCGTGGTGCAGGTGGCCGCCGAGAAGAACTCCACGCTGGTGCTGCCGTTCCCGGTCGAACTGCTCCGCTTCCTGGAAGCCAGCACGGACGGGCTGAAAGCCGTGCAGCAAGCCACGAACGGCCTAGCTCAGCTCCAGAAAGCCGGCGACGACCCTGGCGACCAGCCACATGACGACGGCGGTCACGCCGATGCCGAGCAGGAACACCGCGATTAGGGCTGGCCAGGACGCCGGCGCTGGACGGCCGCGCACGCCGTCGTCCCATGAGTTGCGTTGCTTGGCCGGCAGGAGCATCTCGTCGTTGCGTTCGGTACGTCGTCGACTCGCCATGGCCCCGCCCCCGAGAGACTGATGGTCAGCTTTCCGAAGTGGGACGGTTACCCGCCGCCGAAGGTTGCCGTGAGATAACGCACAGATTACGGCATGGGCCTTGCGAGCAACCCACCTGATCGGGTGATGCTGGGGGACATGGGCAAGCACAGCGAGCGGCGCCAGCGGCCTTCAGGTCGGTACTGGCCCTTCGGCCGGCGCAAGGAGCGCGACAACCTGTTCGAGCGGAGCTTCCAGACCTGCGTCGGCTGCGGCGAGGACGTCTACGTGCTGGCAGAGGACTGCCGGGAATGTGGGCGCGAACTGGAGTTGGTGAACGCGTAGGCGGTGAGCACGCTCATAGGCGGCGTTGGGCCATGGCTGCCATACTGATCGGTAACTTGAGTCCCAGGGAGCTGCCATGGCCCGCCTCGCCCAGACCGCCGGACTGACCGACGTCCAGCGGGAGATCATCGCCACGGTCCGCGACTTCGTGGACAAGGAGATCATCCCGAACGCCCAGGCGCTCGAACACGCCGACGAGTACCCGTCGGACATCGTCGCGGGCATGAAGGAGATGGGCCTGTTCGGCCTGACGATCCCGGAGGAGTACGGCGGTCTCGGCGAGTCGCTGCTCACCTACGCACTCGTCGTCGAGCAGATCGCGCGTGGCTGGATGAGCGTGTCCGGCGTGATCAACACGCACTTCATCGTGGCGCACATGATCAAGCAACACGGTACGCCGGAACAGAAGCAGCACTTCCTGCCGAGGATGGCGACCGGCGACGTCCGTGGCTCCTTCTCGATGTCCGAGCCGGATCTCGGTTCCGACGTCGCCGCGATCAAGACACGCGCCAAGCGAGACGGCGACGACTACGTCGTCGACGGCGCGAAGATGTGGCTCACCAACGGTGGCAGCTCCAACCTGATCGCGCTGCTGGCCCGCACCGACGAGGGCGCGGCGAAGGCGCACCAGAACCTGACCGCGTTCCTGGTCGAGAAACCGGCGGGCTTCGGCGAGGTCGCGCCTGGCCTGACGATCCCCGGCAAGATCGACAAAATGGGCTACAAGGGTGTCGACACAACGGAAGCGGTGTTCACCGGCTACCGGATCGCCGCCGACATGGTGCTGGGTGCCGCGCCGGGCAAGGGTTTCGCGTTCATGATGGACGGTGTCGAGGTGGGCAGGGTGAACGTGGCCGCCCGCGCGTGCGGCATCTCGATCCGGGCCTTCGAACTGGCCGTCGACTACGCGCAGCAACGAAAGACGTTCGGCAAGCCGATCGCCGAGCACCAGGCGATCGCGTTCAAGCTGGCCGAGATGGCCACCAAGGTCGAGGCGGCGCACCTGATGATGGTGAACGCGGCGCGGCTGAAGGATTCCGGTGCCCGCAACGACGTCGAGGCCGGCATGGCCAAGCTGCTCGCCAGCGAGTACTGCGCCGAGGTCACGCAGGAGTCCTTCCGCATCCACGGCGGCTACGGCTACTCCAAGGAGTACGAGATCGAGCGGCTGATGCGCGAGGCGCCGTTCCTGCTGATCGGCGAGGGCACCAGCGAGATCCAGAAGACCATCATCAGCCGTGGCCTGCTGCGCGAGTACAAATCGCGCTGACCTACGAATCGCGCTGACCTACGAATCGCGCTGACAGCACCACCGCTGTCCGCCGGTTGGCGTAACCTCTCTGGGCATCACACGCGATTCACACACCAGCGGCCCTCGGGAGGCCACCATGTCCCAGCGCGGGCGCCGAGGGCGGCAGTCCACTTCGGACCTACGCCACGCTGCGCAGACGGCGCGTTGACGGTGGCCTGACGATGAATGTCACCGTGTTGCTCGCCGACCGTTTCCGTTCGGCCGCCGACGGAGCGGCCGAGCTGTCCGTCGAGGTGACAGAACAGGCCGATCTCGGCGCGGTACTCGACCTGCTGGACGCCCGCTACCCGACGCTGGGCGGTGCGCTGCGCGACGAGCGGCACGAGCTGCGGGTGGACGTCGGCATCTACGTCGACGGCACCGAGTGCCGTAACCTGGACGGTGCGGATACGGCACTCACCGATGGTGCCGAGATCCAGGTCGTTCCGTCGGTGGCGGGGGCTGGCGGCGCGTGAGATCATGCCGCCCGTTCGCGGGACGGGCGTCGTGTTGGCAGGATGTCGGTAGCCGCGTACGCGGTGTGTGAGCCCGCGACGATGGGGATGATGACCGTGACTAGGCCGTTTTCCGGAGCCGGTGGAGCACGTCCCGGCGTGCCGAGGCTGCCGACCCGGCCGACCGGGTGGCCGGTGGGGTCCTACGACAAGTACGAGGAAGCCCAGCGCGCGGTGGATTACCTGGCGGACAACGACTTCCCGGTCACGGAGGTCACGATCGTCGGCGTCGACCTGATGCTGGTGGAGCGCGTGACCGGCCGGCTGAGCTGGGGCCGCGTCCTGACCACAGGTGCCGCGTCCGGTGCCTGGTTCGGCCTTTTCGTCGGGCTGCTGCTGAGTTTCTTCGACACCCAGAGCGGTCCGATCTATCCGATTCTGGTCGGTCTCATAGCCGGTGTGCTGTTCGGCCTGATCTTCGCGGCGGCCGGGTTCGCGTCCGCCAGAGGGCGGCGGGACTTCCAGTCCGCCAGCCAGTTGGTCGCCGGTCGGTACGACGTGCTCTGCCAGCCGCGCAACGCGGAGAAGGCGCGTGACCTGATCGCCAAGCTCGCCATGCGGCCGGCGCCCGGACAGTTGTAGAACGGGTGATCCGACCGCAGGCATCGGATGCCGACGACTGGCAGCTCATCGTCGAAGCGCGTGCCAGGCGGGCCCGTGGTGATCTCGCCGCACTGGCGGGCCATTCGGCGTTCGAGCACGAGTGCGCTGCCGCCGCCGCTGCGCTGATCGTCGTGGAAACCGCGCTGTCCCAACGGGTTCCGTTCTGGCGCCGGCCGAAGGTGTGGTGGACCGGTTGGCGCGTCGAGCGGGCGTGGCGAGCGCTGCACGAGGCCGAGGTCTACCTGACGGCGGCCGATCCGGAACTGGCCGCCCGGCTGCCCGCGTTGCGCGAGCGGGTCGCGCCGAACCTGCCGGAACACGACCTGCGCCGCAGGGCACTGGACCACCTCCAGCCGGCCACCCCGCCGAGTGCCGCCGACCGGGCCGTCGTCGTGGACGCGGTGCGTGCGTCGTTCGACGCGTCGGATGACGCCCACGCCGCCGCCCGCGCGTTGCGCAACAAGCTGTTCGTGGCGGCGCTGGTGCTCGTCGGGCTGAACACACTGCTGGGCATCGTCGGCTTCGCGCGGCCCGGTTTCCTGCCGATGTGCGTGGAACGGGTGGACGCGCCTGGGCATCTCGTCTGCGTCGGCGGGGGTGCCTCGGTCCGGCCGGCCGACGTGTGGCTGACGCAGGTGATGGGTGCGAGCGGCGCGATCATCGCCACGGTCGTGCTGCTGACCCGGCGCCGGCCGAGTCTCTCGCCGTACATTCTCATCGGCTACCAGGCGTTGATCAAGGTGCTGCTCGGCGCGACGCTCGCGGTGATCGGCGTGCTGGCGCTCGGTGCCGGGTTGGGCGCCGGCCTGATCGGGCTGCGCGGCCAGGCCGCCGTGCTGGTGGCCGCCGTCGTGTTCGGTTACGCCCAACAGTTGGGTACGCGGCTGCTGGACAACTACGCGGACCGCCTGCTCGACCAGGTCCGGCCCCTACCCCGGCGCGAAGAGTGACTCTGCCCCGGCGCGAGGAACGACCACCGCCCCGGTCGGGGGATTCCGTGTCGCCGTCCACACATTCGTGGGGCCGGCCGACCCTGTGCGGTTCACACTGACTGCCTCGCGAATTCACCTACGGGAGGCAGCAGTGCGGTTCGGCCGGTACTACGAGGAGTTCGAGGTCGGTGCGGTCTACAAGCACTGGCCCGGCAAGACGGTCACCGAGTACGACGACCACCTCTTCTGCCTGCTGACCATGAACCACCATCCGCTGCACATGGACGCCCACTATGCCGAGGAGTCCACCGAGTTCGGGCGGAACGTGGTGGTGGGCAACTACATCTACTCGCTGCTGCTGGGCATGTCGGTGGCGGACGTGTCCGGAAAGGCCATCGCGAACCTCGAGGTCGAATCGCTGAAACACGTCAAGCCGACGTTCCACGGTGACACGATCTACGGTGAGACCGAGGTGCTGGACCGGACGCCGTCGAAGTCCAAGCCGGACCGGGGTGTCGTGTACGTGGAGACCCGTGGCTACAAGCAGGACGGCACCGTGGTGTGCGTGTTCCGCCGCAAGGTGATGGTGCCCACGCGGTCCTACGGTGAAGCGCGGGGCGGCGAGCAGCCGGGCCGGCCGGAGCCGACGCAGTGAGTCAGCAAGGGGAGTAGTGGTGACCGCAACCGCAACTGACCTGGACGTGGTGCGCAAGCGTTTGCGACGGTTCGCCGAGGACGAGGCGATGATCGAGTCGCCGCTCTACGCGCACCTCGCGCTGGCCGCGTCCGAGGACGACGACGTCGCGGGGCTGCTCGCCGTGGCGCCGCCCGAGTTCGCCCGCCCCACGCTGCTGTTCGCCGCGGTGCATCGGCTGGTGCTCGCCGAACCGGTCAGCGACCTCGCGAACTACTACCCGACGGTCGGCGGCGAGTACGGCGTCGATGGCGTGGTGTGGCCGACGTTCCGGTCGTTCGTGCTGGACCGGGCGGCGAAGGTGCGCGAGCTGGTGGCCACGAGGACCACCCAGACCAACGAGGTCCGCAGGGCCGCGCTGCTCTACCCGGCCGTCGCCCGCGCCGCGAAGCAGGCGAACCAGGTGAGCAAGGGTCCGATCGGCCTGCTTGAGCTCGGCACCAGTGCTGGGCTGCTACTGGGGCTGGACCGCTACGGCTACCGCTACCAGGCCGCCGACGGCGAGCAGTTGGCCGCCGGGCCGACGAAGGCGCCGTTGGTGCTGTCCAGTGTGTTCAGCATCGCCGACGGCGCGAAACGGCCGCCGCTGCCCAAGAATCTCGCTGTCGCGGCCAAGGTCGGCCTGGATCGCAACCCGATCGACCTGACCGATGACGAGCAACTCGCCTGGCTGGAGGCGTGCGTGTGGGCCGACCAGCCGGAACGCGTCCGGCTGCTGAACCAGGCCGCCACGGCGCAGGTCAAGGACAGGCCGGAGTTCGTCACGGGCGACCTGGTGGACGACCTGGCGGCGGCGGCCGCCCGGATACCCGCCGACCTGCCGCTGGTCGTGTTCAACAGCCACGTCCTGCCGTACGTGCCGGAGCGGCGGCGGCCGGACTTCGTCGCCGCGCTGGCCGAGTTGGCGAAGGAACGGCCGCTGTGGTGGATCAGCCAGGAGGCATACGGCGCCGTGCTGAGGCTGGTGCTGCCGGACCGGGCCGACCTGGACCATGACGGCACGTCGAAGAACACACCTTTGGGGGTACTTGGGTCGGTCCGCTGGGTCGACGGCCGCGCCGAGGCCGTGGTACTGGCTCGCACGGCGGCTCATGGTGAACGGATCGTGTGGCTGGCCACCTGAATGGCTTAGCCCATACGGGTTGTTCCCCGAATGCGCGGTCTACTCGTCCGATGGGGTGACGGGACGGACTGCCGCGCCGATTCGCGGCAGGACGCCCCAGCCCCACAGCGTTTCGGCCAACCGGTCTACCAAGGCGCCGGCGCGGTCCAGTTCGGCGAACCCGGCCGCAGCCACCCATCGCACGTCAGCCGCGTCGGACGCCGCTCGCGCCGTGCCGGCGACGGGGGTACAGAGGTAGTCGTGGATCACGTAAACGCCGGTCGGGGCGGGACGTTCGACCACGCCGACCAGCCGGCCGACGATTACGGACAGTTCCGTTTCCTCGGCGATCTCGCGCCGTACGGCGGCCTCGTCCGCTTCACCTGGCTCCACTCTGCCGCCGGGAACCGACCACAGTCCGCGCCCCGGATCGTTGGCGCGCAACACCAGTAACAGGCCGCCGTGATCGTCGACGATGAGACCGCCGACACACCTGATTGCCGGCAGGTCAACCATGGTCATGACTGCGCACTGTAACCGAATCTCAAGTAGTGAGGCGACCCTTACACCAGAGCGGTACAAAACTCTCCGCATGGCGCGGAGTGCGGTACAACCTTTACGAACAAGCACCACCACACGGATGTACGAACGTAACTAGCGGACGGGGTCGGTCAACGTGAACCTCAAGAAGCTTCTTACCTGGGCTGCTGTCGCGCTGGTGCTGTTTTTCCTGATCAGCGCACCACAACAGGCATCCGGCCTGGTAACCCATATTCTCGGCCTGCTGAAGGACGGGGCGACGGCCATCGTCACATTCGTGAAGACGCTAGTGGCCTGAGCTCGCTGACTGCGGGACACTGAAGTCATGTTCGCACCACGCGACCCGGACGAGTACCTCCTTCCCACCGAACGGCGGGTGATTCGCGTCCGCAGGCACTGGACCTATGTGCTCTGGGACGTGTTCGAGGCGATCGCGCTCCTGGCGGTCGCGGTGATGCTGTCCTACCTGCTGCCGGACGGCGCGTGGCTGTTCCAGAACGTGCTCTGGTACGCGGCGCTGCTGGTGGTGCTCCGGTTCGCCTACATCGTCATCGACTGGTGGGTCGAGCGGATCGTGGTGACGGACAAGCGGTTCATGCTGATCACCGGCGTGTTCACCAACCGGGTCGCGATGATGCCGATCACCAAGGTCACCGACCTGACCTACGAGCGGACGGCCACCGGCCGGTTGTTCGGCTACGGCACGCTGATCGTCGAGTCGGCCGGCCAGATCCAGGCGCTGAACCGGGTCGAGTTCCTGCCCCGCCCCGAACTGGTCTACGACGCGATCTCGGAACTCGTGTTCGGCGACAAGCAGGCGCAGTCGGAACGGTTCTCGATGATCAAGGCGCAGCGGGCCGCACGCGGAAAGAAACTGGTGCCGTAGGCGGTTCGCCGCCTACTTTGGCGATCATGGCCCATCCCGACGCCCGCCCGCCGCTGCTCGCCAGTAGTGGCCGCGCCGCGCTGGTCACGCTCAAGCGCGACGGCCGCCCGCAGCTCTCCAACGTCGGCTACGCCTACGAC
>DATBDL010000383.1:0-7056 GCA_036269975.1 Pseudonocardiaceae bacterium | reverse complement strand
GCCCGACGCGGCGCCGACGGGGAACACCGCGTCGATCGCGCCGAGGTCAGCCTCGCTCAACTCGATTGCGGCGGCGGCGACGTTCTCCTCGAGGCGCGAACGGTGCTTCGTGCCGGGGATGGGTGCGATGTCGGTGCCCTGCGCGAGCAGCCACGCGAGCGCAAGTTGGGAAGGCGTCGCGCCTTTCGTCGCCGCGAGCTCGCGCACCTTGGCGACGAGCTCGAGATTGCGTTCGAAGTTCTCGCCCTGGAAGCGAGGGTTCGCGTGACGGAAGTCGCCCTCCCGGAACCCCGACGAGCGATCGTTCAGCGCCCCGGTGAACATGCCACGCCCGAGCGGGCTGAAGGTGACGATGCCGACCCCGAGGCGGCGAGCGGTGGGCAGCACCTCGGCCTCGATGTCGCGGGTCCACAGCGACCACTCGCTCTGGAGCGCGGTGATCGGGTGCACCGCGCTGGCTCGTTCGAGGCTGCGGGCGCTGGCCTCCGACAGACCGAGGTGCCGGACCTTGCCGGCCTGCACGAGCACGGCCATGGCGCCGACGGTGTCCTCGATCGGCACGGTCGGGTCGACGCGGTGCTGGTAGTAGAGGTCGATCCGGTCGGTCTGCAACCGGCGCAGGCTGGCGTCGCAGCACGCCTTCACGTACTCGGGCCGGCCGTCGATCTTCATGGCGCCGTCGGGTGTGCGACCCAGCGAGAACTTCGTGGCGAGCACCACGTCGTCGCGGCGACCGCGGAGCGCCTCGCCGACCAGCTCCTCGTTGTGCCCGCCGCCGTAGACGTCGGCGGTGTCGAGGAACGTGACGCCCGAGTCGACGGCCGCGCGCAGCACGTCCAGCGCGTCGTCCTCGGACACGTCACCCCAGTCCGCGCCCAGTTGCCAAGTGCCCAGCCCGACGACCGAGACGCTCCGCCCGGTCCTGCCCAGAGTCCGCTGTTCCACTACTTGGCCAGGAAGTCGTGCCAGCGGGTGACAGGGAACGTGAGGGTGGGGCCGTCGGCGTTCTTGGAGTCACGGACGGCAACGGTCCGGTCAGGCCAGCCGATCTCCACGCAGTCCCCATCGCCGCCGCTGTAGCTGCTCTTGCGCCAGCCGATCTCGACGCAGTTGCCATCACCGCCGCTGTGGCTGCTCTTGCGCCAGGTGACCTCACGTTCGGTCATCGTGGTCCTCTCCGCCGTACAGTTCGACCGCCAAGCCGGCGATCAGGTCGCCTGATTCTCCCTCGCTCAGGCTGCAATCCGCCAGCGCGCCGAAGATCTTCCGGTAGGCGGCGACAGCGGCGGCGTCCTCGAAGAAACTGCCGGCAGTCTGCTGCTCGACGTAGACGACGGGCTTCAACTCATCGAACTCGACCAGCCGGCATGAGCTGTCAATCGCGGGGAAGGCACCGTACGACACCGGAATCACCCGGATGGTGATGTAGCGGCGGACACTCAGTTGGAGTAGCTGGTGGAGCTGCGCGGACATCACCTCGCGGCCACCGACCGGCTGTCGCAGCGCGACCTCGTGTACGAAGAAGATGAAATCCGGATGGCGATCCTGACTGAACAGGAGCTGCCTGGTCATCCGGGCTTCGACCCGCGATTCGACCTCCTTGGGCGGCACAGTGACAACCCGCTCGATGAGTGCCCGTGCGTAGTCCCTCGTCTGGAGTAGTCCCGGTATCCGGATCAGCTCGAAATCCGTGAGCCGCGTCGCTTGGTTCTCGTGCTGAATCAGGGTTCGCAACTGTTCTGGCAGGCTGGAGATGTGCTGCTGGAGCCAGTTGCGTTGATCGTATTCCCGCGCCAGGGCCAGCAACCGGTCCTTCTCCTCGCCCTTGACACCGCACAAAGTCAGCAGGGACGCGACATCCGCCTCCTTGACAGGTGCCTGACGGCCGGTGAGCAGTCGAGACACCTTCGTCTCCGACCAGCCAAGCCGCAGCGCCGCGACCTTCCCACTGAGGTGCGCCACCTCCATCGCATGCCGGAGATGATCTCCCAGCTCCCTGCTGCGAATGGTTGATTTCTGACCATGGTCCATGGGGTCGACTGTAGGACTCACCACCGACTGTCCCGAGCCACAACGCGCAAAAGTCACCCATTGGCGACGATTGCCTTGGATGAAATCAGGCCGACCCACGCATCGCCGCGAACGGTCGCCACTGAGGGTTCGTTGGTCGTCTGCCGGTGTCGGCGAACTCATGGACCGCGCGTCGTGCGGCGTCGGTGCCGATTTCCGCGTTGGGTGGGAACTCGGTGTCGTGCAGTCCGAGCATGTAGAGGATCGGCTCGCCCTCGTTGCCGCCGTCACCCAGACTGAAGCTCCCATCCGGATCGTCCGGACCGACGTACAACAACGCCGCGTGGACTGTGAGCGAACACCCTGCTGGCACCATTACCGGGAGCGTGGCCACACATCCACACATCCACACATCCACACAGCCTGGCAGGGCTGGTCAGACCGGGCGAGCCAGCGCGACCAGTCGCAGACCAAGCCCGATCAGAACCATGCTGGTCGCCCGGTCAAGCCACGTCCGTATCACCGACTTCGCCAGCAGTCGCCGCACCGCCGCGACCGCCAGCACCACCGTCACGTACCAACTCGCGCTGATCGCCATCTGCACCGCCGCCAACGCGAACACGTCACCCAACCCGCTGTGCGCCGGCAGGAACTGCGGGAACAGCGCCAGGTACAACACCGCCGCCTTCGGATTGGTCAGGTTCGTCAACAACCCGGCCCGGTAGGCGGCGCGGCCGGTCGGCTCGTCCACGGGTGGGGGAGCGGCGTGCCGGCGCGACCGTAACAGCGTTTGCACGCCCAGGAAGCACAGGTAGGCCGCGCCCGCGATCTTCAACACCGTGAACGCGATCTCGGACGTCCGGATCAACGCCGTCAACCCGAGCGCGGACGCGGACGCCCAGAACGTCAGCGCCGTCGTGTTGCCGGCGACCACCAGCAGTCCGGCGCGTCGTCCGTGGCGGATCGATCGGTTCACGATCACCGCGAACGACGGGCCGGGCGCCAGCACCATCAACAAGCAGGTCAACAAGAAGGCAGGTGACACCATCTACAGCGCACCGTCGACCCGGCGCGGCACGGCCGACCCGCCCGGATCGTCGCGTAGCTCGGCGGGCAACACCGACTGCGGCGCGTCCTGCCACGCGACCGGCCGCAGGAACCGCCGGACGGCCGTCATGCCGACGGACGTGTGCAGCGTGTTGGTCGACGGCCACGGGCCACCATGCTGCTGCGCCCACGACACGGCCACCCCGGTCGGGAAACCGTTGAACAGAATCCGGCCGGCCTTGTGCCGCAACACGTCCAGTACCGCGCTCACGTCGTCGGCCGTGTCGTTCGCGATGTGCAGCGTTGCGGTCAGCGAGCCGGGCAGGCCGCGCAGCGCCGTCAACAGATCAGCATCGTCCGAATAGGACACCAGAATGGTCGTCGGGCCGAAGCACTCGCTGGTGACGACGTCGTCGACGTGACGCGTGTCGGTCGTGAACACCGTGGGGCGCACCAGGAAACCCGCACCACTGTCGTCGCCGGCCGATGCCAGCATGGCGACGCCGGGGTGCTCGATCCGCTGTTCGATGCCTTCCCGGTAGCTCTTCTGGATACCGCCGTTGAGCGCGACCTGCGTGTCCAGCTCGCCGAACGCCTTCGCGACCGCGTCCCGCAGCCGGTCGCCGTCCGCGCCGACCGGCACGAACGCGATGCCGGGCTTGGTGCAGAACTGGCCGGCGCCCAGCGTGGCCGAACCGGCGAGGCCCTTGCCGATCGCCTCGGCCCGTTCGGCCGCCGCTGCCGGCGTGATCACGACCGGGTTCAGGCTCGACAGTTCGCCGTAGAACGGGATCGGTTCCGGCCGGCCCGCCGCCAGATCAGCCAGCGCGCGGCCGCCGTGCAGCGAGCCCGTGAAGCCGACCGCCTTGACCGCCGGATGCTGCACCAGGGCCGTGCCGGCGTGGTGGCCGTACACGATGGAGAGCGTGCCCTCGGGCGCGCCGGCCCTGGTCGCGGCCGCCGACATCACGTCGTAGCAACGCTGCGCGGTGGCCGGGTGCGACCCGTGTGCCTTGATCAACACCGGGCAGCCCGCCGCCAATGCCGACGCGGTGTCGCCGCCGGGTGCCGAGAAGGCCAGCGGGAAGTTGCTCGCCGCGAACACGCCGACCGGGCCGATCGGCACCAGCATCCGGCGCAGGTCCGGTCGCGGCCCCATCGGCGTGTCGGCCGCGTGGTCGATGACCGCCTCCAGGTAGCCGCCCTCCTCGACGGTGTCCGCGAACAACCGGAACTGGTAGCACGTGCGGTTCAGCTCGCCGTTGAGGCGTGTCAGGCCGAGCCCGGTCTCCCGGTCGGCGAGGGCGACGATCGTCTCGCGGTCGGCGTCGAGTGCGTCGGCGAGCGCGCGCAGCACACCGGCCCGGAACGGCCGACCGAGGCGCTCCAGCCGCACGGCCGCGATCGCGGCCTGGCGTGCCAGTCGGTCGACCTCCTCGACCGTGGTTTCCTCGGCGACCGTCTCGACTACTTGGCCGGTGCGCGGATCGACGCTGGTGACAGCACTCATCGTGAGCAGGCTCCTCAGTGTGGGTCGGGTTCTGGATTGGCGCCGGTTCTTGCCAGGAAGTCGAAATCACAGCCCTGGTCGGCCTGGGTGACGTGGGCGGAGTAGAGCGCGCCGTAGCCGCGCTCGAATCGCGGCGGCGGTGGTGTCCATTCGGCCTTGCGGCGGGCCAGCTCGTCGTCGTCGACCATCAGGTCCAGGGTACGTGCCGGCACGTCCAACCGGATCGGGTCACCGTCGGCGACCAGCGCGAGCGGGCCGCCGACGAACGCCTCCGGCGCGACGTGCAGCACACAGGCACCGTAGCTGGTGCCGCTCATACGGGCATCCGAGATCCGCACCATGTCCCGAATCCCCATAGCCAGCAAGCGATCCGGGATCGGCAGCATGCCCCACTCCGGCATCCCCGGGCCGCCGAGCGGCCCCGCGTTGCGCAGCACCAGCACGGAATCCGGTGTGACCGACACCTCGTTGATCTTCGTCAACAACTCGTCATGGCTGTCGAACACCACAGCGGGTCCGGTGTGCCGCAACAGGTGCGGCTCGGCCGCGATGTGCTTGATCACCGCACCGTCCGGCGCCAGATTCCCGTGCAGGACAGCGATTCCGCCTTCGGCCGCGACCGGCTTGTCCACCGGCCGGATCACGTCGTCGTTGTGCACCAACGCGTGTTCGAGGTTCTCGCCGAGTGTGCGACCGGTCACGGTCGGCCGGTCGAGGTGCAGCAGACCGAGCGACGCCAGCCGCGACATGAGCGCGGGCAGGCCGCCCGCGTAGTAGAAGTCCGCCATCAGGTAGTCGCCGCCGGGCCGGATGTTCGCCAGGACGGGCACCGTGCGTGCCAGTCGGTCGAAATCGTTCAGTGCCAACGGAATCCGGGCGCGGCCGGCCATCGCGATCAGGTGGATCACGGCGTTGGTCGAACCGCCGAGCGCGAGCACCGTGGTCACCGCGTCGGCGTAGGCGCGCTCGTCCAGCAGCGTCGAGATCCGGACGTCCGCCCACACCATGTCCACGATCCGCAGCCCGCTCGCCGCCGCCATCCGGTGGTGCGCCGAGTCGACGGCCGGGATCGCGGCCGCACCGGGCAGCGAGAGCCCGAGCGCTTCGGCGGCGGACGTCATGGTGGACGCCGTGCCCATGGTCATGCAGGTGCCGGGGGAGCGGGCCAGCCCGTTCTCCAGTTCCGACATCTCCTGGTCGCCGATCAGGCCGGCGCGGTAGTCGTCCCAGTACTTCCACATGTCGGTGCCGCTGCCCAGCGTCTGGTCACGCCAGTGGCCACGCAGCATCGGCCCGGCCGGCACGAAGATCACCGGTAGGTCCGCGCTGGTCGCGCCCATCAGGAGAGCGGGAGTGGTCTTGTCGCAGCCGCCCATCAGCACGGCGCCGTCGATCGGGTAGGACCGCAGGATCTCCTCGGTCTCCATCGCCAGCAGGTTCCGGTAGAGCATCGGCGTCGGCTTCTGGAACGTCTCCGACAGTGTGGCCACCGGGAACTCCACCGGATAGCCGCCGGCCTGCCACACGCCGCGTTTCACCTGCTGGGCGCGCTCGCGCAGGTGCATGTGGCACGGGTTGATGTCGCTCCACGTGTTCAAGATCGCGATGACCGGCTTGCCCATGTGCTCCCGCGGGTTCAGCCCGAGCTGCCGGGTGCGCGCCCGATGGCTGAAATCGCGCAGGCCGTCCCCGCCGTACCAGCGGAAACTACGCAGCTCCTCGGGCCGTAGCCGGGTCATGCCACGCCCCACCCCGCCAACAACTCGGCGATCCGTGCCGTGGTCGCGCCATCCACTTGCCGGCTCGGCGGTCGCACGTCGGCGCGGCAGAGCTTGAGTTGTGCCAACGCCGCTTTGACGACGGACACGTTGTTGGCCGACTCGCCGGCCGCGCGTAGCTCCTCGAACGGCCGAATCCGCTCCCACACCCGCATCGCGGCCGGAAAGTCCTTGTCCCGCAACGCAAACAGCAGTTCCAGTGACAGCGCGGGTGCGACGTTGGCGAGCCCGGACGTGAAGCCGACTGCCCCGCTGACCCAGTAACTGGGTGCGGACAACTCGGCCAGCCCGGCCAGCCACACGAACTGGTCCGGTCCGGCATCCCGTGCCACCGAAGCGAAGTGCACCGGATCGGGCACCGCGTACTTCACGCCGATCACGTTCGGCGCCAGCGCGCCCAGTTTCGCGATGTGATCGCCGTCGATCCGGGTGTTGCGCACGTAGAGCACGACACCCAACTCCGGCACGGCGTCCGCGATCGCGCGGTGGTAGTCGATCCAGCCGGCCGGCGACACGTACGGGTGCACCGGCTGGTGGATCATGATCGCGTGCGCGCCATTTTCACTGGCATGGCGCGCGGCCGCGATCGCATCCGGGACGGCGTGGCCGACGCCGGCCAGCACGGTCGCCCGCTCGCCGACGGTCTTCACGGTCAGCTCGACGGCCTGGCGGGTCTCGGCCTTGGACAGCGCGTAGAACTCGCCGGTGTTG
>DATBDL010000382.1:0-6643 GCA_036269975.1 Pseudonocardiaceae bacterium | reverse complement strand
ATGACTGTGGACGGGTGCTTGTTCTGCGGGATCGTGGGTGGGGAGATTCCGGCCGATGTGGTGCATCGGACGCCTCGGACGCTGGCTGTCCGGGATATCAACCCGCAGGCTAAAACTCATGTCCTGGTGCTTCCCGTTGATCACTATGAGGACGCGTTGACCCTGGCCACGTCGGCTCCTTCCGTTCTCGCCGAGGTTTTGGCTGCTGGGGCGGCTGTCGCCTCGGCAGAGGGGATCTCTGAGTCCGGCTACCGGTTCGTGTTCAACACCGGTCCCGACGCCGGGCGGACCGTGTTCCACGCGCACCTGCACGTGCTCGGCGGCGAGCAGCTCGGGCTGTTCGGTCGCGTCTAGTACCAGCGTTATCCGGTGCGCGGTGTCGGTGTTGGCGGCTAGCATCGAAGCGACCAGACAGCCTGACAGCGCTGATGCGCAGGAAGTAGGCCCGAGCGCCTGTGGCCGGCACCACGCAGGGTGGAGCTGCCCGATCCGAATCGTCGCGATCGGAGACCACCACACCAGTCCCTACCAACGATTCGCCATCGGAGGGGCAGGCCGGAAACGGCGCCGCCACCCAGGGTGTCGTGTCCTCACGGTTCACGGTGCCGGACAACGCGGTCCTCGCGCTGCTCGGCTCGCGTGACGAGAACCTCAAGGTCGCGGAGGAGCTGCTCGCGGCCGACGTACACGTCCGTGGCAACGAGGTGACCCTCTCCGGCACACCGGCCGACGTCGCCTTCGCCGATCGCGTGTTCGCCGAGTTGGTGATCCTCGCAGAGCGGGGCCAGCACGTCGGCCCGGACGCCGTGCGGCGCACCGTCGCCATGCTGTCCGCCGGCGCCGCCGAGTCGCCGGCCGAGGTGTTCAGCCTCGACATCGTGTCCCGGCGCGGTCGCACCATCCGGCCGAAGACGCTGAACCAGAAGCGCTACGTCGACGCGATCGACTCCAACACGGTCGTGTTCGGCATCGGTCCCGCCGGTACCGGCAAGACGTACCTCGCGATGGCCAAGGCCGTGCAGGCGTTGCAGGCCAAGCAGGTCAGCCGGATCATCCTGACGCGCCCGGCCGTCGAGGCGGGCGAGCGGCTCGGGTTCCTGCCGGGCACGCTGTACGAGAAGATCGACCCCTACCTGCGGCCCCTGTACGACGCGCTGCACGACATGATCGACCCGGAGTCGATTCCCCGGCTCATGCAGGCCGGCACGATCGAGGTCGCGCCGCTGGCCTACATGCGTGGCCGGGCGCAACCGGTCTTCACGAAGGTGCTGACGCCGGACGGCTTCCGCCCCATCGGTGACCTGGTGGTCGGTGATCTGGTCGTCGGCTCGAACGGTGAACCGACCCCGGTGCTGGGGACGTTCCCGCAAGGCGAAAAGGACATCTACCGCATCGCGGCTCAGGATGGGGCCTCGGCCCTGTGCTGTGGTGATCACCTCTGGACGGTCCGGACTGCCTCGGACCGGCGTCGCGGCAAGTCATGGCGTGTCCTCGAAACCAAGGAGATGATCGGCAACCTGCGCGCCGCGCATGCCCGACGGTACGAACTGCCGCTGCTTTCGGCACCGGTCTGTCATCCCGAGCGCGAGGTCCCGATGGACCCGTACGCCCTTGGCCTGCTGCTGGGTGACGGCTGCCTGACGGGTTCGACCACGCCCGCTTTCGCCACCAGAGACCCGGAACTCGCCGTAGCACTGGACACAGCCCTGCCCGGCGTGGCGGTACGGCAGAAGGCCGGTGTGGACTACACGCCCGACCGAGTACGGGCGCCTGGGGATCTCGTCACGCTGGAGAACCCGGTAACTGGAGCGTTGCGTGCACTGAACCTGCTCGGAACTCGGTCGCACTCGAAGTTCATCCCGGACGTGTACCTCCACAACACCGCCGAGATCCGTCTTGCCGTCCTCCAGGGACTCCTGGACACCGATGGCGGACCGGTCACCCAACTCGGCCGAACCTGCCGTGTTCAGTACTCGACCACGTCGTCCCTCCTCCGCCGGGACGTGGTTCGCCTGGTCCGGTCGCTGGGTGGCGTCGCTTATACGCGCCTTCGGCCGGCCGAAGGCCGGACACCAGGACACGCGCTTGGTCGTGACGTCGTCCACCGCGATGACGCATACATCATCGATGTCCGTCTTCCTGCCGGCATCGAGCCCTTCCGGCTCGGTCGAAAGCGCGAGAAGTACCACGCGGCCGGCGGCGGAGGGCGACCGATGCGTTTCGTCGACAGCATCGAACCGGCAGGCCGTGCGGAGGCGGTGTGCATCCAGGTGGCGGCGGCTGACTCTCTCTACGTCACCGAGGACTACCTGCTGACGCACAACACGCTCAATGACGCCTTCATCATCCTGGACGAGGCCCAGAACACCACGCCGGAACAGATGAAGATGTTCCTGACGCGGCTGGGCTTCGGTTCCAAGATCGTCGTCACCGGTGACATCACGCAGATCGACCTGCCGACCGGGCAGCGCAGCGGCCTGCGTATCGTCCGGGAGATCCTCGAAGGCATCGACGATGTGCACTTCTCCATGCTGACCAGCCACGACGTCGTCCGGCACCGGTTGGTGGGGGAGATCGTCGACGCCTACGAACGCTGGCAGGACGTCCAGGAGAGCCAGGACGCCAAGCGGGGCGAGGTCCGGCCGGCCAAGCGACGGAGTCGATGAGTTTCGGATGAGTATCGAGTGAGCATCGAAATTGCCAACGAGTCGGGCGTAGGCGTCGACGAGACGTCGATCGTGGCCGCTGCCCGGTTCGCGCTCGACCGGATGAGTGTCAGCCCGCTGGCCGAGCTGTCCGTGCTGCTCGTCGAGTTGGACGTGATGTCCGACCTGCACGAACGGTGGATGGACCTGGAAGGCCCCACGGACGTGATGGCCTTTCCGATGGACGAGTTGGACTCGGCCCGGCGGCCGGACGCGGCCGACGTCGGGCCGGCGCTGCTCGGGGACATCGTGTTGTGTCCCTCGTTCGCCCGTGATCAGGCTCGGACGGCGGGGCACAGCCTGCTGGACGAGCTACACCTGCTGACCGTGCACGGTGTGCTGCACCTGCTCGGTTACGACCATGCCGAGCCGGCCGAGGAGCGTGAGATGTTCACGCTGCAGAAGCGGATTCTCGCCGACTTCCGTACGGCACGGGTGGACGCCGCCCGCCGTGCCGCACAGCGGGACGCCGACGAACGGCTGCTGTCCGCGGTCGGCCTCGACCGGAACGCGGAGCCGGAGCCGTCGGCCGAGCCAGCACCGCCGGTCGAGGATGCCGGCCAGGAGTAGTTCCCGTGGCGTCCAATACGGTGTTGCTGCTGGTCCTGGCGTTGCTCGGGGTGCTGGCGGCCGGTGCGTTCGGGTGTGCGGACGCCGCTCTGGGCACGCTGTCGGTCGCCAGGGTCGAGGAGCTGGCACGGCAGGGGCGGCTCGGCGCGAGGAAGCTGTCCATCGTGGTGGCCGATCGGCCCCGGCACGTCAACCTGCTGCTGTTGCTGCGGATGACGTGTGAGCTGACGGCGACCGTGCTGGTCACCGTGGTGTGCCTGCGGGACATCTCGCCGAGCTGGCTCGCGGTGCTGGTGGCGTCGGTGAGCATGGTCGTGGTGTCGTACGTGTTGATCGGCGTTCTGCCGAGGACCGTCGGTCGGCAGCATCCGTACGCGGTGGGGCTGATCGCGGCGGGGCCGGTGCGGGTGCTCGGCGTGCTGCTCGGGCCGTTGTCGCGACTGCTGATCATCATCGGTAACGCCATCACGCCTGGGCGCGGGTTTCGCTACGGGCCGTTCTCGTCCGAGGTGGAGTTGCGGGAGCTCGTCGACCTGGCCGGTGAGCGCGGCGTCGTCGACGAGGGCGAACGCGAGATGCTGCACTCGGTCTTCGAACTGGGGGACACCATCGCGCGTGAGGTGATGGTGCCGCGTACCGAGATCGTGTGGATCGAGCAGACGAAGTCGGTGCGGCAGGCGCTGGCGCTCTCGCTGCGGACCGGTTTCACCCGGCTGCCCGTAGTGGACGAGTCCGTTGACGACGTCGTGGGCGTCGTCAACCTCAAGGACCTGGTGCGTTCGTCGCTGGACGCCGGGGACGCCAACGGCAGGACCGTCGGCGAGCTGATGCACGGCGCGTCGTTCATCCCGGACACGAAGCGGCTCGACGAGCTGCTCAAGGAGTTGCAGCGGGACCGTATCCACCTGGTGATCGTGATCGACGAGTACGGTGGCACGGCCGGTCTGCTGACCATCGAGGACATCATCGAGGAGATCGTCGGCGAGATCACCGACGAGTCGGACACCGATGATCGGCCGCCGATCGAGCACCTGCCGGACGGCTCGGTCCGGGTCAGTTCGCGTCTGACCACCGAGGACCTGGAGGAACTGTTCGACGTCGAGCTCGACGACGACGACGTGGAGACCGTCGGCGGCCTGCTCGCACAGCGGCTGGGCCGGGTGCCGTTGCCGGGTGCCGAGGCGGAGATCGCCGGCCTGCGGCTGCGGGCCGAGGGTGGCAAGGACCGGCGCGGCCGGATGCGGATCACGTCGGTGCTGGTCGGCCGGGCTGTCAAGAAGGACGGCGCCGAGAAACTGCGGGAGAGGACGGCCGAACGTGGCTGAGTTGGACGCCGAGGATCAGAAGATCGTCACCTTGGCCAGGTCGGCGCGGGCGCGAACCGGTGCGGCCGAGGGTGCCGCGGTGCGCGACGTCGACGGTCGCACGTATGCCGCGACCACGGTCGCGTTGGTTTCTCTGCGGTTGACGGCGTTGCAGGCCGCTGTGGCCGCCGCCGTCGCCAGCGGTGCCGAGGGACTGGAGGCGGCGGCCGTGGTCACCGGGGCCGGCGAGCTGTCCGCGGAGTCGGTGGCCGCCGTGCGGGAGCTGGGGTCCAAGGCGCCGGTGTTCCGCGCGGACCCGGCCGGTGTCGTCATCGCGGTCGATCAGCCGTGAGCGAACATCGTTCCGGGTTCGCCTGTTTCGTCGGGCGGCCCAACGCCGGCAAGTCGACGCTGACCAACGCGCTCGTCGGCAGCAAGATCGCGATCACGTCGGACAAGCCGCAGACCACCCGGCACACCATCCGCGGCATCGTGCACCGGCCGGACGCGCAGCTCGTGATCGTCGACACGCCCGGCCTGCACCGTCCGCGCACCCTGCTCGGCCAGCGCCTCAACGACCTGGTCCGGGAGACCTGGTCCGAGGTGGACGTGGTCGGCTTCTGCGTGCCGGCCGACCAGAAGGTCGGCACCGGCGACAAGTTCATCGCGGACGAACTGGGCAAACTGCCGCGTCGTACACCGGTGATCGGCGTGATCACCAAGACCGACCTCGTACCGCGAGACCAGGTCGTCGCCCAGCTCGTCGCCCTCCAGGGGCTGCTGGACTTCGCCGAGCTGATCCCGGTGTCGGCCGTGGACGGCTACCAGGTCGGCCTGCTGGCGGACCTGCTGGTCGACCGGTTGCCGGCCGGGCCGCCGCTGTATCCGGACGGTGAGCTGACCGACGAGCCGGAGACCACGCTGGTCGCCGAACTGGTGCGGGAGGCCGCGCTGGACGGGGTCCGGGACGAGCTGCCGCACTCGATCGCGGTGGTGGTCGAGGAGATGAAGCCGCGCGAAGGTCGCGACGACCTGATCGACGTGCACGCCGAGTTGTACGTCGAGCGGCCCAGCCAGAAGGCCATCGTGCTGGGCGCGCACGGCGAGCGGCTCAAGCAGGTCGGCACGGTGGCGCGCAAGCAGATCGAGGCGCTGCTGGGGACGAAGGTCTACCTGGACCTACACGTCAAGATCGCCAAGGACTGGCAGCGTGACCCCAAGCAGCTACGTCGGCTCGGCTTCTGACGAAACGTCGCCGGTGGGTGGGACCATGAACGCATGAGTCTGTACCGCGACACCGGTGTGGTGCTGCGGGTGCACAAGCTGGGCGAGGCCGACCGGATCGTCACGCTGATCACCCAGCGGCACGGCAAGGTGCGCGCGGTGGCCAAGGGCGTGCGCAGGACGAGATCGCGGTTCGGCGCGCGGCTGGAGCCGTTCGGCCACGTCGACGTGCAGTTCTACAGCGGCCGGTCGCTGGACATCGTCACCCAGGTGGAGACCCTGGACGCGTTCGGCATCGGCATCGTCGACGACTACCCGCGCTACACGGCGGGCTGTGCCGTGCTGGAGACGGCCGACCGGCTGGCCGTCGAGGAGGGCGAGCCGGCGATGCGGCTCTACCTGCTGGTGGCCGGCGCGCTGCGGGCACTGTCCGGCCGCGAGCGCGACCCGTCCCTGGTGCTGGACGCGTTCCTCCTACGCGCGATGGCCTACGCCGGCTGGGCCCCCGCTGTCGACGAGTGCGCCCGGTGTGCCGAACCCGGCCCGCACCAGGCGTTCAGCGTGCCGGCCGGTGGCTCGGTGTGCGCACGGTGCCGGCCACCCGGTTCGAGCCGGCCGACCGCGGCGACGGTGGCGTTGCTCGGCGCGCTGCTGCACGGTGTGTGGCAGGTGGCCGACGCGACGGAGCAGTCGGCACGGCGGGAGGCGAGTGGGCTGGTGGCCGCGCTGTTGCAGTGGCACCTGGAACGCCAGTTGCGGTCGCTACCCCTGGTCGAGCGCAGGGCTCCGACGGCCGTCGTCGACAATCAGTAGCAGTGGTCGTCGCTGTCGTTCGTCGCT
>DATBDL010000381.1:0-20803 GCA_036269975.1 Pseudonocardiaceae bacterium | reverse complement strand
GGCCGGTGCTTCGGACACCCGCGCTTCGGTCGCCGGGGCTACCGCGCGCTGCACGTCGTCCCTGGTGATCACGCCACCCGATCCGGACCCGGCCAGCACGTACAGGTCGACGCCGAGTTCCCGTGCCAGCTTGCGCACCGGCGGCTTCGCCAGCGGCACGTAGCCACCAGGCGCCGCGACCGGTTCGGGTTCCGGAATCGGCTCCGGTTCCGGAATCGGCTCCGGTTCGGACACCACGACGGGCGCCGCGACCGGCACCGCCGATGCGCCGACCCTCGGCCGACGTCGCGCGGTGGCCGATTTCGGGCCGTAGCCGACGAGATTGGGCACGCCTTCGTCGGCGGCGGCCGGCGCGGAGCCGTTCACCGCGGCCGGAGCGGAGCCGTTCGGGTCGACGTCGATCACGATGATCGGCGTGCCGACGTCCACCGTCTGTCCCGGCTCGACCAGCAACTCGGTCACCTTGCCCGCCCACGGGCACGGCAGTTCCACGGCCGCCTTCGCGGTCTCGATCTCGACGATGATCTGGTTGACCACCACATCGTCACCCGGCTTGACGTGCCAGCCGAGAATCTCCGCGTCGGTGAGGCCCTCAGCGGTGTCGGGCAGCAGGAATCGCTTGAAGTCAGGCATCTGCGACCCTCACCAGGCCAACGAGCGGTCGACGGCGTGCAGCACCCGGTCCAGGCCCGGCAGGAACTCGTCCTCCAGCTTGGTCGGCGGATACGGCGTGTCGAAGCCGGTCACCCGCAGCACCGGCGCTTCCAGCGAGTAGAAGCACTCCTGCTGCACCCGCGCGGCCACCTCGGACGCGATCGACGCCTCGCTCGGGGACTCGCTCACCACCACCAGCCGGCCGGTCCGCCGCACCGAGTCGAACACCGGCGGCAGGTCCAGCGGCGACAGCGTGCGCAGGTCGACGACCTCCAGTTCGATCCCGTCGGTCGCCGCAGCGCTCGCCGCCGCGAGGCAGGTCCGGATCGACGGGCCGTAGCTGGCCAGCGTGGCGTGGGTTCCGTTGCGCAGCACCCGAGACGTGAACAGCGGCGGCGGGGCCACCGACGTGTCCAGCGGTGCCTTCTCGTAGTAGCGGCCCTTCGGCTCGAAGAACAGCACCGGGTCGTCGCACGCGACGGCCTGCTGGATCATCCAGTAGGCGTCCACCGGGTTCGAGCAGGACACCACCTTCAGGCCGGCGGTGTGCGCGAAGTAGGACTCCGGCGACTCCGAGTGGTGCTCGACGGCGCCGATACCGCCGCCGAACGGCACCCGGATCACCATCGGCACCTTCACCTTGCCCTGGCTGCGGTAGTGCAGCTTCGCCACCTGCGACACGATCTGGTCGAAGGCGGGGAAGATGAAGCCGTCGAACTGGATCTCGCACACCGGCCGGAAACCGCGGATCGCGAGACCGACCGCGGTGCCGATGATGCCCGACTCGGCCAGCGGCGTGTCCAGCACGCGCTGCTCGCCGAAGTCCTTCTGCAGGCCGTCGGTGATGCGGAAGACGCCGCCGAGCTTGCCGACGTCCTCACCCATCACGATCACCTTCGGATCGGCCTCCATCGCCGCCCGCAGGCCCTGGTTGAGCGCTTTCGCCATGGTGATCGTCGACGTCGTGGCCGGCGTGGTGGCTGGTGCGTCCTTGCCGATGGTGGGAGCCGCCATCAGTGCTCACTCCCTTCGAAACCCGCTACGTACTCCAAGAATTCGTCGCGCTGCGCGTCCAGCACCGGGCTGGGTTCCGCGTAGACGTTGCTGAAGATGCGCTCCGGGCCGGGATCGGGCATGTTCACGCAGAACTCGCGCAACTCGGCCGCCATCCGGTCGGACTCGGCCTGGATCTCGTCGAAGAACGACTGGTCGGCCAGGCCGTTGCGGGCCAGGTGCACCCGGACCCGCTCGATCGGGTCCTTCAGCTTCCACGCCTCGACCTCGTCCGACAGGCGGTAACGGGTCGGGTCGTCGGTGGTGGTGTGCGCGTCCATCCGGTAGGTGAACGCCTCGATCAGGACGGGTCCGTTGCCGTGCCGGCACTCGTCCAGCGCCCACTTCGTCACTGCGAGGCATGCCAGCACGTCGTTGCCGTCGACGCGGATGCCGGGGAAGCCGTAGCCGCGGGCCCGCTGGTACAGCGGAAGGCGGCTCTGCCGCTCGGTCGGCTCGGAGATGGCCCACTGGTTGTTCTGGCAGAACAGCACGAGCGGCGCGTCGTACACGGCCGACCACACGAAACCCTCGTGCACGTCGCCCTGGCTGGTCGCGCCGTCACCGAAGAAGCAGATGGTGGCTTCGTCAGTTTCAGAAGCAGAGCCGTCGCCGTCCGTGTTTCCTACGCGGCCTTCGAAACGCTGGCCCATCGCGTATCCGGCCGCGTTGAGGACCTGGTTGCCGATCACGATCGTGTAGAGGGCGAACCGCTTCGCGATTGGATCCCAACTGCCGTGGTCGGTGGTGCGGAAGATGCCGAGCAGGTCCTGTGGCGGAATACCACGACACCAGGCGACCCCGTGCTCGCGGTAGCTGGGGAACGCCATGTCCTGCGGTCGCATCGCGCGGCCGGCACCGACCTGCGCGGCCTCCTGGCCGAGCAGCGGCACCCAGATACCAAGCTGGCCCTGCCGTTGCAGGGCGTTGGCCTCCCGGTCCGCCCTGCGGACGAGGACCATGTCCCGGTACAGCGACCGGAGTTCCTCCGGTCCGACGTCGGTGTCGAAGTCCGGGTGCGTGACCCGCTCACCCTCCGGGGTGAGCAGTTGCACCAGATCGGCGCCGCCTTCGCTCGTCGCACGCAAACCGGCGATCACCTGTTCCGTGGTCGGTGTGGCGGCGGTGGCGGACGGTGTGCCCGCTGGCCCGTCGGGCGTCCAATGCTCTGGGGACGACATGGCGCGTGTCTCCTCGCTACGAGGCCGCGCGGCCGCTCGTGACGGCCGTACGCGACCGTGCCGGCAGCCACCGCCGTTCCCCGGTCGGGGAGCGGTTCGGCCACCGTCGGCACTGACGGTTCTCCCCACCATCCTGGCATGACCGCGCCCACATAGTGAGCGCGGTAGTGCCCTCGTTGTTCGCGCAGAAGCGCCTGAACTGCGAAAACGATAGGAGGGCCGAACATCGGGCTGCCTAGCGTGCGGTCGTCCGCGCTGGTCGTGCCGTGCACCCGTCCGAGTGGCGGCCGATCCGTCGGCCGATGGTGGTCTTGGTCACAGCTTGATTACGGCCGCGATGGTCGGAACAGATGGTGAATGCCCGGCATACGGGGTGTGCCGGATGGCAGGATTGGCCCGTGACCGATGTGGATCGTGAAATCCTGACCACCGCCGTGCGCACCCGGTGGGAGTCGGACATCCTGCCCAGCCTGGCCGAACTGGTCGCCATTCCGGCCGTGTCCGAAGGGTTCGACCCGAACTGGGCCGCCAACGGACACCTCACCGCCGCCGTCGATCACGTGCGGTCGTGGCTGGTCGCGCTCGACCTTCCCGGCGCGCAGGCCGACGTGGTCGAGCTGCCGGGCAAGTCCCCGGTCCTCGTGTTCGACATACCCGCTGCCGAGGGCGCCACGGCGGCTGCGGGCACTGTGCTGCTCTACGGCCACCTCGACAAGCAACCGCCGGTGGGCGGCTGGGCCGACGGTCTCGACCCGTGGAAACCGGTCGTGCGTGACGGCCGGCTCTACGGGCGTGGCGCCGCCGACGACGGTTACGCCGGCTACGCGGCCGCCGTCGCCGTCGACGCGCTGCGCGCGGCCGGTGCGCTACACAGCAGGTGCGTGATCCTGCTGGAGACCGGCGAGGAGTCCGGCAGTCCCGACCTGCCGGAGTACCTTGCGCTGCTGGCGCCGCGCTTCGGCGACGTGTCTTTGGTGGTGTGCCTGGATTCCGGTGCCGGGGACTACGAGCGGCTGTGGCTGACCACGTCGCTGCGCGGCCTCGTCCAGACCACCGTGACAGCGCGCGTGCTGACGTCCGGCCTGCACTCGGGTCTTGCCGGTGGGATCGTGCCCAGCTCGTTCCGGGTGCTGCGGCAGCTACTCGATCGCATCGAGGACTCGGCGACCGGCGAGGTACGGATCGCCGGGGCACACGTGCCGATCCCGGAACTGCGCAGGAGCGAGGCGGCCGACGCGATCGCGGCGGTGCCCGGCATGGTCAGCGACGGCCTGCCGGTGGCCCCCGGCACGCGCCTCGCCTCGGACGACGAGGTCGAGCTCATGCTGAACAACACGTGGCGCCCGACCATGGCCGTGATCGGCGCGGCGGGATTGCCGCTGCCGGCGGACGCCGGCAACGTGCTGCGCCCGGAAACCACGCTGTGCCTGAGCTTCCGCCTGCCGCCGACCGCCGATTCCGGCGCCGTCGAGGCCGCGCTGGCCAAGGCGCTCACCACCGACGTGCCCTACGGCGCCGAGATCGAGCTCTCCCGCGCCGAGTCCGCGGACGGCTTCCACGCGCCGGACCTCGCGCCGTGGCTGCGGTCGGCGCTGGACGACGCGTCGGCCAGCGTGTTCGGCGCGCCGTGGCGCGGGTTCGGCATCGGTGGCTCGATCCCGTTCATGGGCCTGCTGCACGACATGTACCCGAACGCGCAGTTCGTCGTCACCGGCGCGCTCGGGCCGGGCAGCAACGCGCACGTGCCGGACGAGTCGCTGCACCTGGACTACGCGCGCAAGCTGACCGAGGCGATCGCGCTGCTGCTGGCCGCCCACGCGACCCGGCCAGATGCCGGCTGAACCGCCGGAGCCAACGCTCGAGCTGGACGTCCATGATCCGAACCCGCCGGAGTGGGCGGTCATGGCGGCCGAGGACGTGGTCGCCCAGGCCATCGACCCCGACTCCGGCAGCATGCTGCCCTGGCGGCGCCGCACCTCCGCGCCGCCGGTGATCCGGATCGAGGACCGCTGCCTGACCGGCACGCTCGACCTACGCGCGCTGGAATTCCCGTACCTGCTGGAATTCGTGCGTTGCCGGTTCGAGAATCCGCCGGACCTGCGCCAGGCGACCTTGGCCGGTCTGGAACTGCGCGGCTGCTGGCTGCCCGGCCTGTCCGCCCGCAACACCCGCAGCGACAACGACATCGGCCTGATCAACACCACCGTCCGTGGCGGCACCGTCGACCTGACCGACGCCTACATCCGAGGCTCGCTGCTGCTGGCCGGCAGCCGCCTGCACCATCCCGGCCGCTACGCCCTGCGAGCCGACCGCCTGCAACTGGCCGGCGCATTACTCGGCATGTCGATCGACGTCGTCGGCGAGGTACGGGTGCCCGGTCTACGCAGCGGCGGCAACGTGAACTTCAGCGGTGCCGCGCTGAACAACGCCACAGGCTGCGCGCTGGACGGCAACGGCATGCACGTCGGCGGAAACCTGGTGCTGAGCACGGATGTCGCGAACGGCCGCCGGTTCACGTCCGTCGGTTGGGTGTTCCTGCCCAGCGTCGAGGTGGAGAGCGACCTCTCGATGCGCGGCGCCCGGCTGAGCCCCGGCGGCGGCAGCACCGCGAACCTGCCGGTCGACGATCCGTACTACGACGTGCACACCACCGTGATCGCCGACCGTATTCGTGTGCGCGGCAACGCCGACCTCGACCAGGAGTTCCACAGCAGCGGCACCCTGCGGATGGTGAACGCCCAGATCGGCGGCTCACTGCGGATGACCGGCGCGTGCATCGACATCTCCGCCGGCCGCGAGGCCCCGTTCGACAACCGAGCCGTCTACCTGGACGGCACCGAGATCAACGGCAACCTAGACGCGCTCGGCCTGCGCGTCACCGGTGAATGGCGCTCGCTGGACCTGGGCGTACGCGGAAACGTGCGGCTCGACGGCGCCGTGCTGGCCAATCCCGGCAACGACGTGTGGGTAGGCCGGCGCGCCACGATCGGCGGCAACTTCGAATGCCGAGACGCCGAGATCTACGGCTCGATGATCATGCAGGAGGTGCAGATCGGCGCCAACCTCGACCTGAGATCCAGCCGACTGTCCCGCCCCGGCCGCTACACCAGGGACCGCAACATCAAGCCCTGCCTGGACATCCGGGCCGCCCGCATCGGCCGTGACGTGATCTGCGCGGCCGGCAGCAAACGGGCGTTCTCGTCGGCCGGCGAGATCCGTATGGTCCGAGCCACGATCGGCCGCCAGTTGACGTTCGGCGGTGCGGAGCTGGGCGTGGACGACGGCGGCAGAAGCGCATTGAACGCGTTCGGCGCACAGACCCAGGAACTGGCGCTGACCCTGGGTCGCCCGCCAGAAGGCCGGATCACGCTACGGCAGATGCGCTGCACGTCGTTGGGCGACAACGAAGCCCTGTGGCAGGCAAGCGGCGGCATCGACCTCGACTCGTTCCGCTACGACTCACTCACCAGAGCGATCGACCTCGCCGACGACGCGGCGGTGGTGCAACGCCTGCGCTGGCTACGAGCGGCCGGTGGCGACGTGTACCGCCCCGGCCCGTACGACCAGCTAGCTGTCATGCTGCGCGCGACGGGCAACGAGGAACACGCGGACACGGTCCTGATCGAGAAGCAACGCAGGCGTTATGCCGCGCTGGCAAGGGGTTTCCGGGTGCTGGGCCCGCTGGTGGCGGTGTGGAGCTGGCTACAGAGATGGATGGTCGGCTACGGCTACCGGCCGTCACGCGCGTTCGGCTGGCTGGCGCTGCTGCTGGTCATCGGGACGGCGTGGTTCATGTGGTACCCCAGCCACTGCGACGTGATCGCAGGCGCCGGCGGCGATCCGGCAACGTTCGCCCAGTACCGGTTCTGCCCACTGACCAATCAGGACGACCACCTGGTGTGGAACCCGTTCCTGTTCACGCTGGACCTGCTGATCCCGATCGTCGACTTCGGCAACAAGAACCGCTGGGCGATGACCGGCGTGTCCCAGTGGTTCGCATCAGCGCTCATCGCGGCCGGCTGGATACTGGCGACGACAGTGGCGGCAGGCGTAACCCGCATGCTACGACGGCAGTAGCTCGTCGGGTGTCGTGATCGGAAACCCGTACATGTCAACGACAATCCCGTTCGTGGGCGCAGCCAGCGCGAGTGCGGCCTCGGCCAGCAGGCGGCACAGCGCCAGATCGGCGGTCGCCGCATGCGGCGCGGTGCGCAGCTCCCAACGGCACATCTCCTGCTTTCGGGTGGCACCCGTGGCCAGCGCCGGCCGAGCCTCTCGTGCCTTGGACAGGTAGGCCGGCCAGAACACGGTCAGGAAGACCGGCTCCAGATAACTGCCCAGGATGTAGTCGTCGGCACCCTCGTCGTCGACGACCAACTCCCGACCGGCCTCGTCCCCGGCGAACGGCTGAAGGATGGCGATCACCTGCTCGACCGGCAGCGAAGTCGCCGCGTAGACCGAGACGCCCAGATCCAGGTCGGCCCACGGCTGCTCGGACTGCTTCCCGCCGTTGAGTCGGACAGCGAGACCACGCACCAGACGCTCACCGTCAAGCAGCTTGGCGCTCTCGGCGCGGTCCTCGTGTTTTGGCAGCCATGCCGGACGGGCGTAGTAGCCGACTATGCCGGGTTCCGACGTTTCGACTGGCCCATAAAGGAAAACGCCGTTGTCGAAGAAGAACCGATCGTTCTTGACCTTGACATGAGGGTCGTACCGGTGCAGCAGTTCGCCCACGTCATCGACCCGGTTGGCCGGCACCAGGAGGGTGGGTCCGGCAGCGAGATACTTGGCGGTGCGGTCGAACAGGCCCATGTCATGTTCCTCGGCTCTGTAGCAGTTCAGCCATGCGCAGCCGAGCCGGTCGCTCCCAGATGGTCTCGGGCAGGAAGGCCAGCAACAACATCATCACATAGAGGCCGACCATGAGCAGGCTGCCGATGAGGAGAAACACGATGCCGAGCAGCGACGCGTACCGGATCAGCGTGTACTGCCGCCGACTGATCGGCTTCTGTCGTGCCAGCCGTGGTTTGTTCCAGTGTCGAGCCACCTGAACGCCCAAGAACACCATGACCCCCAGCGACCACACGATCTCGACACCGAGCGCGATCCGGAACGCGGTGACCGACGACTCGCGGATCGCGCCGAAGAATCCCCACAGCAGCGAGCCGACCAGGGCCAGCACCAGCAGCCAGACCAGCACGAGGACGACCCGGCGTACCCAGTAGCCGAAGCCGCGCTCGTACCACGTGGTGCCGAGGCCGGCCAGCTTCTCGATCTCGATCGTCCTGGGCAATGTCGACCGAGGTGGGAACCGGTCCATCAGAAGATCGAGGTGATGCCGTGCCAGGCGCTGCTGGCCAAGTGCCCGATGTCCTTGCCCGTCTTGACCGCGCTGTCACCGATCCCGTCGACGACGCCCATCGCGACGCCGTGCTGCTGGATGTCCTGACCCCAGTTCTCGTCGATCAGGTTGTGTCCGAAGTCGCCGACGCCGATGGCCACGATCCCGCCGACAGCGACACCGGCCGCGACCCCGAGCACCGGCGCACCCGCGATACCGAGCGCCGTCGCGCCAGCCGCCGCAGCACCCCCGGCCAGGCCACCCACCCACGCGCCGGCCGCAAGACCGGCGACATTGGACGCGGCCTCGGCCGGATACGCGATCGCTGCCGGCCGGTGATACTCGTCGATGTCCTGCTGAGCGCCGAAGTACGTGCCGACACCGGCCGCCGCGATGTCGATCACGGGTATGTCACTGGCGGCCTTCAGCAGGCTGGTCAGCCCATCCGCGTTCTTCAGCGCATCGCCGACCGCGGGGACGTCGCTGGCGCTGAACGCAAGCGCCTTGGTGACCAGGTTCTCATGACTGGCGGCATCCGCTAGCTGCGTCTTGGTCGAATCCAGCGTGGTCCTGGCGGCGCCGAACCGTGCGGCATCGGCGTCCTTCCACGGCCCGAAACGGCCGTTTGCCAGGCGGGCTTCCTCGCGAGCGTCGGTGACGGCCTTCTTGACGGCCGTCTCCATCGCCGGGATCTTGCTCTCGATGACCTTGCGGACGCCGGTCGGGAGAGCCCAGAAACCTCGCAGGTAGTCAGCCAGCGTGTTGTAGTCGCCGGGCGCGAGGCCGCTGTCGCCGGCTGCTGGTGGTGCGATCTGGCCGTAGACCGTCTGTAGTTCGCCGGCGGCCTGCGTGCGGGCCTGCGACGCCTCAAGCATGCAGTCGTTCCAGAAGGTCTGGTACGACGCTCGCCAGCTCTCCTTGTTGGCGTCCGCGAAGCACTCCTGCGGCGGCTGGCCGTCCGCGCCGATCGGTACGCCGGCTTTGGTGGTCTGGTCGGCGGCCTGTTCCAGGGCACTCTCGATGTTGGCCAGGTTCACGGCGAGCCCGTTGACGATGTCGCCGGTCTGCGAGATCACCAGGCCCAGTGCGGTGGCGCCGGACGAGTCGCGTTCCCACGCCTTCGTGAACGCCGACGACGCCGTTCCGGTCCACGAAGCGTCTCCGACGATCCGCTGCACGCGGTTGTCCAGCGCGGTCACGACGTTGGTGATCTCGGGGACGTAGCCGTAGAGCGTGCCCGAATACGCCGACAGCCCGTGGATGTCGCCGCCGATCCAGTTGTACGCGAACGCGGCCAGCGTTGACGGTGACTTGGCGCCCATGACCGCCCCTACTTGATCTTGCTCGGATCGGCGATCTGGTCGAACAACTGGTTCAGCGTTTCCTCCGCGTGCTGGTAGTTGTCGTGCGCGTGCTGGAGTTTCGTGCTGTTGGCGTCGATATCGGCCGAGATTTGCAGGTGCAGCAGGCCGATTGCCGTCACGAGAGAACTCAGGCTGCCGTCGAACGAGCCGGAACCGCTGCCGGGTGGGGTGGGCGGATCGGTCGGAATGATCTGCTTGAAGATCCCCGACTCGGTGTGAAAGGTGGTCGCCGCATCTTGCAGGTCACCCATCACCACGTCGTAGCCGCCGCTCATTCCTGGCTCCTCAGTAGCGCCTCGATGTCGCCCTGCTGCCAGCGCGTCGCGTCGTCGTCGGCTGTCGGGTCGACCACCACCAGGTCCACCCCTGCCTCGCCCATCAGCTCGCTGGCCCTGGCCAACGGCAGTTGAGCCCAGGGCTGCAACGGCCCGAGAGCCGCCACCAACCGCTCGGTCGACGTGAACACCGGCAGCATGCGGCGACCATCCGGCAGCCCCCGCACCTCGAATACGACGTTCTGCCGCCCGCCCCGGTTCCCTGGATGCGCGGGCACATAAACCAGGTGATTCACGGGGCCACCGTAACGTCCACCGGTCGTTGGCGCGTCTCGGCCAAGCGGTTCGTCGCCCTCGCCTGCCTGTCCAATTTGAACGATCTGATTGTCAGCGGCGGAAGTGGCCTGCACTATGGCACCCCGGACACGTGTCTCGAATGGGGAGGGCCCCGAATGCGAAAGATCCTTGCCGTGGGAGTGGCGGCGTTGACCCTGGTGCTCGGCCTGGTCACGCCGGCGGCCGCCGCATCGCCGACCGAAGTGATCCTGCTGCCCGGAGCCACCTCCGCCGAAGGTCTGACGGCCGGTCCCGACGGCACGTTCTACGCCTCGGAGCTGCTTCAGGGCGACATCTACCTGGGCAACATCCGGCAGGGCACGGCGAAGCTGTTCATCCACCAGCCGACCAAGACCGAGATCGACGGCCTTGCCCTTGACGAGCGTGATGGCCTGCTGCTCGCGGCCGGTGGGACGAGCGGCAAGGGGTACGTCTACAACATCCACACGAAGGCGTTGGTCGCCACCTACGACTTCGGTGCCGCGTTGACCTCGCAGATCAACAGCGTGACGCTGACCCCGTTCGGCGCCTGGTTCGACGATTCCCTACAGCCGAGGCTGTACTTCGTGCCGATCGTGCACGGGGTGCCGGGAGCGGCGCACACCCTCGCACTGAGCGGGCCGGCGGCCGGCACGCCGGGGACGTTCACCATCAACGACATCACGTCGACGCCGTCCGGTCGCACACTGATCGTCGCGCCCGACACGCTGGGGAAGCTGGTCACGATCAACCCGGTCACCGGAACCAGCAGGATCGTCCCCGGCGCCGACATCCCGCAGACCGACGGCGTCCTGCTCGACGGCAACCAACTCTGGGCCACGCAGTTCAACAACCAGGTCAGCCGGCTGCGGGTGAGCGACGACTTCAGCAGCGTCACGCTGGAGAAGGTGATCACCAACCCGCTGTTCCACGCGCCACTCACGTCGATCAAGTTCGGCGACCGGATCGCCGTGGTGAACTCGCACATCGACAGCGGGTTCCCGCCGGTCAGCCCGACCTACGAGGTGCTGGTCATGCACGACTGAGCGACGCGCCGACCCCGGCTGTCAGTAGTCGTTTCTGTTCGAGCTGTCGCGTGTCCTTGCCGCTGTCCTGGATGAACCGCTCGCTGGCGGTGATGCCAGCGGCCGTTGGCGAGATCGGCGCCAGCTCTTGCACCGCACGTGTTCCGTCGCCGAATCCTTCGACGAACCCGCCTTCCATGTCCTGAACCAGGCGCCGGACCTCGTCGTCGATTCGGCGGGGTGCGTAGGCGCGGATGAGCTCCACGACGGATGACGTGGCCCACGTCATCCCAATCCCCCTGGCGGCGGGGCGCGATGGACCTGAGGCGGCGGCGAACCCGAGTTGCGGTGGAAGCGCATGCCGTGTACCAGCGATCAGTGGGTGAGGCGGCCCGACTTGATCTCGTCGAGGAGGACGGGAACGTTCGCACTTAGGGCCGGGCCGGCGGGGTTCTTGGAGTCTCGGATCTGTTCTAGGTCAGCGGACAGTTCGACGCAGTTCGTGCCTTGGCCGCTGTAGCTGGACTTGTGCCACCGGTGGGGACCGTGGGTCATGCAGACTCCCATCCTGCTTGAGCCAGGGCGATCACCACCGAGGAGTCCTCGGGGCTCATCGCCTGTTCGGACAGCTTAGTCGCCGACTGACGGCACGCCGCGACGTCAGCCGGCGAATGCAGGAACAAGCCTGTGCCACGGACTTCGATGTGGACCACGGGTGCGTCCGTTGCCGATTCGATCAGGAACGAAGCACCTTCCAGCGCGGGATGCCAGTCGCAGTCGAACGGGATGATCCGGATCTCGATGTTCGGCAGGGCCGCCATGTTCGTCAGGTGAGCGCACTGCTCGGCCATGATCGTCGAGTCGCCAAGACGTTGACGCAACGCGGCCTCGCCGATGTAGGCGATCAGATGCGCCGGATCGCGCCGGGTGAGGACATCACGTCTACCCATCCGGATCGCTAATCGGGTAGTGATCTCGTCAGGCGGCACGGTCCATCCCGCCGACATGATCGCTCGCACGTATTGCGAGGTCTGCAACAGGCCCGGCACAAGCAAAGGCGAGAGATGTCGGTGATCGAGGTGGCCGTTCGTTCGAAATCGAGTAGTGCCGCGAGTTGGGCTCGTTGTTCGGGCAATGTGGTGGCGAGCCACAGGGGTTCGTCTACCGACTCTGCCAGTTCGATGATCTCGTCGCAGCGGTCGCCCTTGATGTGTAGGTTGCCGAGAATCTGTGCCACGTCAGTGGGTGGCGGTGTCCGGTCACCCGTCTCCCACCTGGACAGCAGGCTCGGATCTCGGCCCAGTGTCTTGGCGAATTCGCGTAGCCCCAGATCGGAGTCGATCCTTGCCTCGCGCAACGCCTTGCCCAGAGCGCGTGCCCTCGGCGACCTATTGTTGACAAGCCTGCAACGCGGGAATTCATCCATGCCGCGCACATTGACTGGACGATATCGTCCTGTCTGTCGCGCGATTGGGTATGAAATTGGCCGGGACCGTAACCGGTCCCGGCCAATTCAGAACCGACTCAGATGTCCGAGTGGCTCAGCACCACGTCGTGCACCCCGTCCTGACCCGCGACGACCTGTTGGTGGCTGCTCACCGGTGGGTAGCCGCTGGCGATCACCGTGTACTGGCCTTCCGGCAGGTCACCGAAGGCGTACCCGCCACCGGCGTCCGTGCTGGTCATCGCGACCACGTGCCCGTCCGCGTCTACCAGCGTCACCCTGGCGTCCGGCACCGGCTGGCCGTAGCCGCCGATCGTCGTACCCGTCAGGCTGGCCGTCGCCGACAGCTCCACGTCCGTCAGGGCGTCTGCCGTGTCGCTGATCGTCAGGGCCGCCGCGTACGGGCGGTATCCGTTCGCGTTGACCACCAGCGTGTAGGCGCCGCTGAGCAACTCCGCGAACGTGTACCTTCCGTCCACCGTGGTCTTGGCCGTCGCCACTACCTCGCCGCCCGTGTCGGTCAGCGTGACCATGGCACCTCCGACAACGTTTCCGTTGGCGCGCACCACACCCGACGCTTGTGCCGTGCCGGACAGGACCACGTCCACGGTGACCGGGTCACCGGCCGCCCTTAGCGTGGACGCCGCCGGCTGGTGGCCGACCGAGGACGCGATCAGCACGTACACCCCGTCCAACGGGGCGACGAGCCGGTACGAGCCGTCATCGGCGCTCGTGCCGCGTTCGACCTGCTGGCCGCTGTGGTTGATCAGCGTCAGCACCGCGTCTACTGCCGGTGTGCCATCGGCGCGCCGCACGTGACCGACGACCGGCGTGCCGACGGCTTCGTGCCGCCCGCCGCTGATCGGCTCCATCACCAGGGTTTCCAGCTCGGCGTCGAGAGAGGCGTCCTCCAGCAGTACTGGCGCGCCACCGCCTTCGCCCTCCGCCATGGCCTGCACGGCGGACACGCTGCGCAGCGGGATCTCCTTGACGAACAGGGTCACCAGGAACGCCAGCACGCCGACCCCCGCGACGACCCAGAACACCAGGTCGACCGAGCTGGCGAAGCCGTCCAGGAACGGCCGTGCCAGGCGCGGGTCGATCCGCTGTAGGAACGACGAGTCCTGTAGGAGACTGCCGGTGCCGCCGCCGTTGAGGATGCCCAACACCGGCTTGTTGACCGCGTTGTTCAGTACGGCCGGGTCGTGCAGTGCCTGCGTGAACGGGCCGCCGTGCAGTGCGTTCGTGATCGCCGTGCCGATCTTGCCGCCCACCGTGCTGAACAGGATGGACAGGAACACCGCGACACCGAGCGTGCCACCGATCTGCCGGAAGAACGTCGCCGACGCCGTCGAGACGCCCATGTCCGTCACCGGACCCGCGTTCTGCGCGGCCAGCGTCAGCGTCTGCAGCGAGAGGCCGACACCGAAACCGAGCACGAACATGAACAGCATCGGCCGCCACATCGGGGTGTCCGCCGCGACGGTCGTGAACAGCAGCGAGCCGGCGACGATGAACATCGAGCCGAGGACCGGGAAGATCTTGTAGCGACCGGTCCGCGCGGTGATCTGGCCGGACACGATCGACGCGCCCATCAGGCCGACGATCAGCGGCAGCATGACCAGACCCGACGCCGTCGGCGAGAGGCCACGCACGATCTGGAGGTACTGCGGCACCAGCGTGATCGCGCCGAACATCGCGGCACCGACGACCACACCGGCCAGGATGACCACGCTGAACACCTTGTTGCGGAACAGCCGCAGCGGGATCAGCGCGCTCTCGCCCATCAGCTTCTCGGTCACGATGAACGCGATCACGCCCACCGCACCGATGCCGTAGAGCAGCAGCGCACGCGTGGAGCCCCAACCCCACTGCTGGCCCTGCTCGGCGATGATCAGGATCGGCACCAGGCCGACGACCAGCGTCAGCGCGCCCCACCAGTCGATGCGGTGGTTGCGTGCGCTGTGCGGCACGTTGAGCACCTTGGCGACCACGAACAGCGCCACGAAGCCGATCGGCACGTTCACCAGGAACACCCAGCGCCAGCCGGTGATCCCCAGGATCGAGTTCGCGCCGGACAGCGCGCCGCCGACCACCGGGCCCAGCACGCTGGACGTGCCGAAGACCGCGACGAAGTAGCCCTGGTACTTGGCCCGCTCCCTGGGCGGCACGATGTCACCGATGATGGTGAACGCCAGCGACATCAGGCCACCGGCACCGAGACCCTGGAACGCGCGGAACGCGGCCAGCTCGTACATCGACGTGGCGAACGAGCTTGCCGCCGAACCGACGATGAAGATCGAGATCGCGGCCAGGTAGAACGGTTTGCGCCCGTAGATGTCGGACAGCTTGCCGAACAGCGGCGTGGTGATCGTGGACGTGATCAGGTAGGCGGTGGTGACCCATGCCTGGATCGACAGTCCGTGCAGGTCGTTGGCGATGCGCGGCATCGCCGTACCGACGATGGTCTGGTCCAGTGCGGCAAGGAACATCCCGAGCATCAGGCCGCCCAGGATGGTCATGATCTGCCGGTGGGTTAGTCCCCCTTCCGCCGACGCGCCGGCCCGCGTCGGCGTCTGAGCGTGTGTGCTCGACACCTCCGCGATGTCGTTGGTGGTCATCGGGTTCCCCCCTTTGGTGCTTGTGCTGCGTTCGTGGCGCTCGTGGCGCTGGTGTTAGGTGTTGCGTCGTAGTTCTCGAAATCCGTGTTCAGCCGCTCCAGCAACGAGGCGACTGTACGAAGGTCGTCTGACGTCCAGTGCTGCAGAACGTCGGCGATCTGCTCCGTGCGGGCACGTCTCTGCTGGTCGAAGCACTGCTGCCCGATCGGCGTCGCGGCCAGCAGGCACGCCCGCCCGTCGGCCGGATCGGCCTGACGTTCGACCAGCCCGTGCCGTACCAGCGCGCCGACCTGCCGGCTTACCGTGGACGTGTCCGAGTGCACCGCGTCGGCGAGCGTCGTCGTCCGCTGTGGGCCCTCGGTGACCAGAACCGCGAGCAGGAAGTACGCCGCCTGCTCGACGCCGTCCTTCTGCTGGGCCGAGAACTTCGCGCTCGCACGCTTGGTCAGCCGGAAGAACCGCACGATCTGGTTGACGACCGCCTCGGCGTCTCCGTAGAGATCGTCCCGGTTACGGAGGGTCGGTGTCGACTGAGTTTCCACGACCCGCCTCCTCTGCTTGGTTTCCTCATACAAGTAGTTGTCGAGTACAAGCATGTACTCGGGTGGGTTATTCCCGCAACGCGATTTCGGTGTGACGCTCGTCAACCCGACGTCCGAAATCCGCCGTTCGTCGGTGTGGGTTGCACCGTTCGTAGGTGGCCGAACGCGCAGCGTGTTCCTAGGGTGAGGTGCCCCACACATCCCCCGCTAGGAGGAGTCGCGTGTCCAGATCGAGTCATGCCCCCCGCCGGATGGCCGCTCTCCTTGGTTTGAGCGCCGCGCTCGCGCTGCTGAGCGTCACCGCGGTGCCGGCGGCCGCGAATGCCACCCCGACCCCGGCCGGCGCCAAGTCGATCGTCCGCCCGCACTTCGGCGCCATCGCGCACACGGTCGGCAGCGCGCCGACGGTGGCCGGCCGGGTCGCCGCGATCGACGCCGCCACCGCGACCCTGCCGTCCGTGACCACGGCATACGGCGTCCAGTCGCTGTGGAACCAGGGCATCACCGGCGCCGGCACCACGGTCGCCGTCGTGGAGTCGTTCGGCGACCCGAACGCGGCCGCCGTGCTCAACTCCTACAGCCTGCAACACGGCCTGCCGCCGGGGCAGCTCTCCGTGATCAGCCCGGCCGGCGCCATTCCCACGTGCACGCCGGACCTGGACAAGCAGATCCAGTGCACGTCGTGGATCGGCGAAACCGACCTGGACATCGTCATGATCCACTCGATCGCGCCACAGGCCCAGATCGTCATCGCGGCGACACCGGTCAACGAGACCCAGGGCTTCACCGGCCTGCCGGAGATGATGGAAGCCATCGACTTCATGGTGCAGCACCGGTTGGCGGACGCGATCTCGCTGTCGTTCGGCACGTCGGAAGACGACTTCCCGAGCCTGTCCGACCCGAAGACACTGGACTTCGCGTTCAAGGACGCGGAGAAGGCCGGTATTCCGGTGGTCGCGGCGTCCGGTGACTGCGGTGCCACCGGCAACACACTGACGTCGCTGACCCAGTGCGGTGACGTGTTCCCGTTCCGCGTGGCGAGCTGGCCGGCGTCCAGCCCGTTCGTGACCGCGGTCGGCGGCAGCGTGCTGCACCTGAACGCGAGCAACCAGCGCGTCTCGCCGGACACGCTGTGGCCGGAATCCGGTGCGGGCCTTTCGAAGACGTACACCAGGCCGTCGTGGCAGAACTCGATCAAGGGGATCACCGGCAGCACCCAGCGCTCGCTGCCGGACATCACGATGGAGGGCATCGACGGCACGTCCCAGGCGGCGCCGCTGTTCGCGGGTGTGTTGGCGCTGGCGACGCAGATGCACGCCGACAAGCCGCTGGGCTTCCTGGACCCGATCCTGTACAAGCTGGGCGCCAAGGGCACGAAGGCCGGCGTCACGGACATCGTGACCGGGAACGACACGGTGGCCGGCGTGCCCGGCTTCAGTGCGACGACCGGGTTCGACGTGGCTTCCGGCTGGGGCACAGTCGATCCGGTGAACTTCGTGCCGGCGTTGGCGAAGGCCGCCGGCTGATTGACCCGCACGAACCGGCCGGCCGACATCGGGGCGGCCGGCCGGTTCGTGCGCTTACCCTGCCGTCATGGAGTCGACGAAGACGGCAGGGGAACTGCTGGCAGCGGGCACGGAAGCGTTGACGGCGGCGTCCTTCGCGATGGGTGACTGGGCCGACGCGCAGGCCAAGCTGGAGTCGGCGCTGCGGCGCGCGGTCGCGGACGGCGATCGGAGGGTCGAGGCGGCGACGCAGGACAAGCTCGCGATGGTGCTGCACTATCAGGCGCTGGAGAACAACCGCGATCCGTCGAACGCGGACGCCGAGGAGGAGCTGTTCCGGCAGGCGCTGACGACGCAGCGGGAGATCGAGGATCTCGCGGGCGTCGCCGAGTCGCTGTTCGGGATCGGACTCGTCCGTCAGGTGCTGCGCCGTGACTGGGCGACGGCGATGCCGTACTACCGGGAGGCGCTCGAACTGGCGAACCGGCATGCTGACGCCTACATCCGATCCGAATGCCATCGGCACGTGGGCTTCTACCACTTCGCCGAGGAGAATGATCCGGACAAGGCGCTGGAGCAGTTGGCCGTCTCGCTGCGGCTTCGCGAAGAATGGGGCGATCCGCGGTCGATCTCCGGTGGCACGCTGGCCATCGGGCAGATCGAGCTCCTGGCCGGCCGGCATGCCGACGCGACGGAGCATCTGCGGGCGGCCGTCGAGCAGATGGCGCGGGCGGGCGTCGGCGGACGGCACGCCGAGCAGGGCGCCGAATGGCTGCGGCGGGCGGAAGCCGGCGAGCCCGCGCCGAGCTGATCGAGGGGGTGGCAGGTGGTGTTCAGGGATCTCGCCGCTGAGCTGCGCAGCGCCGGCGTGTCCGAAGTGGACATCTCTACCCGGCGGCTGGCCGAGTACAGCACCGACGCCTCGCTGTACCGGGTGGTGCCGGCGGCGGTGGTGTTTCCGCGGTCCGCCGACGACGTCGAGGCCACGCTGTCCGTGTGTCGTTCGCTCGGTGTGCCGTTGACGGCTCGTGGTGGCGGCACGTCGATCGCCGGCAATGCCATCGGCACCGGTGTCGTGCTGGATTTCTCAAGGCATCTCAACCGGATCGACCACATCGACCCGGACGCCCGTACCGCCGTCGTCGAGCCGGGGGTGGTGCTGGACGACCTGCAGCGAGCCGCCCGGCCGCACGGCCTGCGGTTCGGGCCGGACCCGTCCACGCACAGCCGCTGCACCATCGGCGGCATGATCGGCAACAACTCCTGCGGCTCCCGCGCCATCGCCTACGGTCGCACCGCCGACAACGTCCGCGCTCTCGACCTGCTGACCGGCACCGGCGAGCGGATCGACGCGCGTCCGGGCACCGTCATCGCGGGGCTGCCCGAACTCGTCGACGCGAAGCTGGCCGTGATCCGGACCGAACTCGGCCGCTTCACTCGTCAGGTGTCCGGCTACTCCCTGGAACACCTCCTGCCCGAGCACGGTGGCCACCTACCGGCGGCACTCGTCGGCACCGAGGGCACCTGTGGCGTGCTGCTGCGCGCCACCGTGGACCTCGTCGCGCCGCCCGCACGGACCGTGCTCGTCGTGCTCGGTTATCCGGACATGGCGTCGGCGGCGGATGCGGTACCCGCTCTCTTGCCGCATCGGCCGATCACGGTGGAGGGTTTGGATGCCCGGTTGCCGGAGGTGGTCCGGCGGCAGGGCTGGCCGGTGCCGGACCTGCCGGCCGGCGGCGGATGGCTGTTCGTGGAGTTGGACACCGCCGGGGCGGCGGTAACGGACGTGCTGGCGTCGGCCGGCGCTTTGGCCAGCCGGGTGGTCACCGATCCCGCCGAAGCGGCCGCGCTCTGGCGGATTCGGGAGGACGGTGCCGGGCTGTCCAGCCGGTCCGGCGCGCACGCCGGCTGGGAGGACGCCGCCGTGCCACCCAGCCGCCTTGGTGCCTACCTGCGGGAGTTCGAGGCGTTGATGGCCGACCGCAACGTGACCGGCACGCCGTACGGCCACTTCGGCGACGGCTGCGTGCACATCCGGATCACGTTCCCGCTGCGGCGACCCGGCGGTGTCGCGCTGTTCCGCGAGTTCATGTTCGACGCCGCCCGGCTCGTCGCGTCGCATGGTGGCTCGCTGTCCGGCGAGCACGGCGACGGGCGGACGCGAGGCGAACTGCTGCCGTTGATGTACTCGCCCGCCGTGTTGCTGCTGTTCGGGCGGTTCAAGGCGCTGTTCGATCCGGCCGACGTGCTCAATCCCGGTGTGCTGGTGCGACCCCGGCCGATCGACGCCGACCTTCGGGTGCCGGCGGCACGGACCATCGCCGGCGGGCTGGCCTTCCGGTATGCGGCGGACGGCGGAGACTTCACGTCGGCGGTGCACCGGTGCGTGGGGGTGGGGAAGTGCCGGGCCGACGGCGGCGTGATGTGCCCGTCGTTCCAGGCCACGCGGGACGAGAAGGACAGCACGCGCGGCCGGGCCCGTGTGTTGCAGGAGATGGCCAACGGTGACCTGGTGCGCGGCGGCTGGCGATCGCCCGAGGTGCGCGACGCGCTGGATCTCTGCCTGTCCTGCAAGGCATGCTCGCGTGACTGCCCGACCGGTGTCGACATGGCCACCTACAAGGCCGAAGCACTCCACCAGGCATACCGCCACCGCGTCCGCCCCGCCGCGCACTACGCCCTCGGCTGGCTGCCGGCTTGGGCCCGCCTGGCCGCCCGTGTGCCTTCGGTGGCCAACGTGCTGCTCAACGTGCCCGGAATGCGGCGGCTGGGCGGTGTCGATCCGCGTCGCGCGCTGCCCCGGTTCGCCGCGCGGACGTTTCGGTCGTGGTTCGCCGCGCAGCCGCCGATGTCCGGTACGCCGGTGTTGCTGTGGGTGGACACGTTCACCGACCTGTTCACGCCGGCGGTCGGCATCGCCGCGGTGCGGGTGCTCGGCGCGGCCGGGTTCGCGGTGCGGATTCCGGACCGGCCGTTGTGCTGTGGCCTCACGTGGCTCTCCACCGGGCAGCTCGACCGCGCCCGCCGCGTGCTCCGGCGTGGCGTCGTCGAACTGGCCCGGCATCGCGGCATTCCGGTCGTCGGGCTGGAACCGTCCTGTACGGCCGTGTTCCGGGGTGACGCGCCGGAACTGCTCGGCGAGCGGCCGGACGTGCGGACGCTGGCGGAACTGCTCGGTCCACAGTGGACTCCACCGTCGTTGCGCGGTGTTCATGTCCTGGCCCAGCCGCACTGTCACCAGCACGCCGTGCTCGGCTGGCAGGCCGACCGCGACCTGTTGACCCGTGCCGGCGCGGTGGTCGATTCGGTGAGCGGCTGCTGCGGCCTCGCCGGCAACTTCGGCGTCGAACGCGGGCACTACGACGTGTCGGTGGCCGTCGCCGAAACCCACCTGCTGCCGGCCGTGCGAGCCGCCGGGCCACACGTGACGCTGCTGGCGGACGGCTTCTCCTGCCGCACCCAACTCGACCAGCTCGCCGGTCG
>DATBDL010000380.1:0-2245 GCA_036269975.1 Pseudonocardiaceae bacterium | reverse complement strand
CCAAGCCCACCATCAAGGGCAGCACCTACACCTACTCGATCGCCAACATCGCGCAGCAGTGGGTCGCCGGCCCCAACCTCGGCGTGGCCCTCGTCAACGACCCCGCCAACACCGCGCCGTTCCAGACGGTCTTCACCGCGAAGTCGATCACGGCCGAGATGAGCTACACGCTTCCAGCCGTTCCAGCGCCGAACGGTCATACCGGCCAGCTCGGCGGCGCCGGAACCGGGAACGGCAACGGGTCCGTCGGCGGATCGTCCGCTGCTGCCGGTACGACGGCCCCGCCGCCACCGGTGAGCCTCCCGTCCAACGGTCCGACGACGACCACGAGCCCGATCACCCCGGCGCAGCCGCCGCAGGTAGCGACGACCACCCCGACCACGCCGGTCGCGGTGCGGCACGCGGATTCGGCCGCACCCAACGCGGCGTTCTGGATCGGCGCGCTTGCCATCGCGCTGCTCGTCGTGGTCGCCGGCGTCGTACTCGCCGACGACAACGTGCGCGCGCCCAGTGCGACCACGACCCGGCTCAGTCGGGTCCTCCGGGCACGCGAACGTGCCCGTTCCAACGCCGGGACCGATAGCCCGTCGAGCGACGGCCTGACGGCGCTCTCACCGCGCCAGGTCTGAAGGAGACACACACATGACCGCCCCCAGTCGTGGCACTGCCATGTTCGCCGCGTCGCTGACCCTGCTGGCGCTGACCTCCGCGTGCGGCCTCAAGTCAGGCGCCACCGATGCGCTCAAGTCGCCGTCCGGTGCCGCGGGAACGACCGGCGGGACCGTCGCTGGTGGTGCAGCCGCCACCGGGACGGGCAACCTCGGCACCGGCTCGAGTGGCACCGTCGGTGGCCCGGCCTCAAGCGGAGGATCGATCGTGGCGGGAGGCTCCGGCGGCTCGGTTGCTCCCGGCTCCTCGACCGGCGCCAGCGGCTCGAACGGCACCGGCACCAGCGGCGGCACCAGCTCCGGTGGCGGGACGAAGGCGGCGCCAGGCTCCTGCGGCGTACCGAGCGGTGGTGACACCACCGGCCTCACGGCTCAGAACCTCAACCTCGGCCTGCACGCGCCACTGACCGGGACCGGGACTCCGTTCCCGAACAGCTCGTTCCAGAAGGGGGCGGGCACCTTCTGGCAGCAGCCGAGCCACACCGTCTGCGGTCGCAAGGTCACCGTCGAGTTCCAGGACGACACCTACACCCCGGCCGGCGCCCGCAACGTGTGCAGCCAGATGGCCAAGCGAGACTTCCTCGTCGTCGGTGGTGGCGGCACCGACCAGATCCAGGCGTGCGCCACCGACCCGGACATTCAGCGTCTCGGCGTGCCGTATCTGTCCGCCGGCGTGACCGACAACGGCCTCTCGACGCTCAGCAACTACTTCGCGGTGTCGCTCACCTACGCGCAGCAGGGCAATCTCGTCCTGGACAACGCAAAGACGCACGGGTTCGCGACGCCGTCGGACTCGCGGGTCGCGTCCGACAACATCAAGGGCGCCAACGCCAAGTGGGCCATCGTCACCGGCAGCTCGCCGAACTTCGCCGGCGCCCGCGACGGGATCGAGAAGGCGCTCACCGCCGCTCACATTCCTTACAAGAACTACCCGGTCGACCAGAACGGCAACTATCAGGCGGCGGCGACGCAGTTCGGCCAGCAACTCGCGCTCAATGGGTTCCAGACCATCTTCGTCGACGCGGCGCCCGGCTACTTCGTCTTCATGACCGGTGGTTACTACGGTGCGCACACCGGTGCCGCCGACTGGGTAGGGCCGGGTGTCACCTTCACCGAGGTGACGGTCGCGCAATACATCTGCACGAGCTCCAAGAACGCCGTGAACGGCCATGCCTGGTTCCTGTCCCCGGCTCCCGGTCTCGACCACGCCAGCGCCGAGTTCAAGAACGCCTACAACGGCAAGTACGACGACATCGAGTGGGCGCTGTGGGGTCTGTCGGAGACGTTGTGGCGGCTCCTCCAGAACGCCAGCGGCAATCTCACCCGGCAGAACTTCATCGCCTCCACCGAGGGCTCGAAACTCCCGGCCGGCAGTGTCTATCCGCCGGTCGACTTCGCCCATCACGGCGGCCACTTCGGCGGCACCGGGGCCTGGGTGCAGCGGGTGAACTGCGGCACCACCGAGCCGGACCAGAACCAGGCAGGTGGCTGGGACACGGTCGGCACCACCTGGCTGAACCTGTTCTGACATGCACGACGTCGTCCTCGCAGGCACGCCCTTCAGCGTGCAGATCAAT
>DATBDL010000379.1:0-10929 GCA_036269975.1 Pseudonocardiaceae bacterium | reverse complement strand
TGAGCTGGGCTACCGGTTCGGCACGCCCGCGCCGGGACCGACGCCGGGCATGCACGTGCCGCCGGCCCCGAAACGCCTGCTGGGCCTGCATGACTGGGAGTGGCACAAGGCAGGCGTCGACGGTGCTCGCCGCCGCACCTTGGTGGCCGCCGCGCAGGTGGCGCACGCCCTGGAACGCGCGCTCGGCATGACGGGCGAAGCCGGCCGGGACCAACTGCGGCGGGTGCACGGGATCGGCGTGTGGACGGCGGCCGAGGTGGCGCAGCGGGCGTGGGGCGATCCGGACGCGGTCAGCTTCGGCGACCTGCACCTGCCGCACACCGTCGGCACGGCGCTGGTGGGCCACCGGCTGGACGACGCGGGCATGGCCGAGGTGCTGGCGCCCTACGCGCCGCAACGGCAGCGGGCCGTGCGCTACATCGAGGCGTCCGGCGTGCGGGTGCAGCGGTTCGGGCCCCGGTTCAGCCCGCGTGACTTCCGGCCCATCTGACAGCGGCACTGCCAGCGGCCGCGATCTGGTTGGCCAGTTCGAGGTTGGGCAGGTCGTCCACCGGCCACCAGCGCAGATCGAGCGATTCCGCGCTACGGGTCGGCCGGGCACCCTCCGGCGCGCGGATCGCGTACTGCACGTCCAGGTGCCGCGTCGGCACGCCGAGCGAACACGTCACCGGATGCACGTCCAGGTAGACCGGCATGGGCGAGATCACCAGGCCGTCGATGCCGGACTCCTCCGTCGCCTCCCGCAGTGCGGCGCCGCGCAGCGTGGCGTCGGTCGGCTCGCAGTGGCCGCCGAGCTGCACCCACAGGCCGACGCGCGGGTGCAGGGTCAGCAGCGTGTGCGTGCCGTCGTGATCGAGCACGGCGGCCGACGCCGTGATGTGGCCGGGCACGCACGAGCGCTCGCAGGCGTCCGGCCGGGCGTCCAGGAAGGCGAGCAGCGCGTGCCGGATGCCGTTCTGGTCGTGGCTGCCCGGTTGCCAAGCCTCCAATGTGGACATCACGTCCGAGTGCAGGTTCATAGTTCCAGCAGACCTTCGGCCAGGTCACGCGGTGCGCGCGGGCTCAGCGGCCCGTCCGCGGGATGGCCGATCGCGACCGCGCCCAACGGCTCCCAGTCCGCCGGCAGGTCCAGCACCGAGCGGACCACGTCGGCCGCGAAGATCGTCGAGCCGACCCAGCACGAACCGAGGCCCTCGGTTGCCAGCGCCACCAGCAACGCCTGCACGGCACCGCCGGCCGCGACCGTGAACATCGTGTGCTCACAGTCGTTGCGGCGCTGGTCCGGATACGTGTGCATGCCGTCCGGAACGAGGAACGGCAGCATGATCTCGGTCGCGTTGGCGAGTAGGTCACCACGGGCGACCCGCTTCTCGATCTGGCTCGCCGTGAAGTCGTCGCCGGTCAGGTCGGACCGCCACGCCGCCCGCATCTCGTCCAGCAGCTTGGTCCGAAGTGGACGGCTGCGCAGCCAGACGAACCGCACCGGCCGGGTGTGATGCGGGGCAGGCGCGGTCAGCGCGACCGCCGTCGCCCTGCGCAACACGTCCGGATCGACGGGGGCGGCACTGAACGCGCGCACCGAGCGGCGCACCAGCACGGCCTCGCGCCTGCCCTGCTCGATCGCCTCGTTCGCGCCGAGCCGGAACAGGTCCTCCTCGACCGGACGCACCAGGTCGCGCGCACCCGAGCCGTCGTCCACCGGCACGAGTCCGCGCACCACGGCCGCCGGCACGCCACCCAGCTTGCCCTTCACCAGGTCGGCCGCCGCCGCGATCTCGTCGGCGATCGCGACCTCGGTGACGGCGAGTTCGTTGCCCTGCTGGTCGATCGTGCCGGCGTAGCGGTGCAGCACGGTCAGGCCGGCCGACCCGATCGCGGTGTCGGTCTGGCCGATCCGCCACGCGCGGCCCATGGTGTCCGTGACGACGACGGCGATCTCGACACCGAGCAACCGTTTGATGTCGCCGCGCAGCGCGCGGGCGGACGCGTCCGGATCACGTGGCAGCAGCGCGACCTCGCCCCCGACGACGTTCGACGCGTCGACCCCGCTGGCCGCCTGCACGATGCCCAACGCGTTCTCGGTGATCACGAAGTTGTTGAACCGGGCCACCACCCGGACCGCCTCGGACATGACCAGCGCCCGGCGCGCGGCCTCCCGAGCGGCCGGCTCTGTCGGCACGGCCACCAGTCGGCCCTCGACCTTCGAGAACGCCTTGCTGGTCACGACGAGCACGTCGTCGTCCCGCAACCACGGCGCCGCCGACGCGATCGCGCCGGCAAGGTCGTCGCCGGGCCGGAACTCAGGCAGTCCGATGATCGGCAGCAGTTCGAGCGCCGTACCGGCGTGATCGGGCACGTTCGTCATGCGCCGACCCCGGCCAGTTCGAACGCGGCCCGCGCCATGTCGGCCGTCGTGTCGGTGTTCGTCATCAGCAGCGGCACCGCTCGCACGTCCACCCCCGGCACGTCGGCGGCATCGCCGGTGTGTACCAACCAGCCGTCCAGGATGCCGTCCGCGGAGTCCTTGCGGGAGCCGAGCAGCCGGCCGACCGCCTCGGCCGTCGTCGGCACGCCGATCGCGGTGAGGCAGGCGTCCGCCATGCCCCGCACCGGCCGGTCCCGCACGATCGGCGACAACCCGACCACGCGCGCCTTCGTCGCCCGCAGCGCGGCCCGGATGCCGGGCACCGCCAGGATCGTGCCGATGCTCACCACCGGATTCGACGGTGCCAGCAGCACCGCGTCCGCATCGGCGATCGCCGGCAGCACGCCGGGCGCCGGCTTCGACTCGTCGGCGCCGACCGGCACGATCGAGTGCGCGGGCAGTTCCGCGTGGTAGCGCACCCACCACTCCTGGAAGTGCACCGCCCTGCGTTCGGCCTCGCCACCATCGGCACCCGGAATGTCCGCTACCACATGGGTTTCCACGCGGTCGTCGCTCATCGGCAGGAGCTTCACGCCCGGTTGCCACCGGTGGCACAACGCCTCGGTCACCTCGGACAGCGGGTAGTCGGCGCGCAGCATCCTGGTACGTACCAGGTGCGTCGCGATGTCCCGGTCGCCGAGCCCGAACCACGTCGGATCGGCGCCGTAGCCCGCCAGTTCCGCGCGGACCGCCCACGTCTCGCCCGCCCTGCCCCAGCCCCGACCGGTGTCGATGCCGCCACCCAGGGTGTACATGCAGGTGTCCAGGTCCGGACAGATCCGCAGTCCGTGCATCCACACGTCGTCGCCGGTGTTCACCAGCGCGGTGATTTCATGCTTCTCGGCGGCGGAATCCGGGGCCGGCCCGACCGGGGGCAGCCCCAGCGCCGCCTTCACCCCGAGCAGGAACCGAGCCCCGCCGACCCCGCCGACCAGTACGACCACCTTCACAGACGCTCATTCTCCCATGCGTTCCAGGTGTGACCGGCGGCCAGTGCGTGGCCCGGTCACTGCCGCCAGAAGAGGAAGTTCTCCTGGCCGAAGATCGCCTGGATCGGGTCGCCGCCCAGCCAGGACATGATGTTCTCGATGCCGTCGAAGACCGCTGTGTTGACCGACCTGAGCCCGATCAGGATCACGAACAGCACCATCGGGGCCCACGGCCGAACCTGGTCGCCGAACCGCCGCGCCTCGTGGGACAGCCACGGCTCGATCGCGCCCCAGCCGTCCAGCCCAGGAATCGGCAGGATGTTGATCACGAAGGCGAAGAGCTGGAGCAGCGCCAGGTAGCTCAGGCCGAACGAGAGCGCCGTGGCGCCGTACGGGCTGAACGGGTTGAGCGGCACGAATTCCCGGTCCGCCCAGATGAGTGCGACGCCGAGCACCAGATTGGACAGTGGGCCGGCCAGTGACACGAGCGACTCGACCCTGCGGTCGCGCAGGGCACTGTGGTTGATCCACACCGCGCCACCCGGTAGGGGGATGCCGCCGACCGCCAGAAACAACAGCGGCAGCACGATGCTGTACAGCGGATGGGTGTAGCGGCGGATGTCGAGCGTCAGGTAGCCCTTGTTGCGGACGTCGTAGTCACCGCCGCGGTATGCCACGATCGCGTGACTGAATTCGTGCAGGCACAGCGATGTGCCCCAGCCGCCCAGGACCAACATCAGCGTGCCCCAGTCGACAGCGGACTGCGACTGGAGGGTCACCAGAATGCCACCGACCACCGTGACCGCGACGATGATCAGGAAGATCGGACTGGGCCGGACCCCGGTTCGGTTCACGTAGTCAAGTCTGCCGCGTCCGGTTCGCGGGGCGCAGCCGGGTCTTCTGCATCGTTACCGGTGTCCCCCTGACGTGTGGACTCGGCTTGACCGTATGGCACTACACAGGTGTAATCACATCGGTGTCATTCGTCGTTGGCTGAGGGGCAGACGAGTGGCGTCCGCCATAGGGGAGTGCGGAAGGTGAGGAGGCGGACGGGGAAATGTGGGAGCTGTCCGACGAACGGCACGAGGAGCTCGACGACACGCCGACGGAGCGGTTGGGCGTGTTGATCGATCTTTTCGACGAGGCCGAGGAACCGGAGTGGCAGGACCGCGCGCTGTGCGCACAGACCGACCCAGAGGCGTTCTTCCCGGAGAAGGGCGGCTCGACCAGGGAGGCCAAGCGGATCTGCCAGGGCTGTGACGTGCGATCGGAATGCCTGGAGTACGCGCTGGCACACGACGAACGTTTCGGCATCTGGGGCGGGTTGTCCGAACGCGAACGCCGCAAACTGAAGAAGCGCGCGGTATAGCGGCGGTGGGCCCTCGGGGATTTCCTCGGTGGGCCCCTTCGGTGGCGGGGTAAACCGCAACGTGCAGCGAGGCCGACCCGCCGCGCGGCATGTGGGAACCCGAGACCTCGCACCAGCCACAAACGTTCGGTGGGCTTCGCTTCGGCGGGTCCGGTATAGCCTCGGCAGGTCCAGTTGTCCACAACCCCGACCCAATCCGGTCGCGCCCAACCCCATGATCAACTAGACTGGATTTCGGGGGGCCCCCGCGGGCCAAGCCGTTTTGGTCGCTGTCGCCGTGATGGTGAGCGATTACGAAACTGCTGCGCGCCGGTTAGCTGATCGACGGGAGGGTCGATGTCCGTCTCTCCCCCCGATCTTCCCTACGATCGGACTCACCCGATCGGGGTGGGTCGATAGTGCCGAAGCCGATGCCCGATCGGGCACGGACCGAGCCGGTACTCGCCGTTCTCGTATGCCACGACGGCGAACCCTGGCTGCACAGCGCTTTGTCCGCCCTGCGACGGATGTCACCACGGCCCCGTCACGTGTTGGCGGTGGACACCGGATCGGCTGACGCCACGGCCGGGCTGTTGGCGTCGGCATCCGACGTAGTCGACGGCGTGATCCCGCTGTCGAGGGACACCGGTTTCGGTGACGCCGTGCGGGCGGCCGTCGCGGTCGGTGTCCAGCGGTGGGGCGATCCGGGGCGTTGGATCTGGTTGCTGCACGACGACTGTGCGCCGTCGGCGGACTGTCTCGGGGTGCTGCTGTCCTCGGCGTCGGTGTCGCCGTCGGCCGTGGTGTTGGGCCCGTTGGCGCTGGACTGGGCCGAGCCACGGCTGGTGATCGAGGCGGGTCTGTCGACGGACGCGTCCGGCCACCGGCAAACCGGTATCGGGCCGACCGAATTGGACTGGAGCGGTCAGTTCACGCAGAGCACATTCACGCAGAGCACGGAAGTCCTCGCGGTGCCGTCGGCCGGCGCGCTGATTCGCCGCGACGTCTGGACGGCGCTGGGCGGCTACGACCCGGCATTGCCGTTGCTGCGCGACGATCTTGACTTCGGCTGGCGAGTCAACAGGTCGGGCGGGCTGGTGCTGTGCGTACCGGCGGCCCGGCTGCGCCACGCACGCGCGGTGAGCCGGGGTCTGCGACCGGCCGACGCGCTCAGCGGGGTTTCGGTGCGCGCGGCGGACCGGGCGCACGGACTGCGGACGGTCCTCGTGAACCGCTCGTTGCTAGGACTCCCGAGGCTGTTGCTGTTGACCTTGTTGCGAGCGCTCGGTTTCGCGCTGCTGTGGCGCATCTCGGACGCGCGGGCCGAACTTTTCGCGGTGGGCTACCTGATCCGAGGACAAGCCGGCCTACGAACGGCACGAGCAGCGAGACCGGCCGGCCGACCGGTACGAGGACTGCTGACAAGCCGAACAACCCGCCTACGCAACACAGTGCGCGGCGGATTGGCCAACTGGATCCGCCGCAGAGCAGCCGCCGACGCGGCACTGACCGAACCCGCGGTCGCCGGCACCTCTGGCCCAGCCACCGAAGCTGCCGGCACGGCTGGCTCAGCCATCGGGGTTGCCGGCACCTCTGGCTCAGCCACCGAAGTCGCCGGCACGGCTGGCGAAGCGGGTGGAGTTGGAGACTCGGCTGCCCCAGCCGCTGGTGGTGCTGGGCGGCGGCCGGCTCGTGAACCGCTGCCGACCGGGCCTGTTGGGTGGTTGCCGGACGACGGGGATTCGCCCTGGGCCCTGCCGGCGGCGCCGCCGCCGGCCGTCGGGCCGGATGCCTTGCCGGCTGGGGCGTTGGGGCGGCGGCGGGGTGGTGTGCGGCGGACCGCCGGGTTGCGGCGGCCATCGACGACCGTGGCCGTCTCTGTCTCGGACGGACCACGCCCCGCGCCGGCGCCATCGCCGGTGCCTCGGGACGGGTCCGGTGGGCCCATACGACCAGCCGTGGTGTTGGTCGAAGTCGGCCGTAGGCGGATCGTCGCTCAGCTTCTCCTCGCACCGCCGGTCTTGTTGTTCGTCGGATTGGCCCTGGTTTCCCTTCTCACCAATGCCGATCGGCTCGGAGTGCACCTGGCGGGTGGCGCTTTGTCGCCGGCGCAGGGGCTTGGGGCCACCTGGTCCGGCTACCTCGCGTCCTGGCACGCCGTCGCCGGTGGCACCGCCGCGCCCGCGCCCGCCACGCTCGCCGTCATCGGTGTGCTCGGCTCGGTTCTGGGCGGGCCACCTGTCGCGCTCGCCGTTCTCCTGCTCGGCGATGCGCCAATTGCCGGCGTGCTCGCCTACGCCGCCACCCGCCACGTTCCGGTCCGGCGCTGGGTTCGGGCGCTGATCGCCGCCGGGTACGCCCTGCTGCCGCCCGCCACGGCCGCTGTCGCGCAGGGGCGACTCGACGTCGTGATCGTGCACATCCTGCTGCCGCCCGTTCTGGTGGGCGTCGTCACGGTGCTCAACCCGCCGGGTACGTCCTGGCTCGCGGCCGCTGCCGGCTCCGCGTTGGGACTGGCCGTGATCGGGGCCTTCGCGCCGTTGGTGCACGCGCTCGTGATCGTCTTCGCGCTGGTCGGATTCGTCGTGGTGCCGGGCGGTCACGGGGACGGGCGCCGGCGGGTCGCCGCGCTGTTCGCGATCGTGCTGCTGCCGCTCGCCCTGCTCGTGCCGTGGCCCGCGGTGGTGCTGGCGCATCCCTCCGTCCTGCTCGGTGACGTCCCCGCTGTCACGTCGAACGGCCTCGATCCCGGTGGACCAGCCAGTTCGTCGGTCACCGGGGTGATCGTGTTGGTGGCGGCCGTGGTCGGCGTCGTGTTGCGGCCGCGTCGGGCGGTGCTGCCTGGGCTGGCGGTCGCCGTGCTCGGTGCCGCGGCCGTGTGGGTGGTCACTCGGCTGACCGCCACGCCGCTGAACGGCACGGCGCCTGCGCACTTCTGGACGGGCGGGCCGATGGTCGTCGTCGGTGCCGGCCTCGCGTGGGCGCTGCTGGGCGCGTGCCGCACCGACCACACCCCGATCCGTGCCACCCAGGTCTTCGCGGCCGTGGGCGCCGCCGCCGTACTCGCACTGGCCGTCGGTGACGTGCTCGTCGGCCGGCAGGGCCCGCTGCGCGACGACGCCCCGACGCTGGCCCCCGCCCTGGCCGCCGAACTGTCCGACACAGGCAGATCCGTCCTCGTGCTGGCCACGGCCGGCCAACCGGCCCGTGAAGCCGGCAGTCGCATGCCCGCCTTCGGCGACGACGACATCGCGTTGGTCCCCGGCGCCGCTGCCCGGCTCGCGGCCTGGAACAACGCCCTGACCAGCGGCGATCAGCAACGAACCAAGGCGGCGGTCGCGCAGGCCGCCACGGCGGGTGTGCTGTTCGTCGTACTCCCGGACCAGGCAGCGGCCGGCCGGTTCACGAAGGGCGCCGGGGATCTGGCGTCGGCCGTCGGCGGCACGTCGGACGGTCGGCCCGTGGTCCGGCTGCAACCGGCCAGTGGCGCGGCGACGTTGATCTCGCCCGCGCTGGCCAAGACTGCTGTCACCGGTGACCAGCCGCCGACGACGCTGGGTGCCGCCGGTATCTCGCCGGTCGACGCGGCACCGCCGGACGTGGACGTCCGGGTGTCCGAGGGCGGTCTCGGCCGACTGCTGGTGCTCGCCGCCGAGGACGAGGACGCGTGGCAGGCCACCGTCGACGGCCAGCCGGCGCCGATCGTGCGGGCGTGGGGTCACCTGGTCGCGGTGTCGGCGCCGACGAACGCGGCCGACGTGCGCGTCTACGTCCCGAGCGCGATCCGGGACGTGCTGTTGCTCGTCCAGGCGGCCGTCCTGCTGTTCACCGCACTGACCGCGATCCCCGGCCGGCGATAAACCTCAGCCGTCGCCCTCCACCACGTCCGGATCGAGGCCGAGATACGTCGCGACCTGCTCGACCAGCACGTCGTGCACGAGATCGGCCAGATCGGCGCCGTCACGGGCGCGGACCTCCAACGGCCGCCGGTAGACCACGATCCTGGCCCTGGTCGGCTGGCCACGCCGGTCCACACCCGCCGGCACGAGGCGCGCCAGCGGCACGTCCCGGTCCTCCAGCACGCCGTCCTCCCAGATCACCGTCTGGTCGGCGTTCAGGCGCAGGTCCGGCACGTCGTCGACGGCCACGTCCAGGTCGGTCAGCTCGGTCCGCCACCTGGCCTCGATCGGCTCCAGCGCTTCGAGCACCAACGCGTCGAACCGTTCGGCCCTGCTCCGCGCGGCGGGCAGGTCCGACGGATACAGCAACCCGCGCAGCCCCCTGCCGTGCCGGTCGCGGCGTGGCCGGCGCCGGCGTTGCGCGCTGCGCACCATCACCTGAGCATCACCGGTCCATCATCCCGCGTCGCCCAACGACGCCTCGCCGGTGGGCGACACGGAAACATGGAAACCAGGAAACCCCAGGTCGCCAAGGTGTTCGAGGCGAGACCCGTGTGTCTTGCACTCCACTGTCGGTCCCACACGCTATCGTCGCCCACTGTGCGGAGCGTGAGACGTTGCTCGCGGACCGGGTGCCTCAACCCGGCCGTTGCCACGCTGACCTACGCGTACGCCGACTCCACCGCCGTGGTCGGGCCGCTCGCCACCTACTCCGAACCGCACAGTTACGACCTGTGCGAGGAGCACGCGCTGCGCCTGACCGTTCCCCGCGGCTGGGAAGTCGTCCGACACGAAGGTGAGTTCAACCCGCCGGAGCCGTCCGTGGACGACCTGACGGCCCTGGCCGAGGCGGTCCGCGAGGCCGGCCGGATGGATCGCCCCGTCGATCCGCCCGACACCGCCTTCACCACCACCGGCAGACGCGGTCACCTCCGGGTGCTGCCCGATCCCGTTGACGACTGACGCCGACTGATCGGCAGGTCATTCACCCGGTCCCGGTAGGCTGCGCCAGCAGTGATCCCGAGCGATTCTGGAGCTGGTGTGCGCGATCTGTCGGCAATCGTCAAGGCGTACGACATCCGTGGTGTGGTCGGTGAGCAACTCGACGCCGACATCGTCCGCGCGCTCGGCGCCGCGTTCGCTCACCTGGTCGGCGGGCCGGCCGTGGTGGTCGGGCACGACATGCGCGACTCGTCGCCCGGACTGGCGGCCGCGTTCGCCGACGGGGTCACCGGCCAGGGGCTGGACGTGGTGTCCATCGGGCTGGCCAGCACCGACATGCTCTACTTCGCCAGCGGCCACCTCGACCTGCCGGGTGCCATGTTCACCGCGAGCCACAATCCCGCCCGCTACAACGGGATCAAGCTCTGCCGCGCCGGTGCCTCGCCGGTCGGCCAGGACAGCGGGCTGGCCGAGATCCGCGCCGAGGTCGAGGCCGGCCCGATCGAGCCGGGGCCGACGAAGGGCGCCGTCACCGAACGCGACCTGCTCGACGACTACGCCGACTACCTGCGCGGACTGGTCGACCTGACCCAGATCCGGCCGCTGAAGGTGGTCGTGGACGCCGGCAACGGCATGGGCGGCCACACCGTGCCGCGCGTGCTGGCGGGCCTGCCGTTGGACGTGGTGCCGCTGTTCTTCGAGCTCGACGGCACCTTCCCCAACCACGAGGCCAATCCGCTCAACCCGGCCAACATCGTCGACCTGCGGGCGAAGGTGCGCGAGGTCGGCGCCGACATCGGCCTGGCGTTCGACGGCGACGCGGACCGCTGCTTCGTGGTCGACGAACGCGGTGACGCCGTCAGCCCGAGCGCGATCACGGCGCTCGTCGCCGTCCGTGAGCTGGCCAAGGAGCCCGGCGGCATCGTGATCTACAACCTGATCACGTCGCACGCCGTGCCGGAGATCGTCGCGGAACACGGGGGCAAGGCCGTGCGGACCAGGGTCGGCCACTCGTTCATCAAGCAGAAGATGGCCGAGACCGGCGCGATCTTCGGCGGTGAACACTCCGCGCACTACTACTTCCGCGACTTCTGGCGCGCCGACACCGGCATGCTGGCCGCGCTGCACGTGCTGGCCGCCCTGGGCGGGCAGTCTGCGCCGCTGTCCGAGCTGACCGCCGAGTTCTCCCGTTACTCGGCGTCCGGCGAGATCAACTCCGAGGTCCGCGACCAGGCCGGCCGAACGGACGCGGTGCGTGCCGAGTTCGCCCGTCGCGAAAACGTCGAGATCGACGAGATGGACGGCCTGACCGTGCGCCTCGCCGACGGATCGTGGTTCAACCTGCGGCCATCCAACACCGAGCCGCTGCTGAGACTGAACGTCGAG
>DATBDL010000378.1:0-11294 GCA_036269975.1 Pseudonocardiaceae bacterium | reverse complement strand
GTCGCGCCGGCCCTGCCGAACCCCCCACCGGCCGGGCCACCGCCGCAGGCCGGGCCGCCGCATGGGCCGCCGGTCCTGGTGGGCGCGCCTGCCCAACACAACGGGAAGGTGGGCCCGCCACCCGGTCATGTGAAGCCCCCGAAGAAGCACTGATCACAGACCGTTCGGGTGATCTCGCTGACCGGATGTCGGCGCGTACGTCGAGTAAGCTGATCAGGACCGGTGTTCCGGTGTTCCGGCGACAGGCGGATCGGCTGCTGATGACGATGAGTGACGAACTCCCTGGGTTGTTCACCCGCGCCTCGAAGCTGGTCCGGATCGTCACCGACGAGGCGATGAGCCGGCACGGGGTGCGCGTCGGGCAGAACATCATGCTGCAACTGCTCTCCGAGACCGACGGCCTGACCCCCGGCGACATCGCCACCCGAATCGGCAACACGGTGCCCACGATCGTCAACACGGCGACCCGGATGGAAACAGCCGGCCTGCTCGTCCGCCGCCGCGACCCCGATGACGCCCGGCTGGTCCGGCTCTACCTCACCGACAAGGCACGCGAGCTGCACCCACTCATCCAGGCCGAACGGCGCGACATCGAACGCCGGCTGGTGGCGTCGCTGACCGACGACGAGCAGCGGCACCTGCGCAGCGCACTGAAGAAGATAATCGCTGAGCTGTCATAGAGATCATCGCTGAGCTGTCATAGCTAGATCACTCGATCCGGTGATCATCAGCGAAGTCGGGATCAAATCACCCGGCGCCGTTCGTTGAGCCGAGAAAAGACAGCCCGCGGCCCGGCGACCGCACTACCCCCGGCCAGCCCGCCAAACCCGAACCCAGACCACCTGCGCCCAGAAAGCGAGACCAGACCAGCCCGCTCCCAAGACCGAGATCAGCACAACCCCGCTCCTGGTGACTGAGATCAGCAGCCTGCTCTTGGAACTGAAATCCCCACTCCCCGCTCCCAGGACGGACATCAGCACAGCTCAGAGCACCGACGTCAGAGCACCGACGGCAGGTCGAACGTCGCGAACACGCGCGGATCGGCGAACACCACGTTGCTCGCGATCCCGGCCCGCGTCACGGTGAACACCTGCAGCGTGTGCGCCCGGTACCCGCCGGCGGGCTGACGGCAGTAGGCGGCGATGGCCGGCTGGGTGTTCGCCGACACCGGAAGCAGCCGCCAGTCGGTGCCGCGCAGCGCGAACACGCGGTCCATGAACTGGCGGTAGTGGTCGCGGCCCCGGTACCAGAGCGGGACCGGCGGCATCTCCATGACGACGTCGTCGGTCAGCAGCGCGACGAGTGTCGGCACGTCGGCGGCCTCGAATGCCGTGATGTAGCGGTCGATCGTGCCGCGGACCGTGTCGTCGTCCGGCTCTGTGACCTCGTGTTCCGCAACGCCGGCCAGGCCGGCTCTCGCCCGTTGCAGTGCGCTGTTGACCGCGGCCACCGACGTGTCCAGCAGCTCGGCCACCTCGGCCGCGGCGAAGTCGAGGACGTCACGCAGGATCAGCACGGCGCGCTGGCGTGGCGGCAGGAGCTGCATCGCCGCGATCATGGCCAGCCGCAGGCTTCCCCGCCGCACCACGTGCGCCAGCGGATCGGCGAACCTGTTGTCCGGGAACGGTTCCAGCCACGGCACTTCGAGCGACGGCACGAGCGGCGCGCCGGGATCGTCGTTCGGCGTGCCGAGGCCGGATGGCAGCGGACGTCGTGTGCGGCCGCGCAACGCGGTCAGGCACGTGTTCGTGGCGATCTTGTAGAGCCACGTCCGGACTGACGCGATGCGGTCGTCGTAGCCGTCCCAGGCTCGCCATGCCCGCATCATCGTCTCCTGGACCAGGTCCTCCGCCTCGTGCACCGAGCCGAGCAGCCGGTAACAGTGCACCAGCAGCTCGTGCCGGTACCTACCGGCGCGTACCTGGAAATCCTCGTCGACGGCGACGGACATGGCGAACCTCCCCTGGGACCTGCTCAGTGCGCCGGCGTGTTGGTGTATGCGGCTACCAGCCACTCACCGTCCTGTTTGGACATCACCCAGGTCGCGGTGCGCTGCCGGTCGGCCGGCACGGTCTGCTCGCCGGGCATCAGGACGCCGGCCGTGCTGATGACGATCGCGGTGTGACCGCCGATGATCCGGGCGTCCATCAGCGTGTCGACGCCACTGGAACCCTTGAGCGGTCCCGCGAATCCCGCTGCGAGGAAGTCGCGAACGGCGGTCCTGCCCTGGTGGTAGCGGCCGGGCAGCGCGACGGTCGCGTCGTCGAGGTACAGGGCGGCCATGGCGTCGGCGTCGTGGGCTGTCCAGCCCGCGTAGAAACGGGCCAGCAGGTCGTGGACGGCTTCGACGTCGGTTGACTTGGCGACGGTGGTGGTCATGCGAGTGCTCCTCGTCGGTCGGGTGAGTCGATCGGGTGATCGATCGGGTGATCGGTCGACGGGATATACCGACGTGGCCGCCTCGACTCATCGGTCCGCGGGAAAATTCACTCAGTGTGCCCGGAATGCTTCGGCCAGCCACCACGAACCACCGTCGTCGGCGATCTTCGCGTCGATTACCAGCGGTGTCTCCCTCGGGCCGGCCAGCCAGTCCTTGACTACGGTCAGGTCGTGCTCCGTGCGCACTGTGACCCCGGTGCAGCCGAAGCCGCGCGCTGTCTCGGCGATGTCGGTTTCCGGGAAGCGCACCGTGGTCATGTCGCCGTCGAAGTGGTGGATCTCGGCGCCGTATGCGTTGTCGTTGTACACGATCACTACCATCGGCAGGCCGAGCCGCACCACGGTCTCCAGGTCGGCGATGCCCATGTGGAACCCGCCGTCGCCGAGCGCGGCCACCGGCAGGCGGTCCGGTCTTGCCAGCGCGGCGCCGATCGCGGTGGCCAGGCCGAGGCCGATCGCCTGGAAGCCCTGGGTCAGGCAGAATCCGTACTCGTCCGGCACCGCGAGATACGCGCTCGGGTAGCCCATGAAGTTGCCGGAGTCGACCGACACGACGCGCTCTGCCGGCAGTAGTTCGTCCAGCCGCGCGGACAGGGTTCGCGGGTCGATGGTGGTCGCCGTGGAGATGTCCTCGTAGTCGCGCGCCGACCAACGGGCCCGTCCCACGATGTGGGAGTGGAGTTCCGGCGTGCGGTAGCCGGTCTTCGGCTCGACGGCGGCCAGCGCGTCGGTCGCGGTGGCGGCCGTGTCGCCGAGTACGGCGACGTCTACCGGTCGGAACGCGCCAAGGGCCGCGGGCTCGGTGTCCACCTGGGCGAGTCGTGTGTCGGGGCCGATCAGCGCGCCGTGGCGGGTGGTCCAGTTGTTGAGCGCACAGCCCCAGCCGACGATCAGGTCGGCGGCCCGGATCAGCTCGGCGGCCAGCGGTGACGAGAAGCCGCCGGAGATGCCCAATGCCCACGGGTCGCCGTGGAACAGGCCGTTCGCCACGGCGGACGTTGCCAGCAGCGCGCCGCAGCGTTCGGCCAGCGCACGGATCTGCCCGCCTGCCGAACGCGCACCCCGACCGGCCACGAACACCGGTCGTGCGGCGCTGTCGATCAGCTCGGCCAGCGCGATCACGCTGTCGGCGGCGGGACGCACGGCCGGCAACGGCTCGACCGAGCCGACCTCGACCGACGTGTCGGGCACCTCCATCGCCTGCACGTCCAACGGCAGGCTGATGACGACGGTCCTGCGCTGCTGCACCGCGATCCGGTAGGCACGAACGGTGTCGGCCACGGCGCTGCCCGGCCCGTGCACCCGTTCGGCGACGGCGCCGACCGACCGGACCAGCGCGTCCTGATCGATGCGGAAATTGGACAGCAGGTCGGCGCGCGCGGTGTCACCGGTGAGCACGATCAGCGGTGTCCTGCTCTTCGCGGCCTCGGCGATGCCCGTGATGGCGTTGGTCAGGCCGGGGCCCTGGTGCGTCGACACGACGGCGACCCGGCCGCTCATCCTGGCGAAACCGTCCGCCGCCATCGCGGCGCCACACTCGTGCCGCGTGGCGAAGAAGTCGACGCCGTGCGCCCGCAGTGCGTTGGTGACGTGGTAGTTCCCGCTGCCGACGACGCCGAACACCGCCCCGACACCCAGCCGGGCCAGCGTGGTGCCGACCAGCTCCGGCACGATCATCGTTCGACCAGCGCGTAGACACGGGCGGGGCTACCGGAGCCGCCGACGATCGGCAGCGGCGACACGACCAACACGGATCCGGTGCTGGGCAGCCGGTCGAGGTTGCGGAGCTGGGTCAGGCCACACTTGCCGGCGCCCAATATCCGGTCGTGACAAGGGAACATCGGGTCCAGTTCGGCGGCCCGACCGGCGTCTGTGCCGACGGTCTCCACGCCGAAACCGACGATCGGCGTCTGTTCGGCCAGCCATGTCGCGCATTCGGCGGACACGCCAGGCGTGTGCGAGCGGCCGTCGGCGACGTTGAGGAACTCCTCCTCGTCGGACGACCGCGCGTCCCAGCCGGTGCGATAGAGCAGCCAGCCGCCGTCGGGCAGCGGGCCGTGCTCGGCCTCCCATGCCTTGACGTCGGCCACTTCCATCAGGAAGTCGGGATTCTCGGCGACGCGGTCACTGGCGTCCAGCACGACCGCCGGCGCGACGAGGCGGCGCAACGGGATCGCCGACACGTCCAGACCGTCCTTTCCGGACAGCCAGTGGTTCGGCGCGTCGACGTGCGTGCCGACGTGCTCGCCGGTGCGGATGTTGTTCCAGTACCAGCGGGGGCCGCGATCGTCGTAGCGGCTGATCTCCTCGAGCTGGAAGTGCACCGTGTTGGCGAACGGCTCCGGCAGTCGCAGCACGGGTGTGGTCTCGGACAGCGGGGCCGTCAGGTCGACGACCTCGATCCGGTCGTCACGCAGGGCGGACACGACGTCGGCGAGCAGTGGCATGGGATCTCCCGATCAGGAAATGTCGATCGCGGCCGGTCGTGATCGAACCTAATCGGTTTGCACGCCGCCGACCATGCCGGCGGCGCACCGATCGTCAACTCGCCGTGTGAGCGGCGGGCACCGTCTCGGCCTCCGACGGTGGCGGCGGTGGCGTGCCGTCGCCGAACGGGCGCCCGCCGAGTGCCTCGCGGCCGTGCGGGGTCAGCCAGCCGGACAGGTCGGGGCCCGCGGGGACGATGCCGGTCGGGTTGATGGTGCGGTGCACCTCGTAGTAGTGGCGCTTGATGTGGTCGAAGTCGATCGTGTCGCCGAAACCGGGGGTCTGGTACAGGTCGCGGGCGTAGGCCCAGAGCACCGGCAGTTCGGTCAGCTTGTCGCGGTTGCACTTGAAATGGCCGTGGTAGACGGCGTCGAAGCGGACGAGCGTCGGGAACAGGCGCACGTCGGCCTCGGTGATCGTGTCGCCGACCAGGTAACGCCGGGTCGTCAGGCGCTCGGAGAGCCAGTCCAGCCGGTCGAACAGCCGGCGGTATGCCTGCTCGTACGCGGCCTGTTCGGTGGCGAACCCGGCCCGGTAGACGCCGTTGTTGACGTCGCGGAAGACCACGTCGTCGACCTCGTCGATCTCGGCGCGCAGGTGGTGGGGGTACAGGTCGGGGGCACCCGGCCGGTGGTAGACGGTCCATTCCGTCGACAGGTCGATGGTGATCTGCTCGAAGTCGTTCGTGACGACCTGGCCGGTCAGGACGTCCACGATCGCGGGAACCGTGATACCGCGCTGGTAGTCCGGGAACCGGGCGAAGAACGCCTCCTGCAGCCGCTCGATGCCCAGCACCGGATCGCGGCCGCCGGGATCGAGATCGAATGTCCAGCTCCGCTTGTCGTGCGTCGGTCCGGCGATCGCCATCGACAGCGCACCGTCGAGGCCGAGCAGGCGGCGGACGATCACGGCGCGGTTCGCCCACGGGCACGCCCTGCTGACGACAAGCCGGTAGCGGTCGGGCTCGACCGGGTAGCCGTCGCGCCCGTCCGCCGTGATCCGGGTCGTGATGTAGTTCGTGTCACGGGTGAATTGGCCCGCCGAGCCGGCTGTGCCGGCTGGGCCGTCGGTGCCGGCTGGGCCGTCGGTGCCGGCTGGTCTGTCGGACATACCTCGATCATCCTCTCGGTGACAGGTTGCGGCCACCTTCGATTATTTCTCGCCCGGCGGTCGGCAACCGAGCGGTTCGCGGCTATGCTGTGCGGTCTAACGGGTGACCTCCGGGGGGAACATGGTCAACGTCGTTCGGTTCGGTTTGCTCGGTCCACTACTGGTCGAGCACAACGGCCATCAACTCACTCTGCCCAGCCCGAAACAACGGACCCTGTTGGCCGCGCTGCTGGCGCGGCCGAATCAGGTCGTACCGGTCGGCGAACTCGCCGACATCGTGTGGAACCGGCTGCCACCGGCCAGTGCGGTCACCACGCTGCGCACCCACGTGAAACGCCTGCGTAGGTGCCTCGGCCAGCTCGGGCCGGACCGGATCACGACAAGTTCCGCAGGTTATCTGGTGCGGATCGAGGATGCGGCCGAATTGGACATCGCCGCGTTCACGGACGGTATACATCGCGGCCATTCCTGTATGCTGGACAATGATTGGGCGACGGCGGTTGGTGAATTGCGTACCGCGCTGGGACTGTGGCGTGGTACGCCGTTGTCGGATGTCACCGGGGACTATTTCGGTGCCGCCATGATCCCCGACCTACGGCGTATTCGGTCGCAGGCCGAGGAATGGTATGTCGAGGCTACGCTCGCCACCTACGGCGTGACCGAGTCGGCCGGGTCACGGACGTACCGCTTTGTCCTGCCGATACGTTAGGAGCGGTTCATCAGGGCGAAGATGCCCCAGCCCAGGTATTCGCGTCGGTAGCGTGCGTAGTTGGCCGGGGCCGTGGTGAGTTCGGCGCGCATCTCGTCGAACAGCTCGTCGTCCGGGTTCTCGTCCAACCAGCGGCGGATGTTCAGCCACTGCGCCGCCGCGTAGCGATCCCAGCTATCCTCGTCGGCCAGGATCATTTCCACCACGTCGCAGCCCCGTTCCGCGAAGTGTTCCAGCAGCTCTGGCAGCGAGCGGAACTCGTCCCGGTCACGGACGGCGCAGCCGTCCACGGTGGCCTGGTCGGGTGGGTCACGGCGCCAGTAGGGCTCGCCGATCAGCATCATGCCGCCTGGTCGGAGGCTGCGTCGGAGCAGGTCGACAGTGCCGGTGACTCCGTCGCCGATCCACGTGGCGCCGATGCAGGCCGCCAGGTCGACCGGCTGGTCGGCGACGTAGCCGGCCGCGTCGGCGTGCACGAAAGTGAGCCGGTCGGCTACGCCCAGTTCGTCGGCGCGGGCTGCCGCGCCGGCCAGGAAGACCGGGCTGAGGTCGACGCCGATGCCGGTGATCCGGTGGTCACGGGCCCACGTGCACAGCAGTTCACCGGTGCCGCAGGCCAGGTCCAGCGCGCTGGTGCCGGGCGGGATGCCGAGCGCACGGCCGAGGGTGGCCAGCTTGGCCTCGGTGAACGGGTTGTGGATGCGGTGGCTGCTCTCGCGGATCGTGTAGCGCCTGGGAATATCCACAGTGGATCCTTCGTGCTCGGGTCGCCGGACCGCCATGATGCACGACGGGATCGGTCAGCGACAGCCGATTTCGCGGGGCTGGCGCGCCGCTGTCGGGTGTGCCAGTCTCGACGCCGTGCGTCCCACGTTGTACGAGTTCGCGGGCGGTGCGCCCGCGTTCCTCGCGCTGGCAACCGCCCACCACACGCTGTGCCTTGCCGATCCCGAGCTGAACCACCCGTTCTCGCATCCGGACCAGCATCCTGAGCACGTCGAACGGCTTGCCGCCTACTGGGGCGAGGTGCTCGGTGGCCCGCCGAGCTACTCGCCAACCTGCGGCGATCACTCGATGGTCGTGCACATGCACGCCGGCAACGGCGACATGAGTGATCTCGGCAGTCGCTTCGTCGACTGCTTCATCCGCGCGATGGACGACGCGGAACTCCCGGACGACCCGGAGTTCCGCGCCACGATGCGCGCGTACATGCGGTGGGCGACCGACGAGATGATCGCCTACCCGAGCGGTCCGGACACTGTCCCCGCCGATCTGCCGATGCCACACTGGGGTTGGAACGGCCCGGAAACGACCGCGTGAAAGGATTCCCATGCCTCGCGTCACCGTCGGTGAAGAGAACGGCATCGCAGTCGAGCTCTACTACGAGGACTTCGGTTCCGGTCGGCCCGTGGTGTTGATCCACGGGTGGCCACTGTCCGGCCGGTCGTGGGAGAACCAGGTGCCGGCGCTGGTCGAGGACGGCTACCGGGTGATCACGTACGACCGGCGCGGGTTCGGTTCGTCGTCGCAGACGTGGAACGGGTACGACTACGACACGTTCGCCGCCGACCTGCACGCGCTGCTGGAGCATCTCGACCTGACGGACGTCACGCTGGTCGGCTTCTCGATGGGTGGCGGCGAGGTCGCCCGCTACGTCGGCCGGTACGGCAACGACCGGGTGAGCAAGGCCGTGTTCGCGGCCGCCGTGCCGCCGTTCCTGCACAAGACGGACGAAAATCCGGACGGCGGAATCGACGACGCGACGCTGACCGGTTTCCACGACGGATTGCGCGCCGACCGGATCGCGTTCGTCGACGGATTCGTGACCGGGTTCTTCTCGGTCGGTGACCGACACGATCTGGTCAGCGAACCGTTGCGGCAGTACAACGTCGCGATCGCGGCCGCCGCGTCCGCCAAGGGGACGCTGGACTGCACGACTGCGTTCTCCACCACCGACTTCCGGGACGACCTCGCCAAGTTCACTGTTCCGACGCTGATCATCCACGGCGATTCGGACGCGATCGTGCCGTTCGAGGTGAGCGGGAAGCGCACCGCCGAGGCGATTCCGGACAGCAAGCTGGTGCTGATCCCGGACGCGCCGCACGGGTTGAACGTCACCCACGCGGACACGTTCAACTCGGAACTGCTGGCCTTCCTGCGCTCGTAGACGGCGAGTCGGGCAGGAACAGTTCGGCCGAAGCGACCGTTCACGTAGTCCGACGTCCGAGGGTCCTGTGGGTCGTTGAACACGGCCGATGTCGGGCCGTGTTCGACGACGTAGCCCGGTGCGCCTTGTTCCGCGAGGAAGAAGGCGCCCAGCGGCGTTCCCGCACGCCGACGCGTGCCCCGCGCCTCGAACTACATTCCTGGTACTCGGCCATGCCGACCACCAGGAATCAAACTCTGCATGAATCCCTGTGCCGCAACGTATCCGGCGTTCGGCCGTATGGACTGCGACGGTCGGTATGTCGGCACTGGTAGCGGGCGTGCGGGGTCGGTAACCGATCGGGTTCGGCTGGTTACCCGTTGAATGCCTCGATGCCATCGATCCCGGCAGCGGACTCGAACGCGGTTGGTGTAACAGTGCCGCCTTCGTCCGAATCGTAGTCGACCGCGATTCGCCAGCGACCGTCGATGCGTCGGGCGAATGTGTGGAACCGGCCGTGAAACACGCGCTGGTCGCAGTCGGCCCGACGGGCGGTGAGCCGGTAGACACCGCGCTCGCTGGCCAGGTCACCAGCCACGATACGTTCGGTGAACCGGAAGTCGATGTCCACGGACGATCCACGCTCCGCCAGCTCCGCGAACCACGGCCCGGTCTCGGCCGCGAATTCGCGGAAGTCACGCACCACCTTCGCCGGACCACCGGCGCGAATCAGATCAGGGGTGTGCAATGCGATGAACGCCGCCGCGTCCCCGGCACTGTATGCCGTTCGGTAGGCATGCCAGATATCGGCGTTCAAGGCGCGAAGCGTGTCGCTGTCAGCCATGGTCCTCCTTCTGTTTTGGTCCAATCAGGACTAGACGCGGCGGACCACGTGGATGAGGTACTCGCGGCGGTCGAGTGGATTGTGGTCGGATCGCGGGCGGGTCGGGGCCGCGCCGCGGACCGGTCGGTAGTGGTCGAAAACGTTGTCCAGGGAGCCTTCGCCGCCGGTCAGGCCGGGTAGCTGCTGCTCAAGTTCCCTGACCCTGGCGGCCGGGATGTCGCCCTCGATCAGGTACGCGTCGTCGCCGTGCGGCAGTGTCGTCCTCGGTATCGCGCCGAGCTTGCTCAGCACCGGGAGAACCGACCGGAGGGCGTCGGCGGGGAGTTCGAGCGCGAAGTGGTGCATCGGCTCGTGGACCGTGGTGCCGGCCCGTGCCAGCGCGGTCATCAGGACCAGCGGCGTCAGATTGCGGAAGTCGCCCGCTGTGCTCGACATGCTCTTGTCGAACGTGCCGTGGGCGTGGCTCTGCCTGGCCCAGTAACCGGAATGGGTCATGGTGACGACACAGTCGGTGACCTGCCAGCCGTGCATACCCTGCCGGAGCGTCTCGGACACGGTGTCCTCGACCGCCGTGATGAACGCCAGCGGCATCGACCCCAGTTCCACCTCGAGTGCGAACCGCACGCCGGAGTCGAGCGGGCCCGGTTCGATGCGCAGCCCGATCGTGGCCAGGAACGGGTTGCCGTTCTTGTCGATGATCTCGACCCCGGTTCCCGCGCCGGTCAGCCGTTCGATGCAGATGGTGGTGGTCTCGCGGAAGGTGACGTCGAGGCCGAACTCGTCGGCGAGGGTCGCCTGGATGACCTCCTTCTGCACCTCACCGTAGAGCGACACCGCGATCTCCTGCCTCGTCTCGTCGAGTCGCAGGTTGATCAGCGGGTCCTGCTCGGCAAGCTGCGTCAGGGCGGCGTGCAGCGCGCCCTTGTCCGCTTTTTTGCACGGCCGCACAACCGTTTCCAGGGTTGGTGGTGCGAAATGCGTTGTCGCCTGGCGGGTCGGTGTCCCGATCGTGTCGCCGATCTTGATGTCGGTCAGGCCCCAGATGCGTCCGATTCGGCCGGCGGTCACCGTGTTCGATCGGATCGACCGGCCGTCCTCGAACACGTTGATTCCGGTGATTCGGCCGGCTGGCAACCGGTCTCGTACCCGTAGCGTGCCGGTGAACATGCGGACATACGCGATCTTCTGTCGTGCCGGCCCGCGCTCGACCTTGAACACCGTGCCGGTCGCCGGTCCGTTGGCATCGGGTGCGGTGGGTGTCAGGAATTCCGTGATGCCGGTTATCAGTTCGGCTATTCCTGCGCCGGTACGTGCTGATCCGCGGTATATCGGTACGAGGTCGGGGACAAGTTTGGCTGCTATCTCGGCTACTACACGATCGGGGTCGGCGCCGGCGCGGTCGGTCTTGTTCACGAAGATGACGGTGGGGATGCGCAGCCGGCGCAGTGCCCGCATCAGGACACGGGTCTGCGATTGCACGCCCTCCACGGCCGAGATCACCAGCACCGCGCCGTCGAGCACGTTCAGCACCCGTTCCACCTCGGCGATGAAGTCCGGGT
>DATBDL010000377.1:0-11323 GCA_036269975.1 Pseudonocardiaceae bacterium | reverse complement strand
TGGCCTGGGCACCCTCGGTGATCGTGGCCAGGGCGTCGAATCGGTCACCGACACGGCCGACCTGGCATCCGACCGCTTCGCGTGGGCGGCCGACCCGACGACGCCGTCGACCGAACGGACGGTGTTCACGACTGGACCGCTGACCAGCGATGTTCGGCTCGCGGGCACGTCGTCGGTGACGGTGTCTGTCAAGTCCAGCCAGCCTGTCGCGACGGTCAGCGCGGAACTGGTCGATCTCGGCCCGGCGACCGTGCGCAACGCGGGCGGCGAGAATGTGGCCACCGGCATCGAGAACCTGACCACCCGGTCCTGTTGGGGCGAGAGTTCGGCCACCGACAGCGCGTGTTACCTCGACACGGTGGCCGACCTGACGACCGTGCGGGAGCAGGTGATCGCGGTCGGCTGGACCGACGTCGGCCACTTCGCCAGCCCGTACTTCAAGGTGCCTCTGAACCCGAACACCTTCTACCCCCGGCAACTTCCGCTGTCCACAATGGATCATATCGTGCCGGCCGGCCATCGGCTCGCGCTGATCATCGGTGGCACGGACAACTTCGAGTTCTTCGCAGCCACTGCGGGTCCGCAGCTCACGTTCGACCTGTCCGGCACCCAGGTGGCGATCCCGGTGGCGCCAGGCCCCCATCTCCCAACCGGCTGACACCTCGGTACTCTCGCGCCGTGGGCAGACTGGGGATTTGGCCGAACAAGAACAAGAAAGACGCGCCGGACGATGTGGCGGGCGTTGTCGAGCGTGCCTATCGGTTGATCCTGGGTCGCTCCGCCGATCCGGACGGTGCCGCCTGGTACCAGCAACAGCTCGGTTCCGGTGCGCTGTCGCTGCCGGAGATGTGCGCCGCCCTCGCGAGTTCCGAGGAGTTCACCCGGCTGGTCACGGCCGAGCGGCGGCCGGTGGAGCCGGCCGGGAACGGCAACGGCAACGGCAACGGGAACGGCAATGGCAACGGGAACGGGAACGGGAACGGCGGCACGCCGCACGATCCGGACTGGATCGACGTGACGGAGCTGGTCAAGACCGTGTCCGTCGAGGAACTGGCCGAACGGGCCGAAGGCTACTTCCGTGCGGTGGCGGACCCCGAACTGCTGCTGACCAAGCCGTTCGGCGACCTCACCGAGACGCCCGCCCTGCTGGTCACGTTCGGCCAGGTGCTCAACGGCCTGCGGCCGCTGCCGGGGATGCGGGTGCTCGACTTCGGGGCCGGCACCTGCTGGACCAGCCGTTTCCTGACCCAGCTCGGGTGCGAGGTGGTCGCGCTCGACGTCTCGCCGACCGCGCTGGACCTGGGGCGACGGCTGTTCGAGGATGTGCCGGTGCTGGGCGACAAGCCGGCACCGGAATTCCTCGTCTACGACGGCCACCGCATCGATCTCCCGGACGCCAGCGTGGACCGCATCCTGTCGTTCGACGCCTTCCACCACGTCCCCAACCCGGCCGAGGTGCTGCGCGAGATGGCGCGGGTGCTCCGGCCGGGTGGCATCGCCGCCTTCTCCGAGCCGGGGGACCGGCACTCGATCCAGCCGCAGTCCCAGTACGAGATGCGCAACTTCGGGATCATCGAGAACGACGTGGTGATCGAGGACGTCTGGACGTGGGCGGCGGAAGCCGGCTTCGTCGAACTGCGGCTGTGCCTGCTCGACTCCAACCCCACCTGGGTGGACATCGAGTCGTTCAACGACGTGGTCGCGGGGCGGGAGAAGGCGGACATCTTCTCGGGCCCCACCCGTTCGGCCATCAGCGATCGGCGCATGTTCTGGCTGCGCCGCGACGGCGTCGAGGTCGCGGACAGCCGGGAGGCCAAGGGACTGGTCGCCGAACTGGCACTGGACGACGTGGCGATCGACGGGGCCGTCATCACCGGCACCTGCCGGGTCCACAATCCGGGACCGAGGGTCTGGCTGCCTTCTGATGCCGAGTTCGGGGCCGTCAATCTGGGGGTGCGCCTACACCTCGGCGACCGGACGGTTCGGGATCTCGTCCGTATACCGTTGCCCGGTCGCGGTATCCAGCCGGGTGAGGGCGCCGTCTTCCCGGTGCGGGTGGAGGTTCCCGCGCAGCCGGAGGGGATCGTCGCGGTGGAGTTCGACCTGATCAGCGAAGGGGTGTGCTGGTTCAGCGTCGGCGGCTCACCCGTGGTGAAGCTGCCACTGCCCTAAGACGGGTTCGAAGTGACGAACAACACGTCCCACCTATGACCGGAAACACAGTCGCACCAACGACTCCGGCCGGTTCGCTCGATTGTGGACGACGCCGAAAATCGCGGAATCCTTTGGGGCGCCCCCCAATTACCAGTCTATTCGATCTTGGGCGGTGGCGCGAGCGGGTTGAGTAGGCTGTGGACAGTTTGGGTGGGCTGTGGACAAGTAAGGCCGTCCCGCGCACCCGGCCGAACCGGGTACGCGGGACGGGGTAAGGAATGTCAGGCCAGTGCGGCGAGCAGTGCTTCGCGCTGGCGCTGGCCGAGGCCGGCGACCCGCCGTTCCTCTGGGATGCCGGCCTTCTCCAGCAGGGCCGTCACCTTGGCCGGCCCATAGCCGGGCAGTGCCTTGACAAGCTGCGCCACCTTGGTCTTGCCGACCACGGTGTCCTCCTTGGCACGGGCAAGGACTCCGGAGATGGTCTCCTTGCCGTCCTTGATGTCGTTCAGCAGCTTGGTGCGAGCCTGCCTGGCCTCGGCGGCCTTGGCCAACGCAGCCTGGCGCTGCTCGGGGGTCAGGTTGGGGAGAGCCACTCGTCGTTTCCTTCCATTCAGGACAGTCCCACCGCGCGTGTCCCGCGTGGCTGGAACCCCATCATGACGGTTCCTGGCGAATCTGCCCATCAGCGACACGTCGGTGTGACACTGTGAGCTGGCCGAATTCGCCCGCACCGAAGGCACTTCGGGACCACGCAGAGTGTTCATCAGTATCGAATGGATGGCCGCGTTCGGGTGGGAGCGGGCCGTGGCAGTATTGGGCCAACGTGACCGCCGCCACACGATGTCACAGATGTGCCAGCCACCAGTCACTGAACCCGCCTGCTGCCCGCTGGGCCGGGTTCATGCTGTGTCAGGATGCCGACAGGTAGCCGGCCGGGTACCCACCGTCTCCGATGGCGGCGGGGCGCGGGGCTTGGAACGAGTTGAGGTCGAGGTGGCGGCGACGCGGACACGCATGCGCGCGGTACTCGCATTCGGCGAGTTCCGCGCTCTGTGGCTGGCTGAGGCCGTCTCCATCGCGGGCGACCAGTTGGCCAAGGTCGCGCTCGCCCTCCTCGTCTACGCGAGGACGGGGTCGGCGCTCTGGTCGGCCGTCGTCTACGCGCTGAGCTTCCTACCGGCGCTGGCCGGTGGCCTCGGCCTGGCCCAGCTCGCCGACATCTACCCCCGACGGACCGTGATGGTCGTCGGCGCGGTGTCGCAGGCCGTCTTCGTCGGCGTGATGTCACTGCCCGGTATGCCGTTCGCCGCGATGTGCGTGCTGCTCGTCGGCGTCGGTATCGCGCAGGCACCCGCGTTGGCCGCGCAGAACGCCATCACCCGCGACGTGTTCCCCGACGACGAGCTCTACTACCGCAGCCAGGACATCCGAGGCATCACGACCAACACGGTCATGCTGCTCGGCCTCGCCGGCGCCGGCCTGCTCGTGGCCGGGGTCGGCAGCGGCACCGCGCTACGGATCGACTCCGTGACGTTCATCGCGTCCGCGCTGCTCATCCGGTTCGCGGTGCGGTCACGGCCGCTGCCCGACCGCGCCGAACACACGTCCTGGCTGGCGGGCCTGCGCTACATCCGGGACTCCGCACGGGTGCGCACGCTGCTCTGGCTGTCCTGGCTGGTGGGTCTCGCCGTCGTGCCGGAGGGCCTTGCCGCGCCGTTGGCCGCGCAGCTCGGTGCCCCCAAGGGCGCGGTCGGCTGGCTGCTGGCCGCCGACCCGTTCGGGTACGTGATCGGGGCGTTCCTGCTCTCCCACTACCTGTCCACCGAACTGCGGCAGCGGCTGCTCGGCGTGTTCGCGACGGCGTCGGTCGCCGTGCTGGTGGTGTTCGTGGTGCACCCGTCCCTGCCCGGCGCGCTGCTGTTGCTCGCGATCGCCGGTGCCACCGGTGCGTACCAGATCACCGTCGCCGCCACCTTCACGAGCTGGGTGCCCGACGGCGTGCGGGGCAGCGCGTTCGGCGTGGCCAGGACCGGCCTGCGGGTCGCGCAGGGGGTCGGCGTCGCCGCTGGTGGCGCGCTGGCGCAGGCGATCGGCTCGGCGCGGGACGCGATCGTGCTGGCGGGCGTCGTCGGTGTCGTCCTGGCGGTGCCGGCGGCGGTCGCGTGGCGCCGGCAGTACCAACCGGCCGAGCCGGGCGTCTGATCCGCTGACCGTCCGATCGGACCGGCCGTACCCCGATTCCGGGTACGGACCGGCCGGACTCGTGGCGCAGAATGGCCAAATCGGCCACGTTAGGTCAGGATGGCGCAACCCAACGCGATCGGTGGCACGATTGACCGCTGGACGACGATGACACCTTCAAGGGATCATTTGTGATCCATTGGCCCAACGGCAACGGGGAGGCGGAGACCATGGCGACGAACAGTCGCGATCGGACGCCGCACCCGCTGGATGCGGTGGGGGGCGAGGAGAAACAGGCTGGGGGGACCGGAAACACAGGACCGGTCAGTAGTCGCGGTCGGACACCGTCGGTACCTCCTCGATGGAGACGGAGATGGTGGAATCCGGCTGCCTTGCGACGCCGCCCACGCCCCGAGCGAGCATATCGCGCGGGTGGGGTCGGTGGAGCGCAGCAACTGGCTGGGGACATTGTCGCGCGTGGCGAACGTTTCTGGGAGGGGGTGTGGGCCACAGTCCTGCATCCACGTGGCTGGTCCTTGTGGTCCCAACCACGCAAAGAAGTCATCTACGTACTCGTTGTCGAACTCGTCACCATTGCGGCGATCATTCTGACACTGCCGTTCCAGGGGCGGACCAGTGGTGCCGACTGGGCCAGGTTCGGTGTGCTGATGGGGTTCGCGAGCGTGCACCTGTTCCTGTCCAGGCGGCAGGAGGAGACCCGCCGTAACCGGATGGAAACTGTCCACGTCGACCTGACCTCGATCTGGAATTTCGCCGCCGCGCTGATTCTGCCACTGCCGCTGGCCGTTTTGTCCATTGTGGCTATCCGGTTCCAGCGGTGGTTCGTCGCGCGCCGGCCACTGTATCGGTTTGTGTTCGTCACTGCGACGATCACGATGTGTGTACTCGGCGTGCGCACGGTGTTGCACTTGGCAACACAGCCCGCCTGGATCGCGTCCGGCGTGTTCGCCACGTTGCGCGACTTCGGCGTCGCGATGGGTGCCGGCGCGGTCTACGTGATCGGCCAGATCGCGCTCGTCGGCGTCGCCGTTGCGTTGCACCGGCATCCGCAGCGCACGAGCCTGGCGATGGCGGCGGGCAGTTGGTACGACAACGGTCTCGAGGCATTGACCGTCGCACTCGGACTCGTCACCGCCGTGCTGCTGATGGACGCGCCGCCGGTGCTCGCGGTGATGGTGGTGATCGGCGTGCTCGGCAACCGGCTCACCGAGATCCGTCAGCTCCAGGTCGACGTGCGCACCGACTCGAAGACCGGACTGCTGAACATGCGCGGCTGGCAGGAGGCGGCCGGGAAGGAACTCGCGCGGGCCGACCGGACCAGGGGTTCACTCGGCGTGCTCATGATCGACCTCGATCATTTCAAGTTGATCAACGACACCTGGGGACACCCGGCCGGCGACGACATGCTCGTCGCGGTCGCGGACGTGTTGCGCGGCGAGACGCGCCCGTCCGACATCGTCGGCCGGTTCGGTGGCGAGGAGTTCGTGGTGCTGCTACCGGACACCGACCGCGCGGCGGCGACCGCCGCCGCAGAACGGATCAGGGCACGGATCGCCGGGCTCAGCGTGATCAGCACCGACAAGCGCGGCGGGCCGGCCGTGATCGCCAACCGGACCACGTCGATCGGCGTTTCGAGCCGTCCCGAGAACGCGGACGCGCTGGCCGACCTGCTGCAGGCCGCCGACGCCGCCGTCTACGTCGCGAAGGAGTCCGGCCGCGACCAGGTGCGGCTGGCATCGTCCGGTGTCGATCCCGGCACGAGCCGCGAACTCGCATCCTGAACCACTAACATCCCCGGTACTACACGAAGGAGTGACGGGTGGGCAGCGAGGCGAACTCGGCATTTCGGGCGGCACGGGACTTCCTGCTCGACCACAGGGACGACTACGACCTGACATATCGCGACTTCCGCTGGCCCGAGCTGACCGAGTTCAACTGGGCACTGGACTGGTTCGACGCGATCGCGGCCGGCAACGACAACCCGGCGCTGTGGATCGTGGAAGAGGACGGGGCCGAGCGGAAGCTGACCTTCGCGCAGATGTCGGCCAGGTCCAACCAGGTGGCGAACTGGTTGCGTGGTCTCGGTGTCGGGCGGGGCGACCGGTTGATCCTGATGCTGGGCAACCAGGTCGAGCTGTGGGAGACGATCCTGGCGGCGATGAAGCTGGGCGCCGTGGTGATCCCGGCCAGCACGCTGCTCGGGCCGTCCGACCTCACCGACCGGGTGGAGCGCGGACACGCGAAGCACGTGGTCGCACGAGCGGTCGACACGCCGAAGTTCGCCACGGTAACGGGCGACTACACCCGAATCGCGGTCGGCGAGCCGGCCGAAGGCTGGCACGACTACCTGCTCGCGGACGCTCACCCGGCCGACTTCACGCCCGACGGCATCACCCAGGCGAGTGACACCCTGCTGTTGTACTTCACGTCCGGCACCACGGCCAAGCCGAAGCTCGTCGAACACACGCACGTGTCATATCCGATGGGGCACCTGTCGACCATGTACTGGATCGGCCTGCGGCCGGGGGACGTGCACCTGAACATTTCGTCACCCGGTTGGGCGAAGCACGCGTGGAGCAACGTCTTCGCGCCGTGGAACGCGCAGGCGTGTGTCTTCTTGTACAACTACCAGCGGTTCGACGCGTCGGCGCTGCTGCGCACGATGGACCGGTGTGGCATCACGAGTTTCTGTGCGCCGCCAACGGTGTGGCGGATGCTGATCCAGGCGGACCTGACGGAGTTGCGCAACCCACCGCGCGAGGTCGTCGGTGCCGGTGAACCACTGAACCCGGAAATCATCGAACAGGTGAGGCGAGCGTGGGCCGTCACGATCCGTGACGGATTCGGACAGACCGAAACGACGGTACAGATCGCCAACACGCCAGGCCAGCCAGTCAAGCCTGGCTCGATGGGCCGTCCCATGCCGGGGTTCACGGTCGCGTTGGTGGACCCCGTATCGGGGGAGGTGGGCGCGGAGGGTGAGATCTGTCTGGACCTGAGCAGCAGACCGACGGGCCTGATGGTCGGCTACCGCGACGACGGGGACCGAACCGCGGAATCCATGCGCGACGGCTATTACCACACAGGTGATGTCGGCTCCCGCGACGAAGACGGTTACATCACGTATGTCGGCCGCTCGGACGACGTGTTCAAGGCGAGCGACTATCGAATCTCCCCGTTCGAGTTGGAAAGCGTGCTGCTGGAACACGAAGCGGTAGCCGAAGCGGCAGTGGTCCCGTCACCGGACCCACTGCGCCTCGCGGTGCCGAAGGCGTATGTGGTGCTGGCCGCCGGGTACCAGCCAAGTAGTGAGACAGCACTGGAGATCCTGCGATTCGCAAGGGAGAACTTGGCGCCCTACAAGCGAATCCGGCGACTGGAATTCGCGGACCTACCCAAGACGATCTCCGGCAAGATCCGCAGGGTGGAATTGCGCGGCCGAGAGAACGAGGTACACGAAGACCCGGCAACGGCGGTGGTGGGCGAGTACCGCGAGGAAGACTTCCCGGAGCTGAAGACCAGCGACTGAGGCGCCGTTGGGTGAGGCGCCGTTGGGTGAGGCGCCGTTGGGCGATGCGTCGTCCGTCGGGTGTCTTCTGCCTGGCTGGCTTACCGGGAGCACACTAGCGGGGCAGCCTCCGGTTGCGAGGGGGCGCGGCGGTACGGTGCCGATGGGGCTTTCGTGCCTGCTTGGGGGCTGTGCCGGGGTGTGGCTGTGGGTGAGGGGGTGACGTCGTGGTTCGGCGGGTGTGGCCATTCGGACTGGCTGCTGTTGTTGCCGGGCTGCTCGTCGGTGGTCTTGCGTTGCGTGGGGTGCCGCCTGGCTGGTTGGGGGCGCCCAGTCACGGGCTCACGGGTGGGCGCGCGGCTCGACCGCACGCGTTCCTTCTGTCCGTTCTCCTTCTCCTCATCGGATGGGGACTTGCTCGACGGCGGCTGGTGGCGTTGGGCGCGTCCGTCCTCCTCATTGGCATCGTGGCGCTCGATCTGCGACACCATGCCGACTACGGCCTCGTCCTCGTCGGCGTGGCCGCTGGGCTTGCCTTGTGCCACAACGGGTTTCCTGGCATGCCTGAGCGTGCCACCGTCGTACGGTCCACTGTGGTCGGTGGGGGCGCCGCACTGCTGTTCGGCTTTGGGGTGCATCATCACCGGCTGGATTGGGCCTCCGCTCTCCTGCTCGTCGCGATGGTGGCGTTGTCCTTTCTGCTCAAGGCCGCTCCGGCTCCTGGGCCGGCGACCGACGTCGAGCGGTCGCGGGTCAGGGCGATGGTCGGCCGGCAGGGTGCGGACACGTTGGCACCGTTCGCTCTCCGGTCCGACAAGTCCTATCTGTTCAGTTCGGACGGCTCTGCCGCGCTCGGCTATCGGGTGCTGCTGGGCGTCGCCGTGGTCGGTGGTGATCCGGTGGGGGAGCCGGCCGCTTTCGCCGACGTGGTCGGCCGCTTTCACGCGCTCTGTTGGCGCCGTGGCTGGCGTCCCGCCGTACTCGGGGCGCGCGGTGACCTCGTCGACCTCTGGACCGCGTACGGGATGCGGCCGGTGGGCATCGGTGACGAAGTCGTCCTGGACGTGGTGCCGTTCGGGCTGGGTACGCGCCGGATGCGCAACGTTCGGCAGGCGGTTCGACGTACTCACAACGCGGGTATCCGGACCGAGGTCATGACAGCGAACGAACTGTCCGGCGAGGTCAGGGCCGAGATGGCCGAGTTGTCGCATCGTTGGCTGGGCACGAGGCGAGAACGCGGGTTCGCCATGATCCTCGACGGGCTCGTGGACGATCGTCACCCGACCGGGTTGTTCGTGCTCGCGTTCGAGCCGGCCGGCCAGCTCGTGGGGTTTCAGCGCTATCTGCCGTGTGGCCAGGACACCGCCCTCTCGCTCGACGTGATGCGACGCGACAGGGACCGGCTCAACGGACTGAACGAACGCATGATCGTGGACGTCGTCGAGTACGCCCGTGCCAACGGAATCGGGCAGGTGTCGCTGAACTTCGCCGCCTTCCGCTCCCTGCTGGATCGGGGCGACTCACGCACCCGAGTCCAACAGGCCGGCTACCGGCTCATCCACCTGCTCGATCCACTCATTCAGGTGGAATCCCTCTACCTCTTCAACGCCAAGTTCCGGCCGGGCTACGTGCCGCGCAGCGTCGTCGTCGACTCGTGGTTCGGGCTGCCCGCCGCCCTGTTCGCGTTCCTCGGACTCGAGTTCGCCCTGCCCTACGACCGGCACCGGCACGCCACGCCGTCCGAGGTCGAAAACGCGCAGTCGGAGCTTTACCGGACACGGCTGAGCTGACCGAACGGGTTGCCTGCGCACCATGGGCAGGCGCATGGTTGCATAGGCCAACTACCTGGATGTGACACAGTTGGAAGGGCGGGGAAGATGACCGCCACCGAGTCGCGGCGTCGCGGCAGCGAGAACGGCAGCGAGAACGGCAGCGAGAACGGCACGGACGGCACCGAAAAGGGATCGCCGACGCCGACCGACGGATCGCTGACGCACCGGCAGATCCTGCTCGTCTTCAGCGGGCTGATGCTGGGCATGTTCCTGGCCGCGCTGGACCAGATGATCGTCGCCACGTCGATCCGCACCATCGCCGATGACCTGCACGGACTCGACCTACAGGCGTGGGCAACCACCGCCTACCTGATCACGTCCACCATCTCGACCCCGCTCTACGGCAAGGTCTCCGACATCTACGGTCGCAAGCCGTTCTTCATCGCCGCGATCACCATCTTCCTCGCCGGCTCGATCGCGTCGACCTTCGCGACCTCGATGTACATGCTGGCCGCGTTCCGCGCCGTGCAGGGGCTCGGCGCCGGCGGGTTGATGTCGCTCGCGCTGGCGATCATCGGCGACATCGTGCCGCCGCGCGAACGGGCCCGCTACCAGGGCTACTTCTTGGCCGTGTTCGGCACGTCCAGCGTGCTCGGACCCGTGGTCGGCGGCTTCCTGGCCGGTCAGTCGACCATTCTGGGCATCTCGGGCTGGCGCTGGGTGTTCTTGGTGAACGTGCCGATCGGCCTGATCGCGCTGGTCGTGGTGACCAAGGTCCTGCACGTGCCACACACCCGCCGCGACCACCGGCTGGACTGGTGGGGCGCGATCCTGATCACGGTCGGCCTGGTGCCGCTGCTGATCATCGCGGAGGAGGGACAGACCTGGGGCTGGACCTCGCCACGAGCATGGCTGTGTTACGGCGTCGGAGCTGCCGGTCTGCTGCTGTTCGTGCTGGTGGAGCACGTGATGCGGGACGAGGCGCTCATTCCGCTGCGCCTGTTCCGTAGCAGCGTCTTCAGCATCACGTCGGCCGCCAACCTGATCATCGGCATGGGCATGTTCGGCGGCATGGCGGTCGTTCCGCTGTACCTGCAGATCGTGAAGGGAGCGTCGCCGACCAAGGCCGGCCTGCTGCTGTTGCCGATGGTGCTCGGCATCATGTTCGCGTCCGTCCTGTCCGGTCAGCTCACCGCGCGCACCGGGCGCTACAAGATCTTCCCGATCTTCGGCACGGCGCTGATGGTGGCCGGTCTGGTCCTGCTGAACACCATCAACGCGGACACGCCGCTGTTGCGCACCGACATCTGGATGTTCGTCTTCGGCTTCGGGCTCGGTGGCTGCATGCAGACGCTGGTCATCGCGGTGCAGAACGCGGTGCCGGCACGTGACATGGGCGTCGCGACGGCGTCGGCCACGTTCTTCCGGCAGATGGGCGGCACGATCGGCACTGCCGCCTTCCTGTCCATTCTGTTCAGTACGGTGGGCGACAAGATCGCGGTCGCGTTCCGGAACATCGCGACCACGCCGCAGTTCCAGGCAGCGCTGGTCGATCCTGCGGTGCTCGCCAATCCGAACAACGCGCCGGTCCTGAGCATGATCAGCAGTCACGGGACGAGCGGCGCCGTCACCGCGACCGTGCTCCAGGACTCGTCGTTCATCCAGAAGCTCGATCCACGGCTGGCCA
>DATBDL010000376.1:0-11741 GCA_036269975.1 Pseudonocardiaceae bacterium | reverse complement strand
ATCGGACCACGCCCCCGGTCGGCCAGCCAACCGCGCCCGGCGAGAGCGGGTCGCCGGCGCCATCCAGCGGTGTGGGTCCCGTGGTGCCCGGCGCTTCGACGACGACCTCGGGCACGAACCCTGGGACTGGCAACGACAGTTCCGTGGGGGCGGGACAGGCCACCGACGATTCGGGACCGGTGGCCGAGCCGGCGGCGGACGGCAGCGGCGGGAACCCGACGGGCGTCCCCGGTGCCGGCCAGGCCATCGCCGCCGGACTGGTAGGGCGTGGTGGCGCTGGCGGACAGCGCCTACCGGGCGCCGGCCCATCGGGTGGCGGACAGCGCCTACGGGGCGCCGGCCCGCCCGGTGGTGGTGCCGCCGGCGAACCGGTGGACGGCGGTCCAGCGCCTCGCGGTGCCGGCCCTGGCCCGTCCGGTGGCGCGGCGACCGAACCCGAGGCGATGGCCGCACGTTCAGGTGAGCAGGCAGCCGAGGCCCCTGGACTGGTGCCCGGCGGCGGGCTGCCGGGCGACGATGACGACGAGCATCACCGCAAGTACCCGTTGGTGGTCGACGCGGATGAGGTGTTCGCCGGCGGATTACCCAAGATGGCGCCGGAAGCGTTGGGTGAATCGCCCCAGCAGCGCGCGGTCCGACACGCACGTGAGGCCGAGGGTGGCCACTGATCAGCTCCCGAGGCGCGATGCCCGTGGTATGGGGTGGGCGTGGTGTTGGCGCAGCCGGTGAGGCTGTCGGTCGGCGCGGTCACGCGGATGCTGCACCTGCTGCGACTGGGACAGCCACAGATCGTGATCCAGCCCACCGCGACGTGGGAAGAACCCGAGCACGACTCGGCCACCGACGTGGCTGTCTGGGCAGAGTTCACCACGGCGGGATTGGTGGACCGGCCCGGCCGGTTGACCCCCGAGGCCATGGCCGCCTTGACGGTGTTGGGACAGGCGTCGGTCGAGTACTTCGGGTGGCTGACCACGGAGTCGGGGCAGGCGGGCGCGGTGCTGGCCGCGGCATTGGGGCAACAGGCCGTCTACGTGGTGCGTCGTGGTGATCGCCTGCGGCTGGTCGGTATCGCCGACACGGGGCTGGTCGAGGCGTTCGTTGAGTCGCTGTCCGGGCCGCCGCCGGCCCGGATCGACGCGGTCAGCGTCCGGATCGGTGACCTGCACGGTGTCGACGACCGGCGGGATGTGGCTCTGGTGCGGGCACTGCTGGCGCGACCGGTGACCGGGCTCGGCGAGTTGTACGTCGCGGCACGGGATCAGCGGGGCCGGTACCGGATGAGCGAGGAACCCGTGCGGTATCGGGACACCGCCGCCGGCCGGGTCATGGTCATCGTTTCCGGCGACCACCTCAGCATCGCGCCGGGTGCGAACGCCGTGCTCACCGAGCGGTTGCGCCGGGTCTACGAGGAGTTGGCCGAATGAGTGGGTCCGATGAGGAGGGTGATGGTGGCCGGGTTCTCGGTCAACGTGGCGGGTCTGTCCGGTATGAGCGCGCAGTTGCTGCGAGCCGGCGACGACGCGGCGGCGATTCGCGCGCACCTGGGGAAGATCGACAGCGCGGCATTCTCCGGGTTGTTCCTGGAAACGGTGCGCGGTCGATTCGAGGAAGTCCTGCGTGCTCAGGTCGGTGACGCGATCACCGCGCAGTTCGCCGCCCAGCAGGTCGGGAACGAGATCGCGAACTCGCTGGACTACTACCGCGACACCGATCAGGCCCAGATGGCCAGTTTCGACGCGCGGCTACCGACATCGGCCGAACCGGACTTCATGTTCTCCGACCAGGCCAGCGACGTGCTGGCGGCCTCGTACACCGACGTCAACGATCCGAGGGGCCGGTTGACCGAGCCACCCGGCTACGACGAGGAGATGTCCTGGAAACCCCGCCTCGTCACGGACCTGGGCAATGTGAGCGAGTTCGTGCGGGGCACCATCAAGTTCATCACCGGTGTCGACCCGATCGAGCCGTTGGAAAAGCTGGTGGCCGGGAACTGGGCCGAGGTCCGCGGAATCGCCGACCGGTTCAACAATGCCGCGTGGGCGTTCGCGGACTGTGCCGACAACATCGAGCACTGCGCGAACTCGTCGCAGGCAGACTGGAGCGGCAACGCCGGCGACGGCGCCCGTTTCTATCTGGGACGGTTGGCCACCGGGTACTACGGCGAGTACGAGAAGAACGAGTTCCTGTCCGGTCAGATCAAGGATCTCGCCGACGGTGTGTTCGAGACGGCGACCGCCTTGGCCGACACGGCATCCGACTGGATCAACAAGCGGTTGTTGCCAGCGCTGGCAGAGATCGGGGTGGCCGGTGCGACGGAGGAGATTCCGGGGTGGGACCTGCTCGCCGACGGTGTCGCGGGCTGGAACGCCTACCGAGCGTTCCAGGAGGGCTACGACGTCTACGAGAAGGCCAACGCGATCAACACCATGATCGAGGCGCTCGGCGCGGCGTTGTCGGTGGGCCAGAACGGATCACTGACCATGCCGGACCCGGTCGCGTCCCTGCCCGCCCAGACCTACTGGTCACCGGTTTCGCCCAAGGACTGACGAGGAGCGATCTCACGATGCGGCACGACGAACACGTGCGGGCACGCGCCGAACAGGCATTCCAGCAGCAGTCCTTGGCGAAGCTCGCGGACGGTATCACCGATCCCCAGGTGCGGACCCAGGCCCACGGTATCGCGTCCGGCGCGATCTCGGCGGCCGAGTTCCTTCGGCATATGGAGAACTCGGCCGAGGGTATGCGTGGATTCGACCGCTACCTGACGCGGTTCATGACACTCGGCCCGGCCGATCTGGAGCGGATCGCCACCCAACGGGAGCAGCGGATCGACGAAATCGCGGCCGAATTGCTCGCCGAGCAAACCGTCACCCGAAAGACGGCCGACGTTCCGATCGAACAGGACGATCCATCGTGGGAGGATCAGTCCTGGTTGGAATGATATCATCCAACTTGACGGGATGACATCGAACAGGGGTCGGGTCAGATGGCGCGTGATCAGGGAGCGAGAATGGGCACCGACCACTCCACCGGCGCGCCGTTCCCCGTTCTGCCAATTCGGAAACCGTTGCGAGTCTCGGGCGTTCATGCGACGCCGGGTGGGTGGGTCCATCTCATCGAACTGGAGGACGGCTGGGTCGTGTTCGCCGACAACCGTGCCGGTTACCACCGCTGGCAGGGCGCCTGCGCACTGGCGCTGATCCCCGTTCTCGGCACACTGGCCCTCCTCGAACACGGCAGTGGCCCCGTCGACGCCGAAGCCGCACTCGGATTCGCCGCCTTCGGGCTGGTGATGTTGATCATGTCCATCGGTGACGGAGCCGACCGGCGAGCGTCCGCCGACCGGCGACGCACACGCGCGCAGAGCACATGGCTGGCGGGCGGGCGCGGCGCTGTCCAACAGGCGGTGCGCCGTACCAGCGGCGCCCGCACGGTCGCCGAGATGAACGTCCTGCTGACCAGCCTCGGCCGCACCGAGCCCGTGTACTCCATCGCCAGGACGCGGCACACCGAGATCAAGCAGCATTGGTGGCAATGCACCGTACGCATGGATCTGGCCGGCGGGCATCAACTCGTGTACCGAGCGCGCGGCATCCGGCGACCCACGAAACTGGCCCAGATCTTCCGCCGGAACTGACTGTGCCACCGGGAGCACCCCGGCCGGCGTCGGCGTAACATTCTGGTAAACGGCGTTCACAAAAGTGTGGCGACGATCACATCCGTTGCGCTGGAACTATTGTGGCATGGTTCTCTGGTGTCCAATTCCCCCGCTGAGACATTCGCGGAGATCAGCACTGCGGAAACACCCGAATCGACCACCGTGCTGATGAAGCGCGCCGTCGTCCTCGGCGCCAGCATGGCCGGGCTGACGGCGGCACGGGTGCTGGCCGACCACGCCGAGCAGGTCGTCATCATCGAGCGGGACGAATCGGACGCCAATGGCTTGCCGAGGCCGGGTGTGCCGCAGGGCACCCAGGTGCACGCCCTGCTGCCGGCCGGTGCGGTGCAGTTGGAGCGCTGGTTTCCCGGCTTCAGCGCGGAAGCCATCGCGGGCGGTGCGGTCGTGCCGCCGACGGACGGCACACATGTCGGGTTCTTCATGAACGGCCAACTGCGGGTCGCGCCGCCGTTGCAGAACGACTGGCCGGTGCTGATCAGCACCAGGCCGTACCTCGAAACGTTGGTGCGACGGCGAACCCTGGCCATCGACAACATCACGTTGGTCACCGGCCGGGCCGAAGGACTCGTCTTCGACGGCGAACGAGTGGTCGGCGCCCGCTACGTGCCCAGCGGCGCCGAGGACGTCGTGACGACGGATGCCGACCTCGTCGTCGACGCGATGGGACGGTCGAGCCGGCTCGGGGACTGGTTGGCGGACAACGGATGGCAGCGGCCGCCGATGCGCCGCATGCCGATCAAGCTCAACTACGCCACCGCGATGTTCGAGTACGACGAGCGGGTCAGCGACGCGTGGTCCGTCGTGTCACAGGCCGGCGCCGACGCGGACACCGGTCGGCGGGCCAGGATCGGCGGCGTGCTGCGGGTCGAGGGCGACCGCTGGATCATGCTGATCTCCGGCTACGACGACGACCGGCCGACCCGCGACGTCCAGGACTACAACACCCGGTGCCGCAAGGACTTCCCGGAGTTGTTCGGTGACATCGCGGAGCGGGCGACGATGGTCGGCGACGTCGTCACGTACCACCAGGCGGACAGCAGGCGACGCGACTTCCACGAGTTGGACCGCTTCCCCGCCGGCCTGATCGCGGCCGGTGACGCAGTGGCGTCGTTCAACCCCGTGTACGGCCAGGGCATGACGTCGGCGACGCTGCACGCGTCGTGCCTGTCGCGGTACCTGCGGTCGCAGCCGTCCCCGGACGAACCGGCGATGGCCTACTTCGAACTCGTCCGGGTGGTCGTGGACGCCGCGTGGCAGGTCTCGACGTTCGCCGACCTCGAACTGCCGCACATCGAGGGCCCGTATCCCAAGGGCTATCCGGTCATCAGGTGGTTCGGTGGCCAGTTGTTCAAGGCGTCCATGACCGACGCGGTGACCAACGACCGGCTGGCCATGGTCACCACGATGATGGCGCACCCGAACTCGCTGGCCAGGACGGGCACGTTACTGCGTGCCCTGCGGCTCAACCTCCTCCCGGCGAGCAAGGCGAAGAAGGCGCGGAAAGCCGTGCCCGCCGGGTGAAATCCGATCAGTGGCCGCCGGTGTTCGACATGAACAGGATCGCGCCACTCGTGGCCTGGATCACCAGGTTGCCGTCGTTCTGGACGATCAGCCGGGCGCCGGGGTTGTTGACTGTGTTGCTCGCCCAGACCGGGACGCCACCGGCGGTGTAGAGGACGAAGTTGCCGTCACCCTGCATGATCGCCGTCGTCGCACCGGAGTTCACCGTGTTCGTCGCCCACAACGCGGTACTTCCCTGGTACAGCACCAGGTTCGCGTCGCCCTGGAGAATCAGGGTGAAGCGGCCGTCGCACGAGACGAGTGTCTGGCCGAGGGCGAGGGACTGGTTGGCGGTCAACGTGCCGCAGGTGGTCGGGTTCGGGCAACTCGCGGGGGCCGGCGTGCCCGCCGGCACCGCGCCCTGCACCACGTTCCACAGCGCGAGCGAAGCCGCCGGCACGTTCGCCGACGCGCAGATCCCGCCGGTCACCGCCTGCTGCGGCACTGCCTTACCGCTCGCGTCGACGACGTGGTACGTCCCGGCGGTCAGGCCGAGTCCGGCGACGTTCAGCGTGATACCGGCGTTGTAGGGGGTGCCCGACGTGATGTCGGCGAGCGTGACCTGCGCGCTCGTCTTCGCCGCCGCCACGACCGGGACGGTCTGGAGCACGCCGGTGCTGGCGAGCGTGGCGTACGCGGGCGCGGACTGCGAGAGCTGCGATCCCGCCGTCACCAGCTTGCCGCCGCCGGACTGATAGGCGGCGAGGTTCGCGTCGATGCCGTTGGCCGGCAGAATGGCCTGGTACTGCGACAGTTTCACGATGCCGGCGTTGACCTCCTGGCTGGTGACGACGGCGAAGCCCGCCTGATACGCCAGCCACAGGTTGCCGATCGTGTTCTCCGGCGACAAGAGGTCACCGCCCGTGTTCCCGTACGCCTGCCCGAAGTCGACGTAGACGGCGACCGGCACCTGCGGATACGCACCGGCGAGGCGCTGGATGTTCGGCAGCCAGTTCGTGTAGATCGGATAGCCCACGACGTCCTTCTGGGTGCCGTCATGGATGAAGAAGTCCTCACCGCCGCCGTTCGGCAGGCTCATCCCGTAGTTGTCGATCCACTGCACGGACTGCGCGGCGAGCTGCGTGCTGTCGTCGGGCGCCGTCCACTCCTGCGTGATCGACACGCCGTAGGCGCGGGCGAGGCTGTTGAACAGCACCGAGAGACCGGACGCCTGGGCCGAGTCGAGGATGATCGTGACGCCGAACTGCTTGGCGATGGCCAGGAACAGGTCCGGGATGTTGGCGTAGTTCACGGCGTTGCCGATGTGGCCGCCGTAGTAGAAGTAGATCGGCGTCGTCGCGCTGATCGCCCGCACGCCCGATGCCAACTGGGTGTAGGTGGTCTGCACGCTCCACACGCGGAACCGTTGGTACACACCGGCAAGCGCCTGTCCTGGCGTCGCGGCCGGCACCTGTGCGAACGAGCTGAACGTCGTACCGTTCTGCGAGTTGAACGCGGCGATGGTGCCGTAGGTCTGTGGCAGGTAGACGTTGTGGAACTCGGTGACGTCAGCGGGCGCCCAGCCGGACGCGCCGCCGCCGGAGTCCCACTGCGCGTCCAGGAAGCCGTAGTCCAGGATGCTGCCGCCGTAGCCCGCCTTGTTGACCATGTGCCGGACCGTGGTGGTCACGTAGGTGAGGTAGGCCGGCTCGCCGGTCGCGTCCCACCACGCCGTCGCCACGCTCTGCCCGCCGGTCGGGGTGACCTCGCGGCTGGTGACCCAGGCGGCGGGGCTGCCGGTCCAGCCGGACGACCAGAAGATCGGGATGAGCTTCATGCCGGCCGCGTTGGCGTTGGCCAGTTCCTGGTCCAGCTCGGTGAAGTTGAACGTGCCCTGGCTGGGTTCGATCCCGTTCCACGGCATGTCGATCTCGGCCGTGGTCAGGCCCTTCGCGCGCAGCGCTGCGAAACTGGCCGTCGACCACGCCGTGCCGTTGTTGTCGAAGAAGAGTTGGGTGGACCAGATCGGGGTCGTGGCCGGTGTCGCGGTCGGACCCACCATGGCGGCGGCGGCCGACACCGCCGGCAGTACCAGCGATCCAGCCGCGATCGTGCCGGCGACCAACAACGCGAACCGGGAACGGAGGACAGAAGCCGTCATGCGCTAATACTTAGTTCGAGTATAGACAAAAGACAAGCATGATCGCTTCACGCATCCACATTTGCGCTGCTGACCAGCGGGGTGTCTGGGATAGTTTCGGCTAAACCCAGCGGAATGTCAGCGGCGTGCGAGGCCGTCGATCAGCAGGGTGAGCGTGAAGTCGAACCGATCGTGCCCGTCGCCCGCGGTGAGCTCGGCGGCGTGACGGATGGTGTGCGGGAAGGTCGCGGCGGGCAGGGCGGCGAACCGGCGGAGCAGTTCGGCGCGGTCGACGACCCACACGGCGTCGTCCTGGGTTGATCGTTGCCGTGCGATCGACCGCTCAAGGCAGTAGGCGGCCACGTACAACAGGAGGGCGTCGATGGCCCACGCCGCATCCTGCGGGGCGACGCCGCCGGCGAGCAGGATCGCCAGCATTCCCTCGTTGACGCGCATGGCCTCCAGCTCGGTGGGGGCCATGGCGAGCGCGGCACGCGAGATGCCGGGGTACTTCAGGTACTGGTCGCGGATCTGGGTGCACACGCCACGGATCTGCTCCCGCCAGGCCGCCGGATCGGGCTCGGGTAGCACCAGTTCGGCGCACAGCCGCCCGATCAGCAGTTCGTCGAGATCGGCCTTGTCGACCACGTGGGCGTAGAGCGACGCGGGTCCGGTGTCCAGGGCGCCGGCCAGCCTGCGCATGGTCAGCGCCTCGTAGCCCTCGGCGGCGATCAGGCCCAGCGCGGTGTCGATGACCTGTGCGGGAGTGATCAGGGCCGTGCGGCGCCGCCTCCGGTCGGCGTCGGCCTCGGGGTTCGGCGGCTGGTGGCGTGCCGCGCGGCGCTCTCTCGGGTTCACCGGATCACTCTAGCTTGACACGAACATCGTTCGTATATAGAACGCTGTTCGTGACTATCGATACGAACCAGGACACGGACGTGACCGTGGTCGGAGCGGGGCCGGTGGGACTCGTGCTCGCGGCGGAACTGGCGCTGGCCGGGGCGAAGGTGCAGGTACTGGAGCGGCTGGCCGAGCCGGACCGGTGGGTCAAGGCGATGGGGATCAACGTGCCCACGGCCGAGGCACTCGATCGCCGCGGCCTGCTGCCGGCCGCCGAACGGGTGCAACGGGAGATGATCGAGCGCGTGGGGTCGTTCGCTCCCGCGGCCGGCAACCGATCGCGATTCACCGGGCACTTCGCCGGAATGGTCCTCGATCCCGACCTGGTGGACGAGTCCGATCCGGACATCGCGGCGCACACCGCGGTCGACGGAGCGAGGATGGTGCCGCAGCCGCAGTTGGAGAAACTGCTGGCAGAGCACGTCGCGCGACTCGGCGTGCCGGTGCGTCGCGGGGTGGAGGTCACCGCGCTGGACGACACCGGCGACGGCGTGCTCGTCGGCACAGCGACCGGCCACATGGTGCGCACCGGCTGGCTGGTCGGGTGCGACGGCGGGCGCAGCACAGTGCGCCGGCTCGCGGGCATCGACTTCCCCGGCACCGATCCCGAGCTGATCGGGCACCTCGCCGTCGCCGACATCGGCGACCCGGAGCGGCTCGCGAGTGGATGGGTGTGGACGGCACAGGGCGTGTACCGCTGCGGGCCGCAACCCGGTCGGGTGACCACCGTGGAGTTCACCGACATTCCCGTCGACCGATCCGCGCCGGTCACGCTGGACGAAGTGCGGGCCAGCCTGCGCCGGGTCTCCGGCACCGACGTCACGCTGACGGCACTGCGCGGTGCGACCCGGTGGTCCGACAACGCCCGCCAGGCGGCGACCTACTGGTCGGGGCGGGTGCTGCTGGCCGGCGACGCGGCGCACGTGCACGCGCCGTTCGGCGGCCAGGGGCTCAATCTCGGCGTCGGCGACGCGATGAACCTCGGTTGGAAACTGGGTGCCGTGGTCGCAGGGTGGGCACCAGAACGGTTGCTGGACACGTATGACGCGGAGCGTCGTCCACTCGGCGCGTGGGTGCTGGACTGGACGCGGGCCCAGATCGGCGTGCTGCGAGGCGACGCCAAGTCCGCCGCGCTACGGGAGGTCGTCGCCGACCTACTGAGCACACGGGACGGAACGACGTACGCGGTCAAGCAGATCTCCGGTGTCACGCAACGCATCGACCTGCCCGGCGACCATCCGCTGATCGGCAGGTTCGCCCCCGACCTGTTGCTACGCAACGGTTCCCGCCTGACCGACCACGGCCACGGCGGCGGGTTCCTACTACTCGACCGCACTGTGGACGGCGCGTTCGCCGGCATCGCCGCACCCTGGGGCGGCCGGGTGACCAGCGTGCGGGACGAGGACCACGCGCCGCCGACCGGGATGTTGGTACGCCCGGACGGGGTGGTCGCCTGGGCCTGCGACAGCACCGACAGCACCGGACTGGCGGCCGCGCTGCACCGCTGGGCCGGCGTTCGCGGTCAGGCCGGGCGGTGCGGTCGTAGCGCGGTGGCGCCGGCCGCGACGAGCAGCACCAACAGCGCCGGGATGCCCAGCGCCCTTGGCAGACCCACGATCGTGCTCGCGCCGCCGATCAGGATCGGGCCGATCAGGAAGCCGGCGTAGCCCATGCTGACCACCTGGGACAGGGCCTGGCCGGCATGGGCGGGATCGCGGTTGCCGGCCGCCGAGTACACCTGCGGTGCGATGCTGGACATGCCGGCGCCAAGGCAGCCGAATCCGATCACCGCCGCGATCGGCTGGTTGATCAGCAGCGCCGCCGCCATCCCGACCGACGCGACGATGCCACTGACACGTACCAGCGGTACCGGCCCGATGGCGGCGACAAGGCGGTCGCCCAGCAGTCGCCCGACCGTCATCATGATCGAGAACGCGGCGAAGGCCAACGTCGCGAACCCGGCCGTCGTGTTCAGGTCGTCGCGCAGGTAGACGGCGCTCCAGTCGGCCGCGGTGCCCTCACCGACCAGGGCACACATCGCGAGCAGACCCAGGAGGAGCAGGCCGTCGCTGCGCCATCCGCGCGGCGCGCCAGAATCCGCCTGCCGTCGTTCGACGGGCGCCATGGCCGCCGCCGGCAGCGCCCACAGCGAGGCCCACACCGCCATCGCGACCACAACGCCACCGGCGACGACGAACGTCGTCCCCGCACCGAGACCGAGTCGGGCGCACAGACCGCCGATGCCAGCACCGACGAAGCCGCCGATGCTGTAGACGGCGTGGAACGACGACATGATCGGCCGCCCCATGGTGCGCTGGACCTCGATCGCGTTGGCATTCATGGCGATGTTCAGGGTGCCGTGCACCGCGCCGAACGCCAGCAGTGCCACCACGAGCAACGGCAGGCTCGGGACGTACGCGGGCGGAACGAGCAGCAGGCCCTCGCAGATCGCCGTCGGCACCATGACCCTGGTACTGCCGAACCGGTCGGCCAACCGACCCAGCCCCACCATGCCCACGATCGCGCCGAGAGCGAAGGCCAGCAGGGCGATGCTCAGGCCGCCATCGCTGAGCCGCAGCCCGGCCTTGACGGCGGGGATGCGGCTGGTCCATGTCCCCAGCGCGGTGCCGAACAGCAGGAACAGCAGCGAGGTGGCCACGCGGCCACGCACCAGCACCGTCCGGTCCGCTGTCTCGGCATCCATACGGCTCCGCTCTGGGGCAGCTATTCGGCGATCGTGCGGCCGTTGCCCAATGGCCAGCGCGTCGACCAGGACGTGACCGCGTCGTCGGCGACGCCGGCCGCCCACAGTACGGACTGGCGCACGAGCTGGCGGAACCAGGGATTTCCCCATGCGCGGGCGTCGTGCCCCAGCGCGGTGTAGCAGACCCGGCCGGCGCCGTGGGTGCGGGCGTACGCGACCGGTTCGGTGTCCCGTTCGGCCAGGACGTCCAGGCCGTCGGCCGTGTCGATCAGGTAGAACTCGTCGTCGATCTCGAAGTCGCCGAGGTGGCGGGTGACGGGATGACCTGGATGGACGCGGACGGTGAACCGGCCTTCCGAGCCGGCGTCGCCGTGCGACAGGTAACGGGAGCCGACGAGGTCGATGGCGGTGCGGTCCGCGTCGATGCCGCCCGGCCCGATGCCGAAGAGGTTGCTGGCGTGGACGGCGACCAGGCCCTTGCCACCGGCGACCAGGGCGGCGAGGGCGCGCTGCTCGGGCTCCTGGAACACCGGGCCGGCCAGGTAGAGGACGTAGACGTCCGCTTCGGCGGTGGCCGGCATCGGGTCGGCGAACCGGTTGACGCCGACGCCGCGTGCCGTGGCGACGCCTGCCTCGGTCACGATCTCCTGGAGTGCCAGCGCGGCACCGATCAGGTCGTGGTGCAGGTCGGTCCCGTCCACCAGCACCAGCGCCGAGGGAACCGCACGCAGTTTCACCGTTACCTCCCGCCACCAATACAAACCGCAGACTAGAGTGATACCACTATGAACCATAGGGCGGCGCCGCTGATCCTGACC
>DATBDL010000375.1:0-4546 GCA_036269975.1 Pseudonocardiaceae bacterium | reverse complement strand
CAGCACACCGGACTCGCTGGCCAGCACGACCCGGCCGTCGGCCATGTGCCACCAGCGGGCGGGGCGAAGGCCGTTGCGGTCGAGCACGGCGCCGACGAGCGTGCCGTCGGTGAAGGTGACGCAGGCGGGGCCGTCCCACGGCTCCATCAGGCTGGCGTGGAACTGGTAGAACGAGCGGCGTTTCGGGTCCATCGTGGCGTGGTTCTCCCACGCCTCCGGGATCATCATCAGCACCGCGTGCGGCAGGCTGCGGCCGCCGAGGTGCAGCAGTTCCAGTACCTCGTCCAGGGATGCGGAGTCGGACGCGTCGGCGTCGCAGATCGGGAACAGCCGGGCGAGGTCGCCGGGAACGAGATCGGACTCCAGCAGAGCCTCGCGGGCGCGCATGCGGTTGCGGTTGCCGCGAATCGTGTTGATCTCGCCGTTGTGCGCGACGTAGCGGTACGGGTGCGCCAGCGGCCAACTCGGGAACGTGTTGGTGGAGAATCGGCTGTGCACGACGGCGATCGCGCTGACGAGCCGTTCGTCGGTGAGGTCGGGGAAGAACACCGGGAGCTGGCCTGTGGTGAGCATTCCCTTGTAGACCAGGGTACGCGCGGACAGCGAAGGGAAGTACACGCCGACGCCCGCTGCTCTGGTCGCGCGTTCGGCGCGCTTGCGCAGCCCGAACGTCATGCGGTCCAGGTCGGTGCCGGCGGCGTCGTCGATCTGGCTGGCCACGAACAGCATGGCGAAGTACGGCATCACCGACAGCGCGCTCGGTCCCACCGTGTTCACTCTGACCGGCACACCGCGCCAGCCGAGCACCTCGAGATTCTCCTCGTCGGCGATGCCGGCGATGAGCTCGATCGCTCTGGCACGCTCGGCGGGATCGCCTGGCAGGAACGCGATCCCGGCGGCGTAGGCGTTGCGGCCGGCCGCATCCGGCGGCGGCAGCGGGAAGTCGACCTCGGCGCGCAGCAGTTCGTCCGGCAGTTGCAGCAGGATGCCGGCCCCGTCGCCGCTGGTGGGCTCCGCTCCCGCGGCGCCTCGGTGTTCCAGGTTCGCCAACGCGGTCAACGCGTCGGAAACGATTCGGTGCGATCTGCGACCCATGATGTCGGCGACCATGGCGACACCGCAGGCGTCGTGCTCCGCGGCCGGGTCGTACAGGCCCTGTGGGCCGGGGATTGCGGAGAAGATCGTCTTGGGCGGGGTGGTGGGGACGGGCACAGCCAGACCTCCCTCGTCGTCCTCGCGGTGTGTCTGGGAACTTGAGTCCCGAACGGGACGACGATGGCCCGCGTTTTGTTGACGTGACTCTAACAGGCAGGAAACATTCCAACACCTACGAACGAGTGATCCGCGTCATGGTGGTGTAACGAATCGGGTGATCCAGACGATGGAGCTGCCACACCCACGAACAGTTCGCCCTGCTAAGTATAACGGAGCGGGGTGTGCGCGCTGGTCATCGCCGTGACCTGTAACGTTACCGAGCGATCGGCTGCGAAGTCCGGTGTGATCCCGGCGCTGTGCCGCAACTGTGATGACCCCCATCGTGGGGCCGAGCCAGGTCGCCGGCCGTTCGCCTACACGCCATCCGCCTCCGGCACAGGGGCGGGCGTGCGCCGACCTCGTGTTACGGCCGGCACGCCGCCCGCGGTGCCGGCCGACATCGGGGGTCACATGCGATTCCGCGCCTTGCTTGTCCTCTTCGTTCTCTCCGCGCTGTTTGCCGCCGGATGTGCGTCTCATCCGGCGGCGGCGCCGCAGTCGACTGTGCCGCAGCGGATCGTGTCGCTGGACTCGTCGAGCACCGAGATCCTCTACGGCGTCGGGGCAGGCGGCCAGGTGGTCGCCGTGGACAAGGACTCCGACTATCCCGCGAACGCGCCGCACACGAGCCTGGACGCGACGAAGCCGAACCTGGAGGCCATTGCCGGTTACCACCCGGATCTGGTGGTCACCTCCTACGACACGAACAGCATCGTGGCCGGCCTCGCCAAGCTCCACGTGCCCGTCCTGCTGCTGCCGGCGCCGGCGACGATCGACGGCGCGTACGCCATCTGGAACAAGGTCGGCACGGCGACCGGGCATGCCGCGCAGGCCAAGGCGTTGGTCGCCTCGACGCGGGCGCAGATCCGCACGATCGTGGCGCACGCGCCGCACCGGTTCGCGCCGGTCAGCTACTACTACGAGGTCGACCAGACGTACTACACGGCGACGTCACACACGTTCATCGGCTCGCTGCTCGGCCAGTTCGGCATGAGCAACATCGCCGACCCCGCCGATTCGGTTGCCGCGGGCGGATATCCGCAGTTGTCGGCGGAACAGGTGCTGGCGGCCAATCCGTCGTTCATCTTCCTGGCCGACAGCGTCTGTTGTGGACAGAACGCCACGACGGTCGCCGCCCGTCCGGGCTGGAGCGTGCTGACCGCGGTACACAACGGGAACGTCGTCGCGATCGACGACGACATCGCGTCCAGGTGGGGGCCGAGGATCGTCGATCTGATGCGGACGGTGGCCGGTGCGCTCTCGCAGAGCTGAACCGACGGTCAGCAGGCTGCGCCCCGCCGTACTGGTGGGCGCGATCGTGCTGTTGCTGGCCGTCATGGTGGGCTCGGTGCTGCTCGGCGCCATCGACCTGGGCGCCGGACGGGTGCTCGCCGAGATCTGGGCCGAACTGACCGGGGGCCGGTCGCCGTTGTCGGTATCGGAGTCGGCGATCCTGTGGCAGTTGCGGGTGCCAAGGGTGTTGTTGGGGGGGCTGGTCGGCGCGGCACTGGCCACGTCCGGCGCGGCCTACCAGGGGGTGTTCCGGAATCCGCTCGCCGACCCGTACCTGCTGGGCGCGGCCGCCGGAGCGGGCATGGCCGCAACCATTGTGGTGGTGGGCTTTCCGGCACTGGCGGCGGCCGGCGGCGGCGTGGTCGGCGCGGTACCGGCGGCGGCGTTCGCCGGGGCGGTGGGCGGCGTCTGCCTGACGTGGGCGTTGGGACGGTCGGCCGGACGAGGCACGGCGACGCTGGTGCTGGCCGGCGTCGCCGTGACGGCGTTCCTGACGGCCATACAGACGTTCGTGCAGCAGTTGAACACGGACACGTTGCAGCGGATCTACTCGTGGATGCTCGGCGGGCTGGCCACGTCCGGCTGGCACAACGTGTTGCTGGCGTTGCCGTACATCGGGTTGGGCACGGCGGTGCTGTGCGGGTCGGCACGGCTGCTGGACGTGCTGACGTTGGGCGACGAGGAGGCGACCGCCCTTGGCGTGCGGCCGGCGCGGGTGCGGCTGGCCGTGCTGGGGGCGGCATCGCTGGCGACAGCGGGGGCGGTCGCGGTGAGCGGACTGATCGGGTTCGTCGGAATCGTGGTACCCCATGTGGTGCGACTGCTGTTCGGTGGGAGCTACCGGGTGGTGGTCCCGCTGTCCCTGATCGGCGGCGCGGTGTTCGTGATCGCCGCCGACGTGGTGGCGCGGACGGTGCTGGCGCCGGCCGAGCTGCCGATCGGCGTGGTCACGGCGTTCACCGGAGCGCCGTTCTTCGTGGTGGTGCTACGGACCAGCAGAACGCGGCTCCGATGACGGTGCTGCGACTGGCGGACGTCAGCGCCGGCTACGGCGGCAAACCGGTGGTGGCCGGCGTGTCGGTGGACGTACCGGCGGGTCGATGGCTGGCGGTCATCGGGCCGAACGGCGCCGGCAAGTCGACCCTGCTCAAAGCGGTGGCCGGCCTGGTCGCACGAACCGGCCAGGTATGGCTGGGCGCCGCGGAGGCCGGCGGCCTGTCGGCACGGCAGCGGGCCAGAGTCATCGGATACGCACCACAGAACCCGGAACTACCGGCCGGCCTGACCGTGACGGACTACGTGTTGCTGGGCCGCACACCCTATCTGCGGCCGCTGGCCGGCGAGGGACCGGCGGACCTGGCCGTGGTGGCGGACGTGCTGGCACGGTTGGACCTGACATCCCTGGCCGGCCGGCGACTGCACAGTCTGTCCGGCGGCGAGCGGCAACGCGCGGTACTGGCACGAACGCTGGCGCAGCAGACCGAACTGTTGTTGCTGGACGAGCCGACGAGCGGACTGGACATCGGCCACGCGCAGGCGTTGCTGGAGTTGTTGGACGGTCTACGAAAGGCGGACGGCACGACGGTCGTGTCGACGCTGCACGACCTGACACTCGCCGGCCAGTACGCGGACCAGTTGCTGTTGCTGGACGGCGGTGATGCGGTGGCGTGCGGGCCGCCGTCGACGGTGTTGACAGCGCCGCTGCTGGCACGGCACTACGCGGCGAAAGTGGAGGTACTGGCAACGAGCGGGGGCCAGATCGTGGTGGCACCACGACGACCCGTACCCCGCGAGATCAGTCGACCTTCGCCAGGATGAAGCCGTCGTAACCCTTCTCGCCGACGGTCTGGATCGCCGTGGCCGTGACGCGCGGCTCCTTGCCGATCAGCTCGACGACGCGACGGGTGCCGTTGACGACGGCGTCGTCGCTTGACGACTCGATGACGCGGCCGTCGCGCACGACGTTGTCGACGACGATCACCGTGCCCGGCCGGGAAAG
>DATBDL010000374.1:0-21116 GCA_036269975.1 Pseudonocardiaceae bacterium | reverse complement strand
CCGAAGCCGGCCTTCATAGCACTCCGTCGACTGAGCTTCGGAGTCCTGAAGTCGTTCAAAGGCATAGGAATACCTCTCATGCCGAGAGAAAACCGTGTGGGAGCTTCGGCCGTACCGTCACATGGGGCGGCACTCGCTGCGGCCGGAGGGCTGGCTCGTCAGGCTCGGCCCGAATTTGGACTCGCTCCAGTAAAGTCGCTCATTTGCGAAGCGCAACGGACGAGAAGCGCGTAAGGCCCGCTTGGGCTGAACGGCGGGCCAAGCCCGGCGCGCTCATCGGCCGGAACGGTGTCGGGAGTCTCGCTTGCGGCTCTCACTGTGAGTTACCGACGATGCCCGCACACGGCGGTGCGGTGCCCGCCGGAAAGGCGAGCACCGCACCGCGAAAGTCACCGGTTCGAACAGTTGTCAGTTGGACGTGAATTCGGTCAGTGGGAATGCGCGGACCGGCCGTGGTGGAACGAGGTAGTTCTGCCGCCGGGTTGCCGTGATGAACCGCTCCAGGCCGTTGTCGTCCGGGTCGACCTTGAACTGGACCTGGAGGTCCTGGGCGGCCACGCCGGTCCGCATCTGGCGGAACGACTCGGCTGTCGGCATGAAGACGATGAACTCGAGTTTCGGCTGGACGCTGCCGGCCGCGACACTCGAGCCACCGGGGAAGGTCGTGAACGCTGGAACGTCCAGATTGGACATACCGGGGCCGTCCATCCTGATGTGGATGGGCGTGCCGTCCGCGGCCCTGGAGTTGCGCTGCAGGCCGGCGTTGTGGCCGATCCGGCCAAGGCCGGTGAACGACTCGGTCTGCTGCTTGCCGGCCGGGTCGGTCGACTTGAACAGGCCACCCGCGTCCTGGGCGCCGAGCATCGCGTCGTTGGCGCCCTGGAACGTGTTGGGGACGAAGGCGGGGCAGCCGCCGTCGGTGAAGGGGTCGGTGGCGTTGAACGGCGTGGGTAGGCCGCTGCTGGAGCCCTCCTGGTTGGCGCGGAACATGTACATGATCCGCTCGGGGGCGTCCTCGCCGTCGGGGTGTCGGGAGTCCTGGTTGGGCAGGGCGTAGAACTGGAACAGGTCCTCGATGTCGTGCGAGAGGTGCAGGACACCGCCGAGTCCGAAGTAGTCACCCACGTTGGCGTTGGTGAACTGGGCGGAGCTGTTGCCGGCGAAGGTGCAGATCGCCGCCGGTCCGGCCGCGTTGGTCTGCTGGTCGAGGAAGCCCATCCACATCGGTGAGTCGGGGTTGATGCGGGCGGCGTACTCGAAGTTGTTGCTGTTGGCCAACTGGCGCGGCATGCCGCGCTGCACGAACTGCACACGCGTCGTCTGGAAGTTGACGAGACCCGCCCATGCCGGCGACGCGACTGAGCTGCCGTTGAGCTTGTTGCTGCCCTTCAGCCACGCCAGCGTGTCGTTGAGGTTGGCGACCGAGTCGCTGCGCATCTGGAACAGCATGTGGTTGCGCTCGATCACCACGTTGACGTTGAACCGGTCCTTGGTGACGTTGGGCACCGGCGCGCCACGGCCGCCGACCAGGCCGTTGACCACGTCGGTCGGCATGGCGACGGCTTCGGCGAACGCGTTCGTCGTGCCGTCCGGGTTGTGCCCGGTACGCAACTGCGGCATGTGTGCCTGCACGAGCGAGCCGTTGATTCCGCCTGGCAGCAGGTTGAAGTAGGGCATGCCGTAGGACACGATCGACATCACGCCTGCGGGGCTGAAGTCGTAGAACTCCTCGATCGTGGTCAGCGCGTCACCGAGCACGCGCTGGTCGTTGCGGGTCGGCGCACGGTTCAGTGTGGCCGGCACGATGTAGGTGAAGACCGGCCCGAACTGGGCCTGGATGTTGCCGGCGCCGTCGTTCAGGGTGATCGGCGCGGCGACGAGATTACCGAAGTCGAACTGGATGATCGGCGCGGGACCGCTGGCGGCGGGGGTGGGTGGACTGGTCGCCGCGAAGGCGCGCGTTGGTGTGAACGCGACCTGCTCCATCATCGCCAACTGGGCCGCGACCGCGACTCCGAAGCCGGCCTTCATAGCACTCCGTCGACTGAGCTTCGGAGTCCTGAAGTCGTTCAAAGGCATAGGAATACCTCTCATGCCGAGAAACTGGGTGGAAACCTTCGGTCATGACGTCGTTCTTCACCGACGTCACTCGCTGTGACCGGGATGGCCCGTCATGCTCGGTTCCGGTGTCTGGACCGGTTCCAGTAAAGCCATCCGTTTGCGGACCGCAACGGGCAAGAAACCACTAAGCGTGGTGCTCCACCTGGCGGGTTGACGACCACTTCGTGTGGCACACCTGGAATGCGGGGTCACGTCCTGCCGGCCGATTCCGCCCAGTTAGCCTGAACAGCCATGACAAGCCCAAACACGCCACCCGTCGAGACAGGGCCGACGGAGTACCGGCAGGCCCGCTTCGACGTCCCACCCCACGCGACCGAGTTGGTGATCGTGCGCCACGGCGAATCCGCACCGGCCCGAATGGACAGACCTTTTCCCCTGGTGGGCGGGCATGGCGATCCGGAACTCGCGCCGGAGGGCCAGATTCAGGCCAGCCAGGTCGCGCACCGTTTGGCCACGACGCGTATCGATGCCATCTACGTCACCACCCTGCGGCGCACCGCGCAGACGGCCGCTCCGCTGGCCGCCCGACTCGGCATGGCACCGGCGGTGAGCGCCGACCTGCGCGAGGTCTACCTGGGGGAATGGGAGGGCGGTCTGTTCCGGCAGCGGGTCGCGCACGGCCATCCGATCGCACTGCGGATGCGCGCGGAGCAACGCTGGGATGTCATCCCCGGCGGCGAATCGGCCGAGAACTTCGCCGCGCGGGTGCGTCGGGGTGTCATGGCCATCGCGGCATGTCATGTCGATCAGCGCGTCGCATTATTCACACACGGCGGTGTGATCGGCCAGATTCTGGCCGAAGCCACAGGTTGCCGGCCGTTCGCGTTCGTAGGTGCGGACAACGGCTCCGTATCAACAGTTGTCGTAACCGAAGCGGGCTGGCTCGTCCGGGGCTACAACGACATCAGCCACCTTGTCTGAACCACCTCACTGGGATACGACACGCTCCAGTACCGTTGCGAAGATCTCCCGGTCCACCGTGGCCGGTTCGGCCGCCAGCCACTCCCCGATCTCACGGACGAACCGTTCCGGGCTCATCGGTGGCGCCGGCACCTCCGGCGGTTCGCCGGTGGTCACCTCGCCCGCCCGGCTCGGATACACCAGCAGCACGCCGCGCACGTCGACGTCCGGCAGCAGTTCGCGGTACTCGGCAACGCCGTCCGGCAACCGGATCGCGCCGCCGCGGAACGGATGGCCGTTGCGCCACACCGCACCCGCGTCGTCCGCCGTGTAATGGCCGGGCAGCCACATCTTCGACTCGATCAGCACGAGCCGCCCGCCGCGTAGCACGGCGTGGTCCACGTCCGCGAACACCGAACCGGGCATCGCGAGGCCGTGGAAGATCCGGGTACCGGGCAACGGCGCGAGGTACTCGGCCAGCAGGCCCGCCGTCAGCCGCTCGGCGAGTTGGTCGGCCTCGGCGCCCGGCCGGCCGAACACGATCCGCCCACCGGACTCGGCGATGAACGCGCGATCGGCGAGGCGGGCGAGCAGATACCGGTGTGCCAACCGGAGAACCAGCGCGCCGGCCCCGGCGACCAGCAGCCATCCCAGTACCAGCAACGGGATCGAGGCGACCGGCACGAGCAACACGAAGAGCACCAACAACAGCCAGCCGCCCCCGACCGCGGTCACGAACGCGACCGAGGGGCCGATCGACGGCAGATAGCGCACCCGCGTCGGCGCGTCCACGGCCGGCCACCACGCGACCGTGTCCAGGTCCAGCCGCAACGGTGGCGGCACGAAGTCCGGGTCGGCGCCGAAGCCACGCAGCCGGCCCGCCGCTCCGGTGCGTGACACCCTGGCGGCACGGTCGGCCCGGTCGGCGCGCGGCCGGGGATTGGGCCGCCACGCCGGCCGGGGCGCCGGCACCGCGAGACCGGCCCGGTCGTAGGCGGCACGGCGGACGGGGTCACGCAGCGTCTCGTACGCCTGGCGCAGCACCGTGAACCTGCCGGCGGTGCCACCTGCGTCCGGGTGCGTCACCTTGGCCAGCGACCGGTAGGCCGCCTTGACGTCGGCCGTGGACGCGCTCCGGTCTATGCCGAGCACTTCGTAGTAGTCGACCCCGCCCACGTCGCCGCCCCAAATCTCCCACGCCTGCGGGCACACGATATGGGGTCCCGCTTGCCAGGGCCACGGGGAGCCGTGCAAGATCGACTCCGGCGGCTGGTAGACCCGGCCCCCGCGCGGTGGGTGCTGACAAAGCTTTGCGCATGTCAACCCGCCGGAGCCGGCATGTCCGGCCGGATGGTGGAGCGCTGTGTCTTGACGGAGACCTCACCCCATTCGCGGGACCATCTCACCCGATGGGTTGACCCGCCTGGGCGCCGGCCAACGGCGCCGAATGACGCACGGAACCGCTTCCAGCGTCTGCCGTCCGGTTCGGGTTCGCAATCCGGAGCGTTCCTGTGTGAACTAAATGGTCCGGTTGGTCTACACCGTGCCATTCCACCGCATGGCTACCCTGGGGCCCTTATCACTACGGGGATCTGCAGGCGGTCCGCCATGGCGGAACATAACGAGGTGGCTAACCAGGCCACCACCAGAATTGTCCTTCAACACCATGACCGGCTCGTTCGGGACGCGTTGGCGCACTGGCTCGTCGCGCTGCCCGGATGCGTGCTGGCCGGATCAACGGGGAGCCGGCCCGGTCTCGTTCGTCTGTGCACGTTGAGCCGTCCGGATATCGTTTTACTCGATGTCAGCACTGCTCAGCAGGACACAATGGCGACCGTGGCCGGGCTGACAGCCGTCGGCAACCACACCAACGGAGTCACACGCAACGGCAGCAACGGGAACGGGCGACCTGGCCCACTGTGCCTGATCGGTTTGCATGGCTCACTTGATGTGGGGGCGGTGGCGCGACTGCACCGGGCGGGGGTCCGGCGACTGGTCAGCTACCGATCCGGGCTGGCAGGACTACGCGCGGCACTGGCGGACGCGGGACCGGCGCATCAGCGCTCTCCCAATGCGAAAGCCGGTCTGACCGGGCGGGAACAGGAGGTTCTCGCGCTCATCTGCGCGGGTAGGTCGGCGGCCCAGATCGCCGTCACGCTGGAGATCAGCCCGCACACGGTGGTCAACCACACCCGGCACATCTTCGCCAAGCTGGACGTGCGCAGCCGTACCCAGGCCGCGGCCGAGGTGGCGCGTCTCGGCCTCCTCGGCGACGTCGCGATCCTGCCGTCGAACCCGGACGGCATGCCCGGCGCGGCACCGCCGATCGGCGACGACGTGCGCCGGATCGTCGCGTCGGCGGTGGCACGGGGAGCGGACGCGGTGCTGACCGGGGAAGGGCTGGTGGAACAGCTCCCGGCGGTGCTGGCGATGGTCCGTGCGGGCTATCTCGTTGCTCCGGCCGGACCTGTCCGCGCGCTGTTGGCCGCGGCGTATCCACGGCTGGCGCCGCTCGAGCTGACCAAGCGTGAGCTGGACATTCTCGGTTCCATCCGGCAGGGCCACTCGGTCCGGCAGACCGCGCAGGCGCTGGGCATCGCGGTAAAGACCGTGCAGAGCGTTCAGCGGCAGTTGTTCCTCCGTCTGGGTGCACGCAACCGCACCGAGGCACTCGCCCTCGCCGACGGACTTGGGCTTGTTGACAGTTGACCATGGACGAGTCGCCCTAGGTGCTGTTTGTCAGCCTAGGGGTTTCACGTCCTATGACGTACCTCACACACGGAAATAACGTTTGAGAACGCCGGCTACCCCGACCCGCCGGCCGATCACTCTCCGTGAAGGAGGTATCCGTCGATGGGTCATGACGACGGAACGACAGCGGCCGGCGGCGGTTTCAGCCGCCGGACCGCGCTGAAGACAGCCGGCCTCGCGTCAGCGCTCGCAACGCTGGAGCTGGTCGGCCGGGGTACGAAGGTACCGGTCCGGCTGGCGGCAACCCCGAACGTCGCCCTGCCGGACACCCAGTTCGACATCGGCAACTTCATCGCGCCTGCGCAGACACAGGAGAACGGCGTCGTGGCCAGGTTCGGGCCGCAGAACACGACGTTCCTGACCGCGCAGCTCACCCGTCCGCCCACCAAGGCCGACCAGCAGAACCTGACGACGGCCATGGCCGCGCTGGAGTTCAACTACCCGTTCGCGGCCGGCGGGATCATGACGTTCCTCTCCTACGGCATCCCCTACTTCAACCGGCTGCCGGAACGCCTGACGGGTCCGCTGGTCTCCAGCCACATGCCGCGGCTGGCCAGCAACAACAACCGGTTCGTGTTGGAGGAGGCGGTTCCCGGCCCGACCGACGTCTCCCCCAACAACCCCACCATCAGCAAGCTGAACTACAACGTCCCCGTCGCGATCGAGAACAACGAAATCCTGATCACGATCCGGGGCGACGACTCCAGCTTCGTCGCGGACGTGGTGCGCTGGTTCGGCGGCTCGAACTCGCTGTCCGGTCGTTCGGTGGCGTCGCCGGTACCCGGCCTGTTCCACTTCACCTCCAGCCGCGCGATGTTCCAGGCGATGGGCCTGCCCCGGTTCGTGGCCGGCTTCAACAACCTGCCCTTCGCGCCGTACGTCCATCCGAACTCGCCGATGTGGATGGGCTTCGCCGACCAGCAGGTCGACGGCAGCGGCCCGGCCGCGATCTGCACGTTCGTCGGCAACGCGTCGGCAAGGGTCACCACGGCGAGGGCGGGCGACTACTTCGACAACGGTTCGATCCAGCACCTGTCGCACGACATCCTGGACATGCACCAGTGGTTCGACCTGGACGCCAACGGCAACCCAGGTGACGACGGCACGTTCCTCGAGCATGTCCAGTACATGTTCCGGGCCAACCCGCCGCCATCGCTCGGCAACAAGGACCAGTTCTACAACGGTGGTGGTCCGACGTTCCTGGACAACAGGTTCCAGGGCGTGAACGACGCGTCGAACAGCGCGCGTGGCATCGGCACGATGCCCGATCCCGCGACGGGCCAGCCGCAGCGCCGGATGGGCCACCTGTCCACCCTGCAACGGTCGTCGCGGGCCGCGGACGGCACGCCGATGCACATCAGGATGGACGGCGCCGGCTTCGACAACATGGACGTCCCCAACGGCAGCAACCAGCCGAAGCTGCAGTTCACCGCGTTCGTTCCCAGCGCCGACTTCTTCACGACGATGCGGTCCAACGCGGCCAGCCTCGATCTCCAGAACAGGTTCGACATCGACCCGGGGGACAACGGGCTTGAGCGGTTCATCACGGCGACCAGGCGGCAGAACTTCCTGTGCCCGCCGCGCCGGCACCGCGCGTTCCCGCTGCTGGAGCTCACATAGGTCGCGCCTGGATCGCCCTGAATCACTCCTGGCCGAGCCCGCAGTGCCGGTTGCCTGTCAACCGTCGACAAGTGGTCTAGTCCATAACTAGTGGTCTACTCCATACTGCTGACAGCGACACCCGGCAACCGGCACGAAGGGCTACAGCCGAATGCGAACACACCCTGCACAGTCGTTGGCCAGCAGAGGGAGGCTGGCCACCGCGACCCGGCTGGCCGGCCTCGCCGCGATCAGCACCCTGATCGCGCTTGGCCTGGCCGGTCCCGTCGGCACCGCGAACGCCGCCGGCACCCCGCTGCCCACCGCCGTCTTCGCCAAGTCCCAGGACTGGGGAACCGGTTTCGCGGGCGGCTACACCATCACCAACACGATGTCGGTCACGTTGAACACGTGGTCGGTCTCGTTCACCCTGCCCGCGACCGAGAAGGTCACGAGCCTGTGGGACGGCACCCTCACCACCAGCGGCAACACCTACACCGCGACGAACCTGTCATGGAACGCCCCGCTGGCACCCGGTGCGACAACCACATTTGGCTTCAACGCGAGCAACAGCGGCACGTACCAGGACCCGAGCGCGTGCGCCCTCAACGGGAACCCCTGTGACGGCAGCGCCGACCGGGTCGCGCCGAGCACGCCGACCAGCCTCGCGGTGCTGAGCACGACGTCCAACAGCGTGTCGATGAACTGGACGGCGTCCACCGACAACCTGGAAGTGGCCAGCTACAACATCTTCCAGGGCGCGACGAAGGTCGCGAGCACACCGGGCACCGTGGCGACGGTCAGCGGTCTGGCCGCGTCCAGCACGTTCACGTTCAGCGTGCAGGCCGTCGACGAGGCCGGCAACGTCTCCGGCAGGAGCAACACCGTCACGGCGACGACGAAGGCCGGCGGCGGCGCGGGTCATCTACCCGGCATCGCAGCGCCGTTCGTGGACATCGGGGCCTTCCCGACCCCGAACCTCACCCAGATCGCCGAAAGCACCGGCCTGCGGGACTTCTCCCTCGGCTTCGTCGTGAACGGCACCACAGGGTGTCAGGCGAGCTGGTTCGACGCGTTCACGATGAGCCAGGGCTTCGAGCAGTCCGACATCGCGTCGCTGCGCGCACTCGGCGGCGATGTCAAGCCGTCGTTCGGCGGCGAGTCGGGCACCGAGCTGGCGCAGTCGTGTACCGACGTCACCTCCCTGACGGCGCAGTACCAGTCGGTCATCGACGCCTACAACCTGACGCAGATCGATTTCGACATCGAGGGCGCGGCCGTGGCCGACCCGGCGTCGATCGACCGGCGTTCGCAGGCCATCGCCAATCTCCAGGCGGCGGCGAAGGCCAAGGGCAGGACGCTGTCGATCACGCTGACCCTGCCGGTGCTGCCCTCCGGCCTGACCAGCCAGGGCCTGAGCGTGGTGCAGTCCGCGATCAACCACGGCGTCACGGTCAACATGGTCAACCTGATGGCGATGGACTTCGGTGACGGCGTGGCGCCGAACCCGGCCGGCAAGATGGGCACGTTCGCCGTTCAGTCGGCACAGAGCGTGCACAATCAATTGGTGCCGCTGCTGCCGAAACTGACCGACGCGCAGATCTGGAACATGATCGGCGTCACCCCGATGATCGGCCAGAACGACAACGCGTCCGAGGTGTTCATGCCGGCGGACATGCAGCAGTTGCTGACATTCGCACAACAGCAACACCTTGGCGAGTTGGCATTCTGGGACGTGACACGGGACGGCAATGCCTGCACCGGTTCACTGTCCAAGTGTACGAACATCACGCAGACACCGTTCCAGTTCAGCAAGATAATAGCCCCGTACGCGGGCTGAGATACCGATTACCGCACGCGCCCTGATTCTCTCGTGCGAGTCAGGGCGCGTGCACGGTAATGGTGGTCCATGCGCCGACGTGAATTCGGTCGCCGTCCCGCAGCGGAATCGGGACGTCGTTCGTGACGGGGTCCATGGTGTCGTTGATCGTGGTGCCGTTCGTGGAGCCGGGATCGACCAGCGACCACGTGCCGTCCGGCTGGGCAAGCAGCACGGCGTGCAGATGGGAAACGCCGGGGTCGGCCGGCGGGCCGGTCAGGTCGATCTCCGGTTCCAGACCCCGGCTGCGGCTGCGCCGGCCGATCCGGATCTGCGTGCCGGTCAACGAGAACCGCCGCTCCGGGCAGTACGCGGGAAACGCGATGTCGGCGGCGTCCGGGCCGTCCTGCTGCTGTACCGCGTCGAAGTGCGCCCGGTCGGCGCTGACCACGGCGGCCCAGGCCGCGACAACCGGCACGGCGGCGACGTCAGGGACCGCGACGGGCGTCGACACGGTCGGTGTGCGGCTCGCGCCGGCGACGAAGTCGTAGCTGCATCCCTCGCAGAACCGGCCGGTGCGCGGCTCGCCGCACTCGGGGCATACCTCGTCCGGATCGACCGGCGCGGTGACCACGGTGGACAACGGTGCGGCCGTGGCGACACCGCCGCCGATGGCCAGGCCACAGACGTCGCAGAAGTCCGTGCTGGTCGAGTCGTGCCCGTCAGGGCAGGTGGGCATGGTCACCTCCGATGTGGAACGATCAGGAACTCTTGCGCACCCGCGACGTCTTGGTGGACCTGGTGTCCAGCGTCATCGTGTCCTCGTCGCTCACCTTCGCCTTGAGCCGCACGGTGCCGGTCACCGGGTCGTCGATGTCGACCACCTTGGCCAGTAGCGCGGCCGTGTCGGCGTTCCCGGACTTCGTGGCCAGCGCGACCGCCCGGCCCAGTTTCGCCGTCGCCGTGTCCAGGTCGCCGGTCTTGCGCGCCTCGAGACCCTCCTGGATCACGTCCGCCAGTTCGGCCTGGCCGGTGTAGTGCGCGACCTCGGGGTTGATCCGGGTGGAGAGCACCATGTCGTCGGTCCAGGTCGCCTTGACGAGGCCCTGGCCGAGCACCTCGTCCTGGCCACCGGTGCCGGTCAGCAACAGGCTCACCCGGCCGGCCAGCATGACGTCGCCGACACCGGCCGGTTTCACCTCGACGCACACGTGGTAGTCGCGGCTCTCCGTGCCCCACGCCCCGGTCGGGTAGTCGCCGACCTGTGCGCCGGTCGTGACCCGCCGGGCGGTCAGGTCGGCCACCTCCGGCGCGACCTGCTTGACGAACTTGATGCTCGCGCCCTGTGGCGTCCACAGCCGCAGCACGACGTCGGCGACGGCCTTGCTCATCGCGGCCGCCATCATCGCGCGGAAGTCCGCCTCCAGCCCGGTCGGATCGGCCACGATGTCCACGGTCCCCAGCAGCGCGGTGGCCACCCGCCGCAACTCGTCGACCTCCCAGTCGGTGCCAACACCTCGGCAGTCGCACACGAACTTGCCCTCGCACACGGACAGCGTGTGCGCCAACGCTTCCGGCCGCTCGTGCTCGTTGCGGCCGTCGGTCAGCAGGATCGCGTGCCGGATCGCAGGTGGGCGGGACGGTTGGGAAAAAGCACTGCCGGTGCCGGCGAACAGCGTGTTGGCCAACGCGAGCCAGCGGCCGATCGCGGTGCCACCGCCCGCCTTGAGCATGTTCACGGCCGCCTTGGCCGCCGCCCTCGTCCGCGCGTCGGCGGCGACGAGGCCGGGCTGCAACGGATAGACCAGCCGGGCCTGATCGGTGCCGGCGATCACGGCGAACGCGACCCCGTCCCGCAGCGCGTCGATCGCGGCGGCGGTCGCCTGCCTGGCCGCGATCATCTTGCCGCGCGGGTAGTCCATCGAACCGGAACAGTCCACGATGATCACTTCGGCCGCCGCGACCGAGGGGCCCGTCTGGCTCACGGCCGGCGACGACGAGTCCGACGCGACGGTGACGATCGCGTTGACCTCGCGCGCCCCTTCCGGCAGGAACTCGTTCTGGTAGATGTCGACGCGGAAGTTCGGGTGCGCGGTCATGACTCGGTGCTCCTCGTGCTGCCGGGGTGCCCGCACGGCACCAGTACGACGGTGATGTTGTCGTGGCCCCCGCGCTCCAGTGCCAGCGCGGTCAGTTCGGTCGCCACCCGGAACGGGGCGTCGAGTGCCGCCGGCAGCGCGGCAGCCGCCAGTTTCTCCGCCTCCCACAGGTAGTTCCACAGCCCGTCGCTGCACACCAGGAGGGCACCCGGCCGGTCGGGCCGGAAGGTCCGCACGTGTGGCTCGACCTCGCCCGCGTCCGCGCCGATCCACGCCACCAGCGCGTGTGACCGGGGGTCCGCGAAGGCGTCGGCCGCGCTGAGCTGCCCGGACTCGACCATCCGCTCGGCCCACGAGTCGTCGACGGTCAGGCATTCCGATCCGCTGTCCGCGAGCCAGTAGGCGCGGCTGTCGCCGACCCAGCCGATCGTCACCTCGCCACCGGAGACCACGGCCGACACGAAGGTGCATGCCGGGGCGTTGCCGGAACCGTTGTGCTCGTTGAGTTCGGTGACCGCCGCGACCGCGGCCGCGACGGCGGACCTGGTCGCCGTTGTGGTGTCGTCGCCGGCACGGGCGGCCGCGAGCAGCACGTCGGCCGCCGTGTCCGCCGCCGCCTTGGACGCAACGTCGGGGCGATCCGATGTGGACACTCCGTCACACACGACGACAACGAGGTGCGCGCTGTCGTCCGTGGTGACGCGCAACGCCATGGCGTCCTCGTTGCGGTGGTGCCGCAGGCCCCGGTCGCTCACGCCGGCCGCACCAGCGAGGTTCAGCTCGACACGGTCGCGGCTCTCCGGTTGGCTGAAACCGCACCGGGTGCAGAAGCCGTCCGCGTCGATCTCCGGGCCGCCGCAGGCGACACAGACCGGCGACGGCCGCGCATCGCCGTCCGCCGGCATCCCGGCGACGACCAGGTGCAGGTCCGCGCCGCACTCCTCGCAGAACCGGTCCCCGGCAACGGTTTCCGTGCCACAGTCCGGGCAGGCGCCGGGCGCCCCCTCGATCACCGAATTGTCCGTCATCGCTACATCCACGTCACGGGGCGGATCGAGTTCGCCTTGTCCACCAAGGAGATCCGTAGCCGGCTGCTCGGCGAGAGCCGGGCAAGCGAGCGATACTCCCGTTCCAGGCCGAGTCTGATGTCCCGCTCGGTGAGCGCGCAGCCGAGCAGGCGCTTGCCGGCGATCGCGATCGCCGGTCGAGCCGGTGCGCCGGCCACCAGGCGCATCGCGGTGTCCAGCACGTGGATCGAGAGCCGGGTGCGCCGTTCGGCGTCCAGGTCGACCCGCTCCAGCCGCTCGCCGGCGGTCAGCAGGTCGCCTTCGGTCACCTCGGCGCGGTTGACCGGATACACGCCGGCCCGCACGGCCGTGAGCTGCGCTGCCAGGTAGTGGCTGGAGTGCGACGGCACCGAGTCGAGCGTGGCGATGCAGCCGGCACGGTCACCGGCCAGCAGCCGCACCCTGGCCAGGCCGAACGCGGCGCTGACGTAGTTGTGGTCGGTCCGCCAGACCAGTTCGTAGAAATGCCCGGCTGCTGAGAGGTTGCCCTTGCGTTCCTCGGCGACGGCGATGGCGAGCTTGACGGTGGCCTCACCGGGCAGCCAGCCGTAGATGGCGTCGAAGTGGTGGCGGGCCTCGGCGTCGCGGCCGGCCAGCAGCGCGGCAAGGCCGCGGTACCAGGAGACCCGCCAGTCGCCGGGATCGGACACCGCGAGCGCGTCCAGGTCCCGCTCCGCCCCCGCCACGTCGCCCTGCTCGATCCGGGCGCGGGCGATCCGCAGCCGCACCTCGATCGTCTGCAATGGAGCGCCCGAGAGACTGGCGACGATCGCGGCCGGGTCGGTGGCCGCCGATGTGGCCAGCAGGCCGGCGGCCGGGTCGGTGGTGTCCACCTGCGGCACCGGCAGGCTCGCCACGACGGCGACCGGATCGGGCGGGGTGGGCCCGTCCTCAGATGACGCGCCGAAAACGCCGCGCTCCGGGCTGAACAGCGTGGACATCGCCGACCGCTGCTCACCGTCCTCGGTGGCCAGTACCTCGCGCAGCACGCCGGTGAGCTGGTCCACCATCTCGGCGGCCGACTCGAATCGCGCGTCCCGGTCCAGTGCGGTCGCCCTGGCCAGGAACCGGTGGTACGAGCCGTGTCTGGCCAGCAGCGGCACGTCGGCGGCGGCCGGCAGCTTGTCGCGGTAGACGCCGAGATAGTCGAAGTTGAACGTCAGCACGGACAGCGTTCTGGCGACGGTGTAGAGGTCGGCGCTGATCGACATGCCGTCGGTGGCCAGTTCCGGCGCGCAGTAGCCGTCGGTCTTGTAGACCGGGCTCTCGTCGTCGTCCATGTGCCTGACCGCGCCGAGGTCGATCAGCTTGATCTGCTCCTGGCTCTGGATCACGTTGTCCGGCTTGAAGTCGCAGTAGAGCAGGCCGAGACCGTGCAGATAACCCAAGGCGGGCAACACTTCCAGCGCGTACGCGATGGCCTGGCCGACGGGCAGCGGAATGAGCTGGCCGGCCGCGTCGCGCTGCGAGCGCAGCTCCTTCAGCGATCTGCCGCCGACGAACTCCATCACGATGTAGCCGACCATCGTGCCGCCGCTCGGATCGGGATGCTGCACGAAGTTGTAGATCCGGACGATGTTCGGGTGCTCGACCTCGGCCAGGAACCGCTGTTCCGCGACGGCCGCCGCCATCGCCTCGCTGTCCCCCGTGTCCAGCAGGCCCTTGAGCACCACCCAGCGGTCGCTCACGTTGCGGTCGCGGGCCAGGTAGATCCAGCCGAGGCCGCCGTGCGCGAGACAGCCGAGCACCTCGTACTGGCCGCCGACCACGTCGCCCTTGACCAGTTTCGGCGTGAACGAGTACGCGCTGCCGCAGTGCCGGCAGAAGCCCTCGGTCCGGCCGGGCCGGCCGTCGCGCCCCCGGCCGACCGGCTGCCCGCAGTTGCTGCAGAACCGTTTCCGTTCCGCCACTTCCGGATTGGCCATGACGGCGCTGGCCGGGTCCTGATAGGGCACCGACGGCACCTCGACCAGCCCGGCGCCGAGCCGGCCACGCCGGGTCGACGTGCTGCTCCTGCTGCTGCTGGTGCGCGACGTCCCGCTGGACGTGGTGCGGGCGCCGCGGACCGACAGCGAGCCGCCGGTGGTCCGGTTCGTGCCGAGCCCTTCGGTGCGGGACGCACTGCCCGTCGGCGCGGACATTGGCGTCGAAACCGCCTTCGCCGGTACGGGGGCCGGCGCGCCCTGCGCCGGCGCCATGCCGCAGACCGAGCAGAAACCGTCCTCAATGGTCCCGGCGCAGCCGGGCCGCGCGCATGCGGTCGTGGTCGTCATGAGGTGGACCCTTTCGCGGCGATCGCCTGCTGGTAGCGGTTGAGCGCCCTGGTGGCCGCTCGCAGGTCGCACGGCACGGTCCAGAGCAGGTCGTATGCCTGCTGGTAGCAACCGGCGATCTCGGGGTCCTCGGCGAGGCGGGAGACCGCCGCCTTGACTCGGTAGGCGTCGAGGCGGCCGCGCAGCTCGGACCGCCGGCCCAGCAACGCGTTCGCGGTGTCGAGCACGTCCTGGACCCGGCGGGTGACGTCGTCGGTCGCGGCGGCCAGCGCGGTGAGTTCGTCGGACACCGACGCCCAGCGCTGCCGTGCCACCGCGTCGGCCAGGCTCGCCAACTGCGCCCGCAGGCGGTCGGCCTCGGACGGCACGTCGGCGATGGCGGGCCCGGCGATCTTGTCCAGCACCAGGTCACGGGCCTGCCGAGCCTGCCCGACGAGGCCGTCGAGGCCGTCGATCGCGCCGTTGGCCCGTGCGATCCGCTCGTCGACGCCGACGCGCACGGCGGCCAGCCTGTCCTCGCCCGCGCGGACCGTTGCCAGCCTGGTGTCCAGCGCGATGAGCTCGCCCAGCTCCGGCTCGCCGTCGCCGGGCTCGCCGAGGTAGAACGCGAGCGGATCGGCGAACGCGCGGGCACGCAGGTCGGCCAGCTCGGTGCCGATGTCCTCCAGGGCGTTGAACAGCGGGTCGCGACTCTCACCGAGGCCGAGCGACGCGGCCAGTTCACGGGCGGTGTCGAGTTGGGCGTCCAGCGCGTCGGCCTGGTGCACGAAGGCGGACCACACCTCGTCCGCGGCGACGACGACCTCGGTGGCCCGGCCGAACGCGGTGTCCATCGCGGCGACGAGTTGGGCCAGCGTCATCCGGCTGGTCACGGTGTCCGGGCCGGTCAGGTTGCGCTGCTGGAGCGGTATCTCCTCGGTGGCCAGCTCGATCGACGGCCCACGCAGCAACGCGCTGATCTCGGACAGTTCGGTAGCGCCCGGCCGGCCACGGCGGGCACGCACTTCCTTCGCCCTGGCGATGACCGTTTGGTAGGCGCTGAACCGCTGGTAGAGCAGGGTGATGTCGGCCTTCGCCTCGTCCCAGTAGGCGGTGGTGCGGCCGGTCAGCCGGGTGCTGGACAGGAACTGGTGGCCGGGATGGCTTTCCAGCGCGACGAGCGCGCCGGCGATGCGGTCGCCGTCGGTGGCCAGTTTCGCCAGCGTGTTGTCGACTTCGTCCGCGGTCAACAGGGGAATCGGGCCGGCCATCGCGCTCACCGTCCCCCAGCCCCCCGAATTCCCCGGTTCATGTGCTCGGTTCTACCACCAGACGAGGCCGTACGGCTGCCCACCCTCACCAGCCTACTTGGGTTTCTCGACCCGCCACGAGTAGTTGGTCGGCGGTGCGGGGCTCGTGCAGTCGCCCGGCCCGCACTCCATCCGCATCCATGCCTGGTTGATCACGTCGTGCCACGGGGTGAGCACGATCGCGGTACCCCCGACGAGCAGGCCGCCGACCAGGATGGTGACCACCCCGACCCGGTGGAACCGCCGCCAGAGCGCCGGGGTCAGGAGAATGGTCATGATGATCGCGACGATCCAGACGAGCGTGTCGACCGGCACGCTGATCAGGCCGATGTGGGCCCACAGCCAGGACCACCAGTAACGCATCGTGCCCACCAACGCCCAGATCACGAGCGTCAGCGCCACCAGCCACCAGGTTCGGATCGGTTCGGCGGGCACTCGCCTGGTTGCCCGAACCGCGCTGGGAAGCCCCTCAACGGCCACGCCCATTACCCTCCCACACGTCCCCGACCGCCAACGCCTGTTAACCCCTTCTTGCCGTTGCCTATCTGACGTTACGGAGGCAACGGCAGTGGCGGCATCGCCACAACGAACAAGCATCGTTTAGCAACGCCATTGTCACAAGGTGTTCCGCTGAGTGGTCCGGTCATCGTTGCGGTCATCGCAATCGAATGCAACGGCGGGATATCGGTCACTGAGCTCATTTCGGACAGCCCAGTGCGGGCTCCGGTCCACTGGGCGGCGGTTACGGAATAATCGCGTCAGCGCAACGGAATCGGGCGACAAATCGCCGCACATTCTTGATCGCTTCCGGGTGGGTGGGCCGTTTGCCAATTCCGATTACGCTGGTTATTCGGGTTGCCGGGGGTGGCCTGACGCTCTCGCCTGTGGGTGGCCTCGGGGTTCGGGGTGAGGCAGGAAGTGATCAAGCAACCCCAGGCTTGCCTGCTTGTTCGGGTCACCCCGGTCTGTTTGGTTCCTTGCTCTTCTGTGGGGTGGTTGTGCTGCTCTGGGCCCGCTGCTTTGCTGCCCACCGGCGCGGTTGTTCCGCTACCGGAGCGGCGCTACGAACTGGCTCGCGCCCAGGCTGATGAACGGGCGGCGCAGGGGGTCGATCGCCGTGGTTTCGGCCAGTGCCACCGCTGGTTGCGCACCCGAGGACAGCCGCCGGTGGTAGTCGGCCATCGCGGCTGCCGCTGCCAGGTCTCCGACCCTGGTGACTGGCGCGATCACCGCCTTGCAGCCGATCGCCAGCAGGGCGCCCGCGAACCCCAGTGCCTCGTCCCCCGGTCGAATTCGGGACACGCCCAGCTCGCAGGCCGCCAGCACCACATGCGCGGGCGGGCGGCGCAGTCTCGACATCTCGTGGGCGTAGAGCGCACCGTCCGCCAGTTCCAGCCTTGAGAACAACGAGTTCTCCGGCTCGTGCGTGCCGTGCGCGGCCAGATGTGCCAACCGGGCCCCGTCCAGCGCGGCCAGCACCGACCGCACGCCGGCCCGTGGACCATCCAGCACCGTGGCGTTCGGATAGTTGGCCCGCAACGAGGAAACCTCACCTACCGCCGCCTGTAGATCGGGTCCGGCCGCCAGCACCGTTCCGCCCTGTGCTGCCGGCGTCTCCTCGCGCATCGCCGTCAACCACGCCGTTGCCGACGGTGCCACCGACACCGGCCGCCCCCGCAGCGACGGCAGCGTCCCCCACGCGACCGCGTACAGGTCCCCGGTCGGCACTACCACCAACTCGCGGTCGCCGATGATGCTGGCCACCGGGCGCAGCAACTGGTCGTCCAGCCGGGTGGCCCTGATGCGCGCCGAGTTCGACACGGCGGCGGCGATCGGCGGCGCGAGATGGTCCGGCGACAGGACATCCAGATCGGCCCGCAGTTCCCGCGCCGTCTCGGCCGCGTCCGGTGCCGCGCCCAACCGCACCAGGCGGGCCCGGCCGTCCGCGACCACCACGGCCGCGATTCCCTGCCCGGACACCACGTAGCTGACCAGTGCCCGGTCCTCGATCCGCTCCAGCACCTCGGCCAGGGTCGCGATCGGCCTCGGCCGGCCCCACGGGCTCTCACCCCAGCCCAGCCGCATCACTTCCCGTTGCAGGGCGGTGAGTTTGGCGATGAGCTCGCCGACCGGCCGCCCGGCCACCCTGGCGTGCTGCACCTGCCGGGACACCGTCCGGTACTCCTGCAACCGGTCCACGAGATCCGTGTCGGCCATCGCCGGCAACGGCTCGTACCGGTAGACCTGCGCCCGTGTCCGCTCGACCCAGTCGAACAACTGCCGTGCGTTGGCCGACGGCTGGTCCAGCACCAGCCGCACCGCCAGCTCACCCAGTTCCTGGCCGTGCACGGCGGTGCCGCTGACCAGTTCCAGCCCACCCATCCGGTCCCGCAGCCGGCCCAGTTCCGTCAGGCCGCCGCGCGCCTGCGCGAACGCGGGCCGCCGATGGCCCGTGGCGACCGCCAGTTCGGCCCGGCACAGCCGCAACAGCATCCGGTGGTCCACCGGTGTCACGCGCCGCGGCGTCGGCACGAGCGCCAGTAGCTCGGCGGCCCGGTTCGTGTTGCCACGCCGTAGTTCCAGGCGTACCGCGAGCATTCTGGCCACCGCGGCCTCGTCCGCCAGCTTCAGCCCGGACAGCTCGTCGGCCAGCGCGAGCGCCTTCGCCGGCAGTGCGGCCGGCACCCTGCCCTTCTCCAGCGCGGTGACCACTTCGGACCGCAGCCGGGTCAGCGACGCGATGGCCGCCCACGCCGGGCTCCCCCGCCGCAGGAACCGCCGGCGCGCCGAGCTGGCCATTTTCCGTGCCATGACCTGATCACCGTCGATCAGCGCGGCCGCCGCCCGCAACAACTCCGCCTCGGACAGGTTCTGGTTGGCGTGCTGGCGGCGCATCTCCGGCAGCGCCTCGTCCAGGTGGTTCGCCGCCTCCTGCGCCAGGCCGCCGGCCAGCAGAGCCTCGGCGTGGTCCATCCGGAACTTCGGCAGGATGCTCTGTGGCAGCTCGGGAAAGCGGCGGCCCAGTTCGCGATAATGGCGCAGTGCGCCCGGAATGTCGCCGGCCCGCCGGGCGGCCGCGCCCAGGTTGTGATGGGCCGACGCGGCCAGCAGCATCAGGCGGGTCCGGTCCGGACTCCCGTCCCGCAGGCCGGCGTCGACCACCTCGATGGCCCGCCGCATGTCCCGTTCCGCCTTGCCCGGCCGGCCCGATGCCGCGTGCGCCAGCCCCCGGTTGACCAGGTTCGAGCCGAGCGCGAAATGGTCCTCGATGCCCTGCGCCCAGTTCCGGTCGCTGACCGCGACCGCCCTGCCCAGCATCGCGATGCTCTCGTCAAGCCGGCCGGCCCGCATCAGCATCAGGCCCTGCTGGGCCTCGATGGTGGCTTCCAGCTCGGCGCGAATCCGAGCGTCGGTCACGTCCGCCAGGTACTTGCCGGCCGTGTACAGGTGCTCGACGCCATCCTCGAAGCTGCGTTCCTCCGCGTCGCTGAAGGCGAGACTGATCAGGATGCGGATGCGTAGCTCCGCGGTCTCCGGGTCGTCGTCCTCGCCGAGCAACCGCAGCGCCTGGCGCTGTTTCAGCACCGCCTCGTGCGTCCGCCACGAGTTTGCGGCCTGCTGCGCGGACCGACGCAACCGATCCGCGCGCAGGCGCTTATCCGCTGGGTCGGAGGGCACGGGTCTATATCACCACAAGCCCGCGCCGTGGCGATGCTCACCCGTCGGGTGATCACCGTATTACCTCGGTCGGGCTACAGCACGATGGACGGTGTTACTACTGTCCGTGCTCGTTGGCCACTGTTCTCGACCAGATGTACCACGATCTGGGTAATGCCCTTGGGTACGTCCTGGAGCGCGAAGCGACCCCCTTCGTCGGCGCGAGTGGTGGCGGCCTCCTTGTCGTGTACCCGGACCTCGATCTCGTGCGGCCCGCCGGGCACCAGCCAACCGTCGAACCGGTTGCCGTTGGTCGTCGGCGCGAGACTGACCATGACGGTCAGGTCGCCGACGGTGAACGTGATGGTGTTGGGCGCCGTCGTCCCGCGCACGCCGACCAGTTCGTCGTCGCGCTTCCAGGTGGCCACCTCGAAATCGAGGTCGTCCAGCTCCATGGCGAACCGGGTGCGGACGGCGAGACCGTCGGGCACCGGATCGGCGAGTTCGAGTAAGGCGGACAGCTCGGCGAGCAGCCGCTCGTCCTCCGCGGGCAGGCCAAGCTCCATCGTGCTCTCCTCACCCGCCGGGCCGCGCCCGGTAGGGCGCTCGGTCGGGTTCACGGCATGCCTCCTTCTTGGTCAAGGTGCCCGCGAAGCTTGTTGATGCAACGGCCGCGCGTGGGGCCGATGCTGCCGCGCGGCATCCTGAGTTGCTCGGCCACGTAGTCGTATTCGGCACGGCCGGCCAGCACGGTCAGCCGCAGCAGTGCCTGACAGGTCTGGGACAACTGGTTGAACGCCCGCCAGAGCACCCGGTCCCGATCGGACCGCAGCGTCTCCTCTTCCGGCAGGCCGTCCGCACTGCGGAGCTGCTCGATCGTCTCGTCGACGAGCGGCTCGACGCGGTCGCGGCCGCCACGAACACGGGACGCCTCACGCCGGGTGGTGATGATCAGCCACCTGGCCAGCGCCCTCGGTTCGGCGACCGAGTTCAGGTTGCGGAGCAAGGTCAGCCACACGGTCTGCACGACGTCCTCGGCGACCGTCCGATCCAGCCCCTGGCCACGGGCGACATGCCAGACGAGCGGGCTGAGGTCGACGACAAGGGCGTTCATGGCGTCCTTGTCGCCGGTTCGCGCGGCGATCAGGCAGGCTGCGTGGCGCGCGTAGTCCTTCAGCTCCCACCAGGGCGTGTCGTCGGACGCGTCCCCGTCGCTCATTCGCGTACTCCCGTCCCAAGGCTTCTCGCGTACCCGCCCGGCGTCGTCCGCCGCACGTTCGTCTGCCCGAGATCTTCCCGCTTGGCACGCTCCGGCCAGCATGGCCCCACCTCCCACGTCCCCTCAGGGCCACACTGGCCGGGATAACCGAACATGAGAAGGCGTCAGCGACTCAGATACGTGCTTCAGTTGGTTCCACTCTAATGGAGTAGCACCGAGGGCCGGGAAGCATCGCTTCCCGGCCCTCGGCGGATCGGTCGAACGTGGATCGGACGAACGAACGATCCGTGGTCGTCCAGTGGTTCGGCGGTACTCAGCTCAC
>DATBDL010000373.1:0-29810 GCA_036269975.1 Pseudonocardiaceae bacterium | reverse complement strand
GGACCTTCAGGACGATGTCGAGCTGCTTGGCTGGGTGAGCGAGGACGAACTGGCTGCCCGCTACGACCACGCGAGCGCCTATGTGTTCCCGACCTTGTTCGAGGGCTTCGGACTGCCCGTTCTCGAAGCGATGGCGCGCGGATGTCCGGTGCTCGGTTCGGACATCCCGGTGCTGCACGAGGTGGGCGGCGACGACATGTCCTACTTCGACCCACTCGATCCGGCGGCCATCGCCGTCGCGGTCCGCAAGCTGGTCAACGACCCGGACGCACGGTCGGCACTGGCCGTCGCCGGTCGCAAGCGGGCCGCGACGTTCTCGTGGCAGAAGACCGCGGACGCGACCGCGACGATCTATCGTCAACTCGCGGCGCGACGATGAGCGACAACGTCGTCAGTGCCGGCCGCCGGGCCGGCATCGTGGTGCTGGGCGCGAGTTTCGTCGGAAACGTCGGCAACTACCTGTACTACGTGATCGCGGCACACATGGTCGCGCCACCGGAGTTCTCCGCGATCTCGGCGCTGATCGCGTTCGGCACGATCTCCATGATGCCGATCAACGGTGTCCAGGTCGCGGTAGCCAGGGACGTGGCGGTACTGCGCACGTCGGGCACCGCTGGGGCGCTGTCGGCGTACCTGCGCCGACAGTGCCGCCGGATGTGTGTCATCTGTCTGGCGGTCGCGGCGCTGCTCGCCGGGACGAGTCCGATCCTGGCCAGCAGGCTGCACCTGGGCTCGGCGCTGCCGGTCGTGCTGGCGGCCGTGTGGATCGGGATGTCGGCGTTGCTGGTGGTGCTCACCGGCGTCACCCAGGGCATGGAGCAGTTCGGGTACGTCGGGTTCGCGCTGGCCGGACCGTTGGGGATGCTCCGGACGCTGCTGCTGCCGCTGTGCATCCTGGCCTTCGGCCTGACCGGCAGTATGTGGGCGATGATCCTGGCGACGCTCGTCGGTCTCGCGGTGCTGGTCCGGCCGGTGACGAGGCTCGCGCGGGTCGCCCCGGAGGTGGCTCCGCCGACGCCCAGCATCCTGGTCGCGATGATCGCGCTCCTGGCGTTCTCGTCGCTGACCAACATGGACCTGCTCGTCGCCCAGGCCAGCCTCGGCCCGACCGACCGGGCGCACTACGCCAGCGCGGTGCTGCTGGGCAAGGTCGCGCTCTACGCGCCGGCCGCCCTGGCGATGGTGCTGCTGCCCAGGGCGTCCGCGGCACTGGAACGCGGCGAGCGTGCCGAGTCGTCGGTGCTCACGACCATCGTCCTGACGGCTGCCTGTGGACTGGCTGTGGCCGTGTTTCTGTGGCTCATGCCGACAGCCCTGTTGACGGCGACGTTCGGACCGGCATATGCCGCGGCCAAGCCGCTGTTGGCGCCGTTGGCGCTGGTGATGACCGGTGCGGCCGTGTTGTGGGTGCACCTGATGTTCGCGATCGCCAAGAAGAGTCGCCGGATGACCATCGGCCTGGTGACGGCCGCGGTCACCCACTGGGTGTTGCTGGCGTTTCTGCACAGCTCGCCGATTCACATCATCACTGCCTCCGCGATCGCCATCGGATCCACTCTGGTGGTGATCGAACTCCGCTCCGGCAGCGGTATCGTCCGGATGCTGATGAGCCGGCCGAAGAAGGTTCTGGTGAGCCAGTGACCGCATTGTCGGCGGACCGCGGCGGCCCTGGCCGCATTGTCGCCTGACATATCCAGTATCGAGGAGTCGATCAACATCATGCGAACAGCCCTCATCACCGGCATTTCCGGTCAGGACGGCGCCTATCTCGCGCAACTGTTGTTGGAGAAGGACTATCTGGTTTACGGTGCTTACCGGCGGACCAGTTCCACCAATTTCTGGCGGATAGCGGAACTCGGTATCCAGGAGCACCCGAACCTGCGACTCGTCGAGTACGACCTCACCGACCTCGGCAACGCCCTGCGACTGCTGGCGGCGACCGGCGCGGACGAGATCTACAACCTGGCCGCGCAGAGCTTTGTGAGCGTCTCGTTCGACCAGCCGGTCACCACGGCCCAGATCACCGGGCTCGGCGCGCTGAACCTGTTGGAGGCGATGCGCGCGGTCCGGCCGGACGCCCGCTTCTACCAGGCGTCGACGTCGGAGATGTTCGGCAAGGTCCAGGCCGTGCCGCAGAACGAGTCGACGTCGTTCTATCCGCGCAGCCCGTACGGTGTGGCGAAGTTGTTCGCGCACTGGACGACGGTGAACTACCGCGAGTCGTACGGCCTGTTCGGGTCGAGCGGAATCCTGTTCAACCACGAGTCGCCGTTGCGCGGCCGGGAGTTCGTGACGCGCAAGGTCACCGACTCGGTCGCGAAGATCAAGCTCGGCAAGCTGGACGTGCTCGAACTGGGCAACCTCGACGCCCGGCGGGACTGGGGTTTCGCCAAGGAGTACGTCGAGGGCATGTGGCGGATGTTGCAGGCCGACGAGCCGGACACGTTCGTACTGGCCACGAATCGCACCGTCACCGTCCGCGACTTCGTGACGCTGTCGTTCCGGGCCGCCGGTGTCGAGATCGACTGGCGGGGCACGGGGGAGTCCGAGCGCGGCCTGGACGTGGCGACCGGCCGCGAGGTGGTCCGGGTCAACCCGAGGTTCTACCGTCCGGCCGAGGTCGACCTGCTGATCGGCGATGCGACCCGCGCCAGGGAGGTGCTCGGCTGGGCGGCCACCACAACGCTGGAGGAACTGGCCGGCATGATGGTCGAGGCGGACCTGGCGAGGAACACTCGTGGATTCCTCTTCTGAGCCCGTCGAACCGATGCGGGTACTGGTCACGGGGGTCGCGGGTTTCACCGGACGCTACGTCGCGGCCGAACTGATCGCCGCCGGCCACGAGGTGGTCGGGCTGGCGCATCCGGCCGGTGCGCTCCCGGACCAAGCCGGCGTCGAGCCGCACCAGGCCGACCTGCTCGACGACGACGGGTTGCGCTCGTTGGTCGGTGCGCTCGAAGTGGACGCTGTGGTACATCTCGCGGCGGTCTCGTTCGTCGCGCACGGCGACGTGGACGAGCTGTACCGGGCCAACATCGTCGGCACTCGCAACCTGCTGGCGGCGGTGGCGGGCGCCAGCAGGACGCCACGCATCGTCGTGCTGGCCAGCAGCGCGAACATCTACGGCAACGCGACCGTCGAGCCCATCGACGAGGACGTCCCCGCTGCGCCGGTGAACGACTACGCGGTCAGTAAACTCGCGATGGAACACATGGCGGCACTGTGGACCGACCGGCTGCCGATCACGATCACCCGGCCGTTCAACTACACCGGCGTCGGCCAGGACGCCCGGTTTCTGATCCCGAAGATCGTGGACCATTTCCGGCGGGGCGAGCGGAAGATCGAACTGGGCAACACCCAGGTGTGGCGGGACTTCGGCGATGTCCGTACCGTGGCTGGCTACTACCGCCGGTTGTTGAGCGTCGCGCCGGCCGGCGCGACGCTCAACATCTGTTCCGGGGTCGGGTATTCACTCGCGGACGTGCTGGACATGATGGCGTCGATCGCGGGATACGAGATCGAAGTGCGGGTCAACCCGGCGTTCGTGCGTGCGAGCGAGGTTCGTCGCCTGGTCGGTAGCCGGCAGCGGCTCGTCGACACGCTGGGCGACGAGCCGCCGATTCCGTTGGCGGAGACGCTCGACTGGATGTTCTCGGCCTGAACCCGAACGTCAGTCCGACAGGACCATGCCGACATAGATGGCGTTGGCGCCGGTGTACGGCTCGCCGTACGTCCGGCTCAGCGCTTCCTCGGGCTCGACCTCGGCCCAGTCGTTGCGCCGGTTCGTCCGCGCCAGCCAGGTCTCCTGCGGGAAGCTCACCTTGCCTGCGCGCAGCCCGGCGTCCAGCACCTTGTTGTGTCCGATCGGGACGGTGACCAGGACCCGACCGTCGGTGCCGCCGAACTTCTTGACGTTGTCCATGGCACGGAAGACGTTGTCGGGCTGGCGGGGGGTCTCGTCCCAACCGACGTGCTCCAGAGTGGAGATCGCGACGACCGTGTCGAACGGCGACTCCGGTACGAAGTCGACGACGTCGTAGTTGAGCACGCCGGGAATGACCTCGTACTTGTCCAGCACCGTCTGCCCGGTCACGCCGTAGTGCCGAAGTACGTTGCCGACCTCCAGCACCCGGCCGGTGTTCTTCGACAGGAACCAGTGCGCGATCGAGACCTCGACAGCCCGCTCGTTGAGGAACGAGTTGTTGTAGCGCGCGAGCGTGTACGGCAACCGCTCGCCACGAAACTCGAAACGGTTGTTCTGCCGGCGGGTGCGGATCAGCGGAGCGAGAACCTGCGCCGCGGCCACCGCGGCCACACGCTCAGCCGTGCGCACGACTCCCTTGTCATTGATCGACCCGCGCAGAGCACTGACCGTCCTACTCACCTCGGTGCGTAGGACATGAATGTTGGACATGCGGAGGTTCCTCCGGAAATACCTGGTAGAAGTTGTCGGACGAGGCCGCTGGTCCTTCAGTCCTCGCCGACCCTGGTCAGGCTGAGTGTGAAGCTTACGCTGATCATCTGGAAGCCGGACACGATCAACACCATGCCGAGGATGGGCACCCGGAAGGTCTGGAAGACGTTCAGCGCGCCGAAGCCGGCGGCGCCCCAGATCAGCAGTGCCGCGATGAAGCAGCCGACGCCCACGAGAATGAGCAGGCCACCGAGCCACAGGCCGCGTTCCAGGGAGGCGCGCGCGATCCGCAGGATCATCCGACCGGATGGTGGCGGCAGCAGGCCCAGGTGCGCGGCGTAGGACCGGGCGATCACCGACAGCCCGATGCCCTGCAAGCCGATGATGAACATCGTCGCGAAGCCGAGCATCGTCTCCAGGCTGAACCCGACTTGACCGACCTGCTGCGGACCGAACGACAGCCACAGCAGCCCCAACAGGCCGACGACCTGTAGGAACATCGACGGGTAGAACAGCAGCCACCTGGGGCTGAACGCGAGCAGGAACCGCAGGTGCCGCCAGCCGTCCCGCCAGGTGCGCAGGTGCGGGGCGCGACTGCGACCGTCCGGGCGCAGTGTGGTCGGCACCTCGGTGATGCGCAGCCGGTTGAGCGACGCGCGGACCACCATCTCGCTGGCGAACTCCATGCCCGACGTGCGCAGGCCCAGCTCCAGCATCCGGTCCCGGCGGAACGCGCGGATACCGCAGTGGAAGTCGCCGACCGGGATGTTGAAGAACAGCCGGCCGATCCGCGACAGTACCGGGTTGCCCAGGTAGCGGTGCAGGAACGGCATGGCGCCGCTCGCGATGCCACCCTGGAAACGGTTGCCCATCACCAGGTCCGACCCGTTGCGCAGGGCCGCGAGGAAACCGCCGATGTCGTCCAGCGCGTAGCTGTCGTCCGCGTCGGCCATCAGCACGTACTCGCCGCCGGCTGCCTCGATACCAGCGGTCAGCGCCGCACCGTAACCGCGCCTCGGCACGTTCACCACGCGCGCGCCGTTCGCGTTCGCGATCGCGATCGAACCGTCCGTCGACCCGTTGTCCGCCACGATCACCTCGCCGACGACACCGAGCTCGTCGAGCGAGCGCTGCGCCTTGCGCAGGCAGACCTCGAGCGTCTCCGCCTCGTTCAGACAGGGCAACACGATGGACAGCTCGATCACCCGTGTGTCGGTCCTCGGTGCTGCCTGTTCGGACAGGGTCATGCGCAGCGTGCTCCTTAGCTGGTCGGAGGCGCCCGGCCCAGCCTGGCCGACGCTCGCCACCGTACCGACAAGTCCCTTGCCCACAGCCGCCCGCAGGTCGTATCCCAGAGACGGTGTCGGCGTCGCATAGTATGCATGGTCGCGTGGAACGGGCGTTTTCGGCGTCGGTCGTGGCTACCCGCGATGCGCCTGCGGGCGGTGGGTAACCTTCGCCTCGCGAACGCGCTCCGGGCCGGCCGGACCGCGGCTGGCAGGGGGCGGTAGCTCAGATGGTCAGAGCAGGGGACTCATAATCCCTTGGCCGTGGGTTCAAGTCCCACCCGCCCTACGCAAGTCGGCGAGACCCGCGCACGGAAAGCGTGCGCCTGTCTCCGTCCGTTGTGTCCCCTGAGGGGCGACCCCCAGACCCGCATGTTCGAGCGCTGCGCGCCCGAACGGGTCCCCGGACACCGGCGTGTTCGAGCGCTGGGGTCGGCACGGTTCGTATGCTGCTGTTGCGTAAGGTCCACTCGATGTGGTCAGTTAACAACTGAATCGAACTCGAAGCGGCGAGACCCGTTCGTTGCTTTCTCCATGACTGACTCGTGACCGTTCTCCCAATTCGGCCGCTCTGGGTGTCGATCACCATCGGCCGTGGCCTGTGATCTGCGGGTTCGGGTAATGGAGAATTGCCGGACGACTACGGATCGTGCGGCACCCGGACGCCGCGGGACGGATGCGTTCGACAGAAACCGATGCGAATTCTGTGATCGTGGGTGACTGGTCGGTCGCACTGTGCCAGGGTGGACGCAAGATGGCTCGACGGGTGGACCAGCGGGGGGCGAGATGGGGGATGGCGGGTCACGGCCGGACCGGCCAGCACGATTCCGGGACGTCTTCGCCATCGGCGAGTTCCGGTATCTGTGGCTGGCGCAGGTCTTCTCCGTGGCCGGCGACCAACTCGCCGCCGTGGGTGTCGCCGTGCTCGTCTACCACCGCACCCAGTCGCCCGCGTGGACGGCGCTCGTCTACGCGATGACCTTCCTGCCCGACCTCGCCGGTGGCGCGCTGCTGGCCGGGCTGGCCGACCGGTATCCCCGCCGGCTGGTCATGGTGACCGCCGACGTGGTGCGCGCGCTGCTGGTCGCGGTGATGGCGCTGCCTGGGCAGTCGATCGCGCTGTTGATCGTGCTGCTGATCGTGGTGCAGCTACTGGCTTCGCCGTTCTCGGCCGCCCGCAACGCCGTGCTACCCGCCGTGCTGACCGGTGACCGGTACGTAGCGGGTGTCACCATCACGCGGATCACCGTGCAACTGGGGCAGGTGCTCGGCTTCGCGGTCGGTGCCGCGATCGTCGCCGCGCTCGGCACGCCGGTCGCGCTCATGGTCGACGCCGGCACGTTCGTCGTGTCCGCGGTGTTGGTCCGGCTCGGGTCCGCGCTACACCGGCCGGCTTCGGTCGCCGGCGCGCCACAGACGTGGTGGGGCACCGTGCGGGCCGGGTTCGTGCTCGTGGTCGCCGACCGCCGGCTCCGGGCACTCGTCGGGCTGGCGTGCGTGTCCGGTGCCTACGTGGTGCCGGAGGGGCTCGCCGTGCCGTACGCGGCCGAGATCCATGCCGGCACCGGGGCCGTCGGCCTGCTGATGGCCGCCAACCCGGCCGGCATGGTCGTGGGCATGCTGCTACTACAGCGAATGCGTCCGGAAACACGAGTGCGCCTGATGGGCCCGTTGGCGGTGGCGACCTGCGCGGTGCTGATACCCACCGGCCTGGCGCCTGTCCTCGGGGCCGCGGTGGCGTTGTGGTTCCTGAGCGGCGTGGCGTCGGCTTACAACATGATCACCAACGCCACGTTCGTACAAAATGTCCCCGATCACTCCCGAGGCCAGGCCGTCGGCCTGGCGCAGGCGTCATTGCGAGTGGCTCAGGGTGTTGGGATTGTTGGATCGGGCCTACTGGCGCAACTGGTGCGGCCGGCCCAGGTTGTCGCACTGGCCGCCGTTGTCGGGGTCGTCATGGCGGTGTCAACGGCCACCGCATGGTCCCGTGCGGACTCGTCGAACTCCCTGCGGAGTATGGACGAAACCAGCGAAATCGACAGTTCGAGCGCTTAATCACGAGACGGCGGGTCGGTACGGACGCCACACGTCCCGGCCTGCCACGTCACCACGTCTCGTTCGCGCGCATCCGTGCTCACCTCCCGCCGCCAACCACGACACTCACTATATTGCCTTGCCGCCGCCTTGTGACCCTACTGGTCCAACCGGGTGTATTTCGAATGATGCCCCTAATAGTCGCCACTCTGTGTGCCGGTACGGTTTACGTTGTCAGCACGCCATGCGTTGACGTACGGTACAGCGTGTCATCATGGGGGTGAGGGTCATGCCCGCGCTAGTCAACTGGCCGCGTAAGTGGGTGTCGGGCTGGGCATTATGGACGGTTCCGCATCGTGTGCTCGTTTACGTGCTGACCATAGAGGTCTTCGCCCTGGGGATTCTGGCGGCCACCGCGGTCCACGCTCCGATCACTCGCACTGACTGGGTACGGTTCGCGATCCTCGCGGGATGTGTCGTCGCGCATGTCGAGTTGACGCGCAGTGTCGAACGTGTACGCCATGTGACATCCGGCGTCGGGCCCGTAATGGACACTGACACAGCTTGGTGCATCGCTGCGGTCGTCGCGTTACCGGCCGTGCTCGCCGGCGGAATCATCGTGATCCTGTTCGTCTGGTTGTGGTTCCGCGTCTGGAAGGGCCGCCGCCCGTTGTACCGCTGGGTGTTCAACACCGCGGGCGTTCTCATCGCGACGCAGACCGCCGCCGCGATCCTCGCACTCGACCCGCACACCTACCCCGGCGTGCCCACGACGTTCGGCGCACTGGGGATCGCCGTCGTCGCCGCCGCGTTGCGCTGGCTGGTCAACTTCTCGCTGGTGTCCGGCGCGATCCTGCTGTCGTCACCGAACATGCGGGCCATCGAGCTGTTCGACGGCATCAGCGAGCGCATCCTCGAGGTGGGTGCGTTCGGACTCGGCCTTGTGGCCGCCGCGCTGCTGACCTACAACCCGTTGCTGGTGGTCGGTGTCGTCGTCGGCGTGGCCGCGATGCACCGTGGTCTGCTCGTGGCGCAGTTCCGCAAGGCCGCGCGAACCGACAGCAAGACCGGTCTGGACACCGCGGGCTGGTGGCACCAGGTCGCCGAGCACGCCTTCGAACGTGCCCGCGTCACGGGCGCCACCATCGGCGCGCTGATGATCGACCTGGACCACTTCAAGCGCATCAACGACACGTACGGTCACCTGGCCGGCGATGCCGTGCTACAGACCGTCGCGGCCGCGATCGGCAGCGAGATCCGGGACGCCGACACGGCGGGACGGTGGGGCGGCGAGGAATTCGTCGTGCTCGTCCCCAATGTGGACGGCATCGAGGTGCGCGCTGTGGCCGAGCGGGTGCGCAGGCGCATCCAGTCCCTCGTGGTCACGATGCCGGCGCAGGAGCTGATCATCCAGGACTTCAGCGCGTCCATCGGTTGCGCGCTGTATCCGGCCGCCGGCATCAGCACGATCGACGACCTCGTGCTGGCGGCGGACACCGCGCTCTACGCGGCCAAGAACAACGGCCGCAACCAGGTCATCTTCAGCTCGGTCGACGCCGGTCCGGCGCCGACCGAGTGAGATGTGGTCCAGGCCGGCAACGTCCGGCCTGGACCCTTCGGCTCAGTTCGCGGGGACCGGCAGTTCGGCCAGCGCGCGCTCGATCTCCTCGGCCGGCAACTCGTGGTCGACGATCTCGCCGGCCAGGAACTGTCCGTACGCCGGCAGGTCGAGGTGGGCGTGCCCGCAGAGCGCGGTAAGAATCACCTTCTCCTCGCCGGTTTCCTTGCACCGCAAGGCTTCCTGGAAACACGCCGCCAGCGCGTGGGTGGGTTCCGGTGCCGGGATGATGCCCTCGGAACGGGCGAACCGCACGCCGGCGCTGAAACACTCCTGTTGCGGAACGGCAATTGCCTCGATCAGGCCCAGTTCATAGATGTGTGACAGCAATGGTGACATTCCGTGATAACGGAGGCCGCCGGCATGAATCGGGTCCGGAATGAAATTGTGACCCAATGTGTGCATTTTGAGCAATGGTGTCAATCCGGCCGTGTCACCGAAATCGTAGGCATAGACACCGCGCGTGAGCGACGGGCACGCGGCCGGCTCCGCGGCGCGGATCACCGGGGACATCCTGCCGGCCAGTTTCTCCCGCAGGAACGGGAAGACCAGGCCACCGAAGTTCGAGCCGCCGCCGGTGCAGCCGACGATCACGTCCGGCACGTCGCCGGCCATCGCGAGCTGCTTCAACGCCTCCTCGCCGATCACCGTCTGGTGCAGCAGCACGTGGTTGAGCACGCTGCCCAACGCATACCTGGTGTCCGGGTCGGCGGCGGCCATCTCGACCGCCTCGCTGATCGCGATACCGAGGCTGCCCGGCGAATCCGGGTGCTCGGCCAGCACGGCACGCCCGGACGCGGTCAGCTCGGACGGGCTCGGATGCACGGTGGCGCCGTAGGTCTCCATCATGAGTCTGCGGTACGGCTTCTGGTCGTAGGACGCCCTGACCTGCCAGACCTCGCACTCGAGGCCGAACACGCTGCTGGCGAACGCGAGCGCGCTGCCCCACTGGCCGGCGCCGGTCTCCGTGGTCAGCTTCGTGACGCCCTCGGCGGCGTTGTAGAACGCCTGTGGCACGGCCGTGTTCGGCTTGTGCGAGCCGACCGGGCTGACGCCCTCGTACTTGTAGTAGATCCGCGCGGGCGTGTCCAGGGCGCGTTCCAGGCGCCGTGCGCGGAACAGCGGGGACGGCCGCCACAGCTTGTAGACGTCGAGTACCTCACCGGGAATGTCGATGTACCGCTCGCCGCTGACCTCCTGCAGGATCAGCGCCTGCGGGAACAGCGGAGCGAGGTCGTCCGGGCCGACGGGCTGGCCGGTGCCGGGGTGCAGCGGCGGCGGTGGCGGGGCGGGCAGGTCGGGAATCACGTTGTACCACTGGGTCGGTAGTTCGGCCTCGTCCAGCAGGTATTTCGTCCTGTCCACCATGGCGGCCTCCGCGTTCGGGTACCAGTTGAGACGACATCAACTTAGTCCCACCGCGAAGGCCGCCGCGTGGTTGTCAGTCAACATGGTGTGTCAGTCAACATGGTTTGTCAGTCGACACCGCCGACCGTGCCCGGCGCCCACGGCACCTGTGGCGACGCGTAGAAGTTGATGCCCTCCACGGTCCACCTCGGGCCCTGGTTGCCCAGCCGCACGCTGAACGAGTTCCAGTTGTGCGTCGACTCCGGTGACCAGCCCAGCTCGGCGAGCGCCGGCAGCCGGGGGAACGCCAGGTACTCGATGTTCGCCATGTTCAGCAGCGTCTCCGACCAGATCGGGCCCTCGACGCCGAGTACGGAGTTGCCGGTCACGCCCTGGAGGTAGTTGCCGGGATCCCAGTTGTAGGCGTCCTTGACCTCGATCAGGGCCGCCCAGTCCTGGCCGAGCTTGGTCGCCTCCGTGTACTTCATGTCCAGGTATGCCTTGACGGCCGGCGACATGATGACCTTGTTGCCGCGAGCGGCAGCCGCCGCGACCGTGGGATCGGTCGTCGTGGTGCCCCAGAACTGCGCCACGAACGACGTCGGCGGGTTCACCTGCGTGACGTCGTGCCAGCCGATGGCCCGCTTGCCGGTGGCGGCCACCAGCGCGAGGTCCTTGTCCTCGAACGTCGCGTAGTCGGTCGCTGTGGTCGACTGGGCCTCGTCGCCGCCGATGTGCAGGAACGGGCCTGGGGTCAGCGCGGCCAGTTCGTTGAGCACGTCCTGCTCGAACTGGTACGTGACGGCGCTGTTGACGCACAGCGTGCTGAAGCCGACGTCGGTACCGGTGTAGAGCGGGGGAGCGACGCCGTTGCAGTTGAGCTGTGCGTACGAGGACAGCGCCGCGTTGGTGTGCCCCGGTCCGTCGATCTCCGGCACGATCGTCACGAAGTGCGCCTTGGCGTAGGCGACGATCTGCTCGTACTGGGCCTCGGTGTAGTAGCCGCCTGCGCCGCCGCCGACCTCGGTGCTGCCGCCGTGGATCGCCAGGTTCGGCCACTTGTCGATCACGATCCGCCAGCCCTGGTCGTCGGACAGGTGCAGGTGCAGGTAGTTGACCTTGTAGGCGGAGATCTCGTCGATCAGCCGCTCGACGATCGGCACGCCGAAGAAGTGCCGCGACACGTCCAGCATGGCGCCCCGGTAGGGGAACCTCGGCGTGTCCGAGATGTGGCCGCCGGGCACGCTCCAGGTCACGCCCTGCTGCGTGGTCTTGGCGTCCGCCTTGGCCGGCAGTAGCTGGCGCAGCGTCTGCACGCCGTAGAACAGGCCGGCCGGTTGGGCCGCTGTGATGAGGATGCTGTTGTTGGTCACGTCGAGCGTGTAGCCCTCGGCGCCGAGGCCGGGGTTCGACGTGGTCAGCAGCAGCGCGATGCCGGTGTTCCCGGTCTGCGGCCGGGCGGCGGAGCTGGCCGTGGTCAGCGCGAGCCCGGTCGACGGCCGCAGCAGCGTGGCGAGCTGGGTGCCGACGGCGGCCGCGTCAGCGGAGCCGGCCTGCGTGAAGATCATCGTGCTCGACGTGAGCTGGTACTTCGCACTCGACGGCTGCACGACCGCCGGCTCCGGCACGATGCTGTTCGCCATGGACGCGCTTGTAGCGGCTGCGGCGGTTGCCAAGGCGGTTGTTGGCGCGGTGGTGGCCGCGTTGGCGTCCAGCGCCGTGCTCGCGCCGCCCGCGAGGGCGATGACGGCCAGCGCGACGAGTAGTCGGCGTGTCCGTTGTCCTGATAATCCCATTGCCATGCCTGGGCCTCCCGACGTAGCCGCTCATGGTTCCCCACTTCGGTCTACCGTCTGCGAGTTCGTAAAGGTATAGACCAGTTAGGGTAAATCGGCTGGTGGTGGGGCGTGACTGTCGCTCATCGCGTTGGCCGCCGGATTCGATAGGGTGAGCAGGTCCCCACACGCCTAACACCACGCCGCATGCGACTGGTACTAACAGGGAGCAATCGGTCATCGACGAGGGTCAACTGATCGCCGGGCACTACCGGTTGCTGGAGCGCATCGGCAGCGGGTCGATGGGCGTGGTGTGGCGGGCGCGCGACGAGCGCCTCGAACGTGTCGTCGCGGTGAAGCAGCTACTCACCCAGCCGGGCCTGTCCGACCAGGAGAAGGAAGACGCCCGGCGCCGTGCCCTGCGCGAGGCCAGGATCGCCGCCCGGCTGCACCACCCCAACGCGATCGTGGTGTTCGACGTGGCCGAGCACGACGGCGATCCGTGCCTGGTGATGGAGTACCTGCCATCGCGCAGCCTGGCGGCCAGCCTGGCCGACCGGGGCAGCATGGCCGCCGCCGACGTGGCCGCGGTCGGCAGCCAGATCGCGTCGGCGCTGGCCGCGGCGCACGCGTCCGGCATCGTGCATCGCGACATCAAGCCGGCCAACATCCTCCTCACCGACGCCGGCGTGGCCAAGATCACGGACTTCGGCATCGCCCGTGCGGCCGGCGATGTCACGGTCACCCAGACCGGCATGTTCGCCGGCACGCCGGCGTACCTGGCGCCCGAGGTGGCCAGGGGTGGCGAGCCGTCGTCGGCGTCGGACGTGTTCTCCTTCGGGGCCACGCTCTACGACGCGGTGGAGGGCGGCCCGCCGTTCCCGGAACGGCACAACCAGCTCGCCCTGCTCCGGCTGGTGGCCGAGGGCAAGGTGCAGCCGCCCCGGCAGGCCGGCGTGCTGACCGCGTTGCTGATGCAACTGCTGCGCCCCGAGGCGGACGAGCGGCCCACGATGAGCCAGGCCAGCCGGATGCTGGCGGACCTCGCGTCGCCGACCCCGTCCCGGTCGAAGGAACCGGCTGAGCAGGCGGCACCGCCCGCGCCGACCCTGCCGGACCTGCGTCCGGCGGCCGATGACGCCGTACCCGAGCCGGCAGCCGCACCGATCGGCGCCGTGCTGCCGCTGTTACCTCTGTCCGACCGGCCGGCCGCGTACCGGCCGACCGGCGCGCCGAAACGACCCGGCCGCGACCGCAGGCTGTTGCTCGTCGGGGTGGGCGTGGTGGTGGTCGCGTTGGTCGTCGGGATCGTCCTGGTGCTGAACCCCAGTGGCGGCCCGTCCAACCGGGCCGGCGGCACGAGCAGTGACATCACGACGAGAGCCACGCCGCCCGCGACCGACACCCGTCCCAGTGCCAGCACGCTGAACACGCCTCCGCTCGGGGCCGCGCCGACCAGCGGCACGATCGACTGGTCGGCCGCCGGCCACACGGTGGTCAACTATTTCGGCAACTTCGACAACGCGGCGCTACGGTTCGCGCTGCTGACACCCGGCGCGCAGGCCGCTTTCGGCGGCGTGAACGGATTCGAGCAGTACTGGGGCCAGTACTCGCAGCTCAGCTCGGCGCACGCGATCGGGGTCAGCACCAACCCGGACGGCTCGGTGAGCGTCCCGATCGATGTCACCTACACCACCGGCACCGGTCAGGCCGCCAGCACCCGCCAGGAGCACCAGACGCTGCGCGTGGTGAAGGAGAACGGACAGCTCCTGATCGACACCCTGGCCAAGTAGCCGCCCGATACCGGGATAACGTCGGTATCGGAATCTGGTCATTCCGGTGTTCGGCGGGCATGGTGGACGCGGGAGGCCACATGACCCGATCAACGGCGCGCGTACCCGCTGATGCCGTACCCGATCCGGGGCTGGTCGGCCCGGATTCCGTGACGTGGCAACTGCATGCCGATCCCGCCATGTGGGTGGCCGGCATCAGCGGCCTGTTCCTACAGGCACTGCATCCGCGTGCGGTGGCGGGTGTCGTGCAGAACTCGAACTTCCGGACCGATCCACTCGGTCGACTGGTACGGACCGCGAACTTCGTCGGCCTGTCCACCTACGGCACACGGCCCGAGGTGGCGACTGCCGCAGCGCACGTCCGGCGGATTCATCGTGGCCTGCGGGCCACCGATCCGCGCACCGGCGCCCGGTTCCGCGTCGACGAGCCGGACCTGTTGCTGTGGGTGCACTGTGCGGAGACCTGGTCGTTCCTGGAAGTGTTGCGCAGGGCCGGTTATCCGCTGACCGACCGGCAGGCCGACCGCTACCTCGACGAGCAGCGCGGCTCCGCGACCCTGGTCGGGCTGGCCGCCGACGAGGTACCCGGCTCGCGGGCGGCGATGCGCGAGTACTTCGCCGGCATCAGACCAGAACTCGCCCGTACACCCGAGTCCGATGTCATCTACCGGTTCCTGCACCGGCCCCCGGTGGCGCGGGCCCTACGTCCCGGCCTGCCCGTCTACTCCGCGTTGATCGGGCACCTGGCCTACTCGGTGCTGCCCGACTGGGCGATCCGGTTGCACGGCCGGCCCGGCTATCCCGCCCCGGCGGCCACCACGATGTTGCGCACGATCCGGCTCGCCGCGCTCGCCGTGCCCACCAGGGTGCGGTGGGGGAGGCCGGAACCGTACGCGTTGCGGGCGATCGAGCGCCTCGGCCGGGCCGCGACACCGTCGGTACGACGACTGCCGACCTGTTGACGGCGAACCGCCCCTACAGCCCGGCTTCCATGAAGGGGATGACCAACGCCGGAACCGGTCCCACGGTCGTCGCCTGACTGGTCGGCCGAACCGATTCAGTGGCCGGTGCCAGCGTGGGCGTCTCCTCGTCCGCCTTGGTGGCGGCCGCCACGCGAGCCGCCTCGCTCACCTTCTGCGCGGATTCACTGGCGAGCCGGCGGATCTCGGCGGTCATGCTGGCGCTGTCACTCACCTTGCCGTTGCGACCGTCCTTGCCGTTGCGCTGCCCCGCGCCGACGGTACTCGGCGGAGGGGCACTGACAGTGCTGGCCACGACGCTGGCAACACTCTCCTGCGCGACACGGCGGCCCTTGCGCGCCGGACGATGCGCGTGACCGATGTAGACAGCCAGCGTGTCACGCAACGCGGCGGCGTTTGCGGTGGACAGGTCGATCTCGTACTCAACACCGTCGAGTTCGAATCTCACCGTCTCGTCCGCGCGACCCCCGTCCAGATCGTCGAACAACTCGACCACGGTCTTGCTAGCCACGGTTCCCCTTGCGTTCCCGGTGGTGTCGGTCGCAGCATGACGCCGCCCCGGAAAGTGGGAGCGTTGCACTGCGCGCAGAGGCAGGATACGAGAACAATCAACCGGCCCGCAGCACGGCACCACGATGTGTTCCCGCCCACCTCGTACCGAATACGTCCAGTTTAGCGTGCGCGCCAACCGGGCCGAGATCCAATACCCGGATCGACGCAGGTGAGACACACCGACCCACCCGCTGTGCCAGGTCAGTGCGAGTAGTCGTAGAACCCGCGCCCGGTTTTCTTGCCCAGCAGGCCGGCGTCGACCATCCGCAGCAGCAGCGGGGGAGCGGAGAACAACGGCTCCTTGAACTCCGCGTACATCGACTCGGCCACCGCCTTGGTGGTGTCCAGGCCGATCAGGTCGGTCAGCCGCAGCGGTCCCATCGGGTGGGCGCAGCCCAGCACCATGCCGTTGTCGATGTCCTCCGCCGACGCGAAGCCGGACTCGAACATCCGGATGGCGGACAGGAGGTACGGGATCAGCAGCGCGTTGACCACGAAACCGGCCCTGTCCTGCGAGCGCACCGCCGTCTTGCCGAGTACGCCGGTGGCGAACCCCTCGGCCCTCGCCTGGGTTTCCGCGCTCGACAACAGTGACGGGATCAGCTCGACCAGCTTCAACACCGGCACCGGATTGAAGAAGTGAATGCCGATGACCTGCTCCGGCCGGCGCGTCGCCATGGCCAGTTTCATGATCGGGATGGACGACGTGTTGGACGCGAAGATCGCCGTCGGGCTCGTCACGACCTTGTCGAGCGTGGTGAACACCTCGATCTTGGTCGGCTCGTGCTCCGCGACCGCCTCGACGACGAGTTCACGGTCGGCGAAGTCGCCGAGGTCGGTGGTGAACGTGACCCGATCGAGCGCTTCGTCCCGTTCCGCCTCGGTCAGCTTGCCGGAGCGCACACCGCGCGCCAGCGACGCCGTGATCCGGTCGCGCCCGGCATCCAGCGCTTCGGAGTTGATCTCGTTCACCAGGACGTCCAGCCCGGCCCGCGCGCACACCTCCGCGATGCCGGAACCCATCAAGCCCGACCCGACAACACCGATCCGGTGGATCTCACCCACGTGTCCAGTCCCTTCGTTCGCGCAGGCCACCCGGTAGGGCACCGCCGGCCCAACCCTAGACGACGCAGGCCACCCGACTGTGCACACTGGACGATGCCCACCTGCCGTTCCCGCCATGGCGACCGGACCCGATAAACTGGGCGTACGGCGGTGGGGCCCGCCGAATCGAACCGCGGTGCGAACACCGCCAACGGTCCCTACTCGGTCGACTGATGAGCGGCACCGTGGTAGGAGGCCCGATGGCACAGGATGCCCAGGATGTGGTCGATCCCGACGTAGATCTTCGGGTCCCGGCACATCGCCGGGAGTTCGTCGGCCGGCAGGCGCGGGTACTCGGCGTGATCGCGGCCGGTGGCGCGCTCGGCGCGTTGGCCCGTTACGGCGTCGGCATCCTGCTGCCGACGGAGCCGGGCCGCTTTCCGTGGGGCACCTTCGCGATCAACGTGTCCGGCTGCCTGCTGATCGGCGTGCTGATGGTGCTGGTGACCGACGTGTTCACGGCGCGACCGCTGCTGCGGCCGTTCGTCGGCGTCGGCGCGCTCGGCGGGTTCACCACATTTTCCACCTACGCCAACGAGATCCGCGGCCTGCTGCGGCCGGGTTCGGTGCCGCTCGCGTTCGCCTACCTGGCCGGCACTCTGGTGTGCGCGCTGCTCGCGGTGCTGCTCGGCATGATCGTGACGCGCAGGCTGGTCCGTCCGGGGGTGCGGGCGTGACCGTGCTGCTGGTGGCGCTGGGCGCGATGGTGGGCGCCCCGATGCGGTATCTCACCGACCGGCTCGTGCAGTCGCGGCACGACTCGGTGTTCCCGTGGGGCACGCTCGCCGTGAACTTGGCCGGCTGTCTCGTCCTCGGTGTGCTGGCCGGGTCCGGCGCCGCCGGCACCAGCCCGCTGTACGTGTTGGTGGGCACCGGTTTCTGCGGTGCGCTGACCACGTACAGCACGTTCAGCTACGAGACCGTCCGGCTGGCCCAGGAACGCGCCTACTTCTACGCCGTGGCGAACGTGCTGGTCAGCGTCGTCGCAGGGCTGGGTGCCGCGTTGATCGGCTACACCGTGACCAGGTCGATCGGCTAGCGACAGCCCACCGGCTCGCTCAGTGGCGCCAGCTCACTACGGGCTGGCCGGCAGTTCGGCGGCGCTGTCCGCCAGTTTGGTCAGCGCGGGGTCGGTCGGGCTGGACGTCCTGCCGATCCACACCACCTCGGTCAGCCGCACCGACGCGTCGCGCAGCAGCACCGTGTAGGCGGCGTCGTCGAACGACTTGGGTCCGCCGCGCCAGCCGGCCCCGTCCTTGACCAGGTCGGTGATGCCACCGCTACCCGTCGCGTTGGCGACGGCGCTGAACGCCTTGGCCGTCGCCACGTCGTGAAAGGTGAGCACGGCCAGGGCCACCGCCGCCGGGTGTCCGTCCGATGTGGTCTGGTAGGTCGAGCGGGCCAGGTCGACGCACTGGTGCTCCGACAGCCACACCTGGACGTCGCCGTACGCGTGGCCGGCACAGTCGGTGGCCTGGGCGGACCCCGTCCGGCTGAACGACACCCCGCCGACCGTCACCGACGGCGGGACCGGGGGCGTGCTCCCCGCCGCCGCCTGCCCGCCCTGGCCCGTCGTACCCAGCGCCACGGCGACACCCGCGATCAGCAGCGCGGCCAGCAGGCCGAGCGCCGCCATCGGCAGCCATCGCAGTTGGTCGGCGCGTCGCCGTCGCGGCCCGCCGCCGCCGTTGCCGCGGGGCAGCCTGGTCTGGTCGGTGATCCTCGGGATCAGCGTGGTGCTCGCGGTCGCCAGGTCCGGCGTGACGGCGTCGACGAAGCCCTCCGCGGCGACTTCGCCGATCAGCATCGGCACCCGGTCACCGACCAGCACCGACAACAGCCGGCGTGCCTGTTCCACCGAGCACGGCCGGTCCGCGACGCCCAGTTCGCGCATCGCGGTGAGCATCGTCCTCGGTTCCGGATACAGCACGCGCACGCCCTGGTGCAGGTCGACCGTGGACTGCGTGACCTGGCCGACGTACGGCCCGACCGCCACGATCGTGTTCACCGGTACCGGTTCGAGTCGCCGTTCCTGCAACACGTCGGTCACCGCCCGTGCCGCGGCCAGTGCCTCGCCGGCCGGATTCACCGCGCCGTCCTCGCGCACCAGTGGCCAGCCGTCGGCCTTCCACGGCGCGTCCAGCGGGGCGTCCAGGCGCAGTGCCGGGTCCGGCAGGTCCACCCCGACCACGATCACCACACCACGCGGCACCAGGATGACCGCCTCGACCGGGCCGGCGCAGCCCAGTGGTGTGACACCCAGCAGAGCGATGCCGCCGAGCACCGTGTCCGCGGGTCCCCACGACGCGATGGCCGCCCGTACGTCGGCGCCCACCCGCGAGGTCTCGGCCCCGAGCCGGACCATGCGCACGGCATACCTCCTAGTCGAGTGCGTGACGTCCCAGGATGCCCAGGACGTCGCGCACTCGAGACGTCACACTGCGTTCGCACACCGTATCGCGGTCAAGCTTCTTTCCGGTTCAGGTGGCGGGACCGGTCGGAGTAGGGGCAGAATGGCGCAGCAACAGCCACAGTGATCGCCAAGCAACCTGATGGTCCGCTGCCGAGGGCGTAGGGGAAGACGTCCCTCGTCGAGTAGCGGAGGTCAGCAGTGAGCACTAGTGGCGTGGTGTACGTCCACTCGTCGCCGTCTGCGGTCTGTCCGCACGTCGAGTGGGCGATCGCCGGCACCCTCGGGGTCCGGGTTGCTTTGCAGTGGACGGCGCAGCCTGCCGCGCCGGGTCATCTGCGGGCGGAGTGTTCGTGGGGCTCGGACGTGGGCATCGCGAGCAAGTTGGTCACCGCGCTGCGCGCGTGGCCGATGCTGCGGTTCGAGGTGACCGAGAACCCCAGCCCCGGTGTCGACGGCGAGCGCTTCTGTTTCGCGCCCGGCCTCGGCCTGTGGCACACCCGTATCGGTGCCAACGGCGACATCATGGTCGGCGAGGACCAGTTGCGGACCCTGGCCGCGAGCAGCCGGGGCGGTGAGTCGTTCGCGCACGATGTGGACAAGTTGCTCGGCAAGCCGTGGGACGACGCGCTGGAGCCGTTCCGCCGTGCCGGTGACGGCGCGCCGGTGACCTGGCTGCACCGGGTCGGCTGACCACGTCGATCATCCCGTTGGGTCTTGTGGCACTCTCGATACGTGCCAACTGATCCGCGCCGCCCGACCACGTGGTGGGTCGCGCCCGTGCTCGGGTTGGTCGTGATCGCCGTCGTCGCGGGTGCGCTGGTCGCGAACGGCCTCTATCACCAGCAGCCGGTGACGACGGCCGGCCTCGGATCGCCGCCGGTGCACTCGTCGGTGCCCAGTTCGGACGAGCCGGGGCCGAGCACCGTCACGTTCGCGCAGGACTTCGCGAACTACCCGCAGCACAGCCAGTTGCTGGCCGTGCTCCAGTCGTACTTCAACGCCATCAACGACAAGCGGTACGACGAGTGGGTGGCCGCCGTCAGTCCCGCGCTCGCGGCGGAACAGACACCGGCGGACTTCCTGCAGGGCTACCACACCACCCGCGACGGCTCGATCTACGTCTACCGCGCCGACACGGCCCCGGCCAACGGCGTGCGCGTGCTGCTGAGCTTCACCAGCGTCCAGGACCTGGCCGACGCACCGCAGAACTTCCCGCACGGCTGTATCCGGTGGCAGGTGGTGCTGCCGGTGGCGTGGGACGCCAAGGCCAAGAAGTACGAAGTGGACGCGGGAATCACCGGCAGTTCACCGCAGAAACAGGCGTGCTGAGCCGAGCGACCTCGTGGCGCGAGCCAGCCGTGCTGGTTGGCCGGCTCGCGCCCATCCCTCACCCGATCAGGTCGCGACGAAGACGAGCGCGACGTTGTGCCCGCCGAAGCCGAACGAGTCGTTCACCGCCGCGGTGAGCCGCACCTTCCGTGCCTCGCCGGCCACCACGTCCAGCGTCACGCCGGGGTCGAGGTTCGTCAGGTTCGCGGTGGGCGGGATCAGGCCCTCGTACAGCGACAGGATCGTCGCGATCGACTCGACCGCGCCGGACGCGCCGAGCAGGTGGCCGAGCGAGCCCTTCGGCGCGGTCAGGATCGGGTGGTCGCCGATCGACTTGCGGACCGCGATCGTCTCCGGCACGTCACCCACCGGGGTGGACGTGGCGTGCGCGTTGACATGCCCGATGTCGGCCGGGTCGACGCCGCTGTTGCGGACGGCCGCCGCGATCGCCCGTGCCTGGCCGATGGCCTCCGGGTCCGGCGCCGTGATGTGGTACGCGTCCGCCGACGTGCCGACGCCGGCGAGCCGGGCGTACACCTTGGCACCACGGGCGGCCGCGTGTTCGGCGCGTTCGAGCACCACGATGCCGGCGCCCTCGCCGAGCACGAACCCGTCCCGCGCCATGTCCCACGGCCGGGAGGCGTGTTCCGGGTCGTCGTTGCGGGTGCTCATGGTGCGGGCCTGGGCGAACCCGGCCATCGTGATCGGCACGATGCACGCCTCGGCGCCACCGGCCACCACGATGTCGGCCTCGCCGGAGCGGATCATCCGCCAGCCCCAACCGATCGCCTCGGCACCGGACGCGCAGGCCGACACCGGCGCGTGCACGCCGGCCCGCGCCTTGAGCGCCAGCCCGACGTGCGCTGCCGGTCCGTTGGGCATCAGCATCGGCACGGTCAGCGGCGACACCTTGCGCATCCCGTGGTTCTGCAGCAGTTCGTTCTGGCCGAGCAGGGTGCCGACGCCGCCGATGCCGGTGCCGACGATCACCGCGAGCCGGTCCAGGTCGACCGAGTCCGTGCTCAGCTCGGCGTCCTTCCACGCCTGCTGCGCCGCCACCAGGGCGACCTGCTCGGACCGGTCCAGCCGGCGGGCCTCCACCCTCGGCAGCACCTCGGTGGGTTCCACCGCGAGCGTCGCCGCGAAAGTGACCGGGATGCCGAGCCGCTCGACCCACTCGAAGTCCAGGGACCGGGCGCCACTGCGGCCGGCGAGTAGTCCGTCCCAGGTGGAGGCGACGTCCCCGCCAAGCGGGGTCGTCGCGCCCATCCCGGTGACGACGACGTCGTTACCACTCATGTCGTCTCCACACCGATTGCGACCAAGATCACGTAACTACTGGTCACTTCTTGCTTGCGATGTAGTTCACCGCGTCGCCGACCGTCTTGAGGTTGGCCAGCTCGTCGTCCGGGATCTTCACGCCGAACTTGTCCTCGGCCTGCACGGCGATCTCGACCATGGACAGCGAGTCGATGTCCAGGTCATCCACAAAGGACTTCTCCGGCGTGACGTCGGCAGCCGCGACACCGGCGATCTCCTCGACGATCTCGGCGAGTTCCTTCTCGATTTCCTCGTTCGCCACCGAACGTTCCTTCCTTGGTGATGTGCCCTTCGGCCGCTCGGCCGGGGGAGTCGACGGTCCCGGTCAGGGACTGATCACGACCTGCGCAGCGTAGGACAGGCCCGCGCCGAAGCCGACGAGGAGTAGCACGTCGCCGGTGTGCACCCGGCCGGCCGCCCGCATGTGGTCCAGCGCCATCGGGATCGACGCCGACGACGTGTTGCCGGAGTACACGATGTCGTCGGCGACCACCATGTCCTCCCGTGCGCCCTCGGCCCGCAGTTTCTTGGCGATCGCGTGCACGATCCGCAGGTTCGCCTGGTGCGGGATCAGTACGTCCACATCGGACGGCTTGAGCCCGGTCAGTTCCAGCGCCCGCAACGCGATCGGCGCGACCTTCGTGGTGGCCCACCGGAAGACCGACTGGCCCTCCTGGTAGATCCACCTGTCGTCGCGCATGTAGATCAGGTCGGCGAGATCGCCCGCGCTGCCCCACGCGACCGGCCCGATGGCCGGGACGTCGGACGGTCCGACCACCACGGCGCCTGCGCCGTCGGCGAAGATGATCGCGTTGGCTCGGTCGGTCGGATCGACCCAGTCGGCGAACCGCTCCGCCCCGACCACCAGCACCCGCTTCGCGGAGCCGGCGCGAACCAGGTCCGACGCCGTGCCGATGGCGTAGCAGAAACCGGCGCACGCGGCGTTGACGTCGAACGCGCCGGCACCCTTGACGCCGACCATGTCGGCGATCCGGGCGGACGCGTTCGGGATCTGCGTCGGCAGCGTGCAGGTCGCGACGATGACGGTGTCGATGTCCGTCGGCTCGATCCCCGCGTTCGCGATGGCACGGCCGCCGGCGGCGGCGCCCATGTCGACGAGGCGCTCGTCCGGGTCGGCCGCCCTGCGCTCGATGATGCCGACCCGGTCACGGATCCATTCGTCGTTCGTGTCCATGATCTGGGCGAGGTCGTCGTTGGTGACGATCCGCTCCGGCTGGAAACTGCCGGTGCCCTCGATGCGGGCGGCCGGCGCGCCACTGGCCAGCGTGAGGGAGGTCAGACCGGTCACCGGTCACCTCCGGCCAGCGAATCGGCCAGCACCTCGGCTACCTTCGCCAGGTCCTCCGGCGACTTCAACGGCACGGTCACTGTTCCCTTCAGTTCGCGTTTGACCAGACCGGACAGTGCACCGGCCGGCGGCAGCTCCACCGCGGTCGTGACGCCGAGCCCGGCGAGCGTTGCCATGCAGTAATCCCAGCGGACCGGCTTGGTGACCTGCGCGACGAGCCGTTCCAGCACGGTCGCGCCGTCGGTCACCACGGTGCCGTCCGCATTGGACAGCAGCGGGAAGACCGGGTCGGCCACGGTGACGCCGGCGGCGTGCGCGCACAGGGCGGACTCGGCGGTGGCCATGTACCGGGTGTGGAACGCGCCGGCCACCTTGAGCTGAATCACCTTGATCCCCGGCCGCGCCGCGGCGGCCAGCTTCTCCAGCGCCGGCCGCGAACCGGCGGCGACGATCTGGCCGGCCCCGTTGATGTTCGCGCCGACCAGGTCGAACTCGGCCAGCCACGAGATGATCTCGTCCGGTTCGCCGCCCATCACGGCGGCCATGCCGGTCGGTTCCAGCGCGCACGCGGCCGCCATCGCCCTGCCACGCACCGCGGCGAGCGCGACCGCGTCGTCGGGGGAGAACACCCCGGCCATCGCGGCCGCCGCCAGCTCGCCGACCGAGTGCCCCGCCATTGGGGTGTCCGCCGGCAGCTCGACCCGCCGGCGCAGCTCCCCGAACGCGATCAGGCTCAGCGCCACCACGAGCGGTTGCGTGATCGCCGTGTCCTGGATCTCGTCGGCGGTCGCGGTCGTGCCCAGCGCCACCAGGTCCAGGCCGGTCGAGTCGGACCAGGCGGCCACCCGCGCGGCAACCCCGTCCAGCTCGAGCCACGGGCTGAACATGCCCGGTTTCTGGGCGCCCTGGCCCGGCGCGAGAAGTGCGATCACAGTCCCCTACTGAACACGTAGTCGCCGCCGGATGGTCATGCCGCCAGCGACCAACTCCAGCCGCTCACTTTGTAGGTTACCTACAAAGACCCCGTCGGGCCGCAGGCGCGCAACCTGAATCTCTGACCGGCTGCGGGTCGCTGACGTTGTGGTTATCCGCTACCACAGCCCTCTCGCACGCGCCAGCCGGCCGACCGTCAGGCCGACCCTGAGTACGAGCGCGTCCCTCGGATCGCTGGGGTTGCGGTCCGTGATTTCGGCCACTCTGCGCAGCCGGTAACGGACCGTGTTCGGATGGACGAACAACTGCCGCGCGCAGCCCTCCAGCGTGCCGCCGCTCTCCAGATAGGTGTCCACGGTCTCCAACAGCGCCCCGCCCGCCTCCTCCAGCGGCCGCGCCACCCGGTCCACGAGCTGCCGTTCCGCCTCCGGATCGCCGGCCAGCGCCCGCTCCGGCAGCAGGTCCGCCGAGCGCACCGGCCGGGGCGCGCCCGGCCAGCCGACCACGGCGCGCAACCCGGACAGCGCGTCGGACGCGCTGCGGTGCGCCTCACCCAGATCGGCCACGGTCGGCCCCGCCACCACCGGCCCGACACCGAAACTGTCCGCGATCCGGGTCAGCAGGTCGTGATCGGCCGGTCGGTCGGTCCGGCCGCCCAGCACCACCACCAGCCGCGATCCCTGCACCGACAGCAGCACCGGCCGCCCGATCCGGGCCGCGCGGCTGCGCACGCCGAAGACCACGGTCGGCGGATCGTCCGCCGACGGCCGGCCGACCAGCACGGTCGCCTCACCGGAGGGGTCCCAGCCCAGCGCGGCCGCCCTGGACAGCAGTGATTCCTCTGCGTCGCCACGGACGATGCCGTCGACGACCAGCGCCTCCAACCGGGCATCCCACGCGCCACGCGCCTCGGCAGCCGCCGCGTACGACGTGGCCGCCGTGAACGCGATCTCCCTGCCGTAGCGCAACACCGACTCGGTCAGCACGGCCCGCTCGGCCGGGTCCGCGGCCAGGCCGGGCAGTCCCTGCTCGAACACCTCCAGCGCCACCCGGACCAGTTCCACGGTGTGCCGCAGGCTCACCCAGTGGTACATGTCGCGCGGCGCCGTCCGGAACGCGTCCGCGGACAACTGGAACGCGCTGGCCGGATCGTGGAACCACTCCACGAAGCCCGCTACTCCGGTCTGCGCGATCAGCAGCACGTTGGCCCGCTGGTCGGGTGGCAGCCGGGCGAACCAGGGCAGCCGCTGCTCCATCGCGGCCACGCTGTCGGCGGCCAGGTCGCCGGACGCGCGCTCGATCTTGCGCAACGTGCGTTCGGACACCTGGGCGGCACCGGGGACCGGGTCGCGGCTGGCAGCGGCGGTCATGTCGCCCAGAATCGCACGATCAGGGCAGCAGCAGGAGTTTCGCGGTGGTACGGCGTGCCTGTAGGTCCTCGTGCGAGCGGGCGGCGTCGGCCAACGGGTAGGTGTGGCCGACGCGGATCGTGAGCCGGCCGGCGGTGATCTCGTCGAAGACGTCGCCAGCCCGCTGGACCAGTTCGGCACGGTCCGCCGTGTAGTGCGCGAGAGTCGGCCGCGTCGTGAACAGCGAGCCGCCGGTGTTGAGGCGTTGCAGGTCGAACGGCGGGACCGGCCCACTCGACGCGCCGAACAGCACCAGCATGCCGCGCCGGCGCAGGCTGGCCAGGCTGGCGTCGAACGTGTCCTTGCCGACACCGTCGTAGACCACGTGCACGCCGACGCCGTCGGTCAGCCGCCGGACCTCGTCGGTCACGTCCCGCTCGGTGTAGCGGATGATCTCGTCCGCACCCGCCGCCCGCGCGAGTTCTTCCTTGGCGGCGGTGGACACCGTGCCGATCACGCGGGCGCCGAGCGTCTTCGCCCACTGCGTCAGCAGCAGGCCGACACCGCCGGCCGCCGCGTGCACCAGGATCGTCTCACCGGCCTGGACCGGGTACGTCGACTTCAGCAGGTACTGCGCTGTCATGCCCTGCAACATCGTGGCGGCCGCCGTCTGGTCGTCGACACCGTCCGGCACCGCGACGGCCGCGCCGGCCGGTACGACAACCTGCTCGGCATAGCTGCCGAGCGCCGTAGCCCACGCCACCCGATCGCCCACCGCGAACTCGGTCACGTCGGCGCCGACCGCGTGCACCGTGCCCGCACCCTCCATCCCCGGCACGAACGGCGGTTTCGTCGGGTAAAGCCCGGAGCGGTGGTAGGTGTCGATGTAGTTGACACCGGCAGCGGCCACGTCGACCACCAGGTCGGTGCGGCCAGGCTCGGGCGGATCGAGCTCTGTCGGCGTCAGGACCTCCGGACCACCGTGTTCCCGTACCTGGATCGCGCGCACCGAGACCTCCCGCCGTTGGCTGCCGACAACCGCATCCAACCACCGTTGTGTGCACGGCATTCCAGTGCGTACGAAGGCCCTCTGGCGGACGACGTGGCACGTCCGGCCAGAGGGCCCTTCTCCCCGGTCCCCACCGGTAATTCCACACTGGACGGTCGAGTGGGTTGCCGCCACCGCAAACCGGTGTTATCGCCCGATCGTGGTGTCGTGACTCCGATTCACGATTTCGGTTACGCGGCCCCGGAATCCGACGTCTGCGGACCCGCCGCCTGTACGTCGTCGATCTGATAACGATCGGCCGCCTCGACCACCTTCGCCTTGTCGATCTCGCCGCGCCGCGCCAGTGCCGCCAGCACGCCCACCGTGATCGACTGCGCGTCCACCAGGAAGTAGCGCCGCGCCGCCGGCCGCGTGTCCGAGAAGCCGAAACCGTCCGTGCCGAGCGACACCATGTCGCCGTGCACCCACGGCCGGATCAGGTCCGGCACGGCGCGCATCCAGTCCGAGACGGCCAGGATCGGCGAGTCGTCGCCATCCAGCACGGTCGTCACATAAGGCACCCTCGGCTCGGCGCCGGGGTTCAGCAGGTTGTGCCGGTCGATCTCGACCGCCTCGCGGCGCAGTTCCGCCCACGACGTCGCCGACCACACCTCGGCCCGCACGCCCCAGTCGTCCTTCAACAGCGCCCGTGCCCGCAGCGCGTCCGGCATGGTCACGCCCGACACCAGGATTCGGGCCGTCGGGCCGTCGCCATCCGGTGCCTCGGCGTACCGGTAGAGGCCACGCAGCAGACCCTCGACGTCCAGGTTCTCGGGCTCGGCCGGCTGTACGTAGGGATCGTTGTAGATCGTGAGGTAGTAGAAGACGTTCTCCGGCTGCTCGCCGTACATCCGGCGCAGGCCGTCCTTCACGATGTGCGCGATCTCGAACGACCAGGCCGGGTCGTAGCTGATCACGGCCGGGTTCGTCGCGGCGATCAGCAGCGAGTGCCCGTCGTTGTGCTGGAGGCCCTCACCGGTCAGCGTCGTGCGGCCGGCGGTCGCGCCGAGCACGAAGCCCCGTGCCATCTGGTCGGCCGCCGCCCACAGGCCGTCGCCGGTGCGCTGGAAGCCGAACATCGAGTAGAAGATGTAGATCGGGATCATCGGCTCGCCGTGCGTCGCGTACGACGTGCCTGCGGCCGTGAAGGACGCCGTCGAACCGGCCTCGTTGATGCCCTCGTGCAGGATCTGGCCCTGCTCGCTCTCCTTGTAGGCGAGCATCAGCGATGCGTCCACCGACGTGTACGCCTGGCCGTGCGGGTTGTAGATCTTCTGCGTCGGGAACATAGAGTCCATCCCGAACGTGCGGGCCTCGTCCGGGATGATCGGCACCAGCCGCTCGCCGATACCTGGGTCTTTGGCCAGATCCCGCACCAGCCGGACGAACGCCATCGTCGTGGCGACCTCCTGCTTGCCGGAGCCCCGCTTGACCACGTCGTAGACCTTGTCGCCCGGCAGCACCAGCGTCGTCGCCGACTTGGTCCGCCGCTCCGGCACGAACCCACCGAGCTGCCGGCGCCGCTCGGCCAGGTACTGGATCTCCGGCGCGTCGTGGCCGGGGTGGTAGTACGGCGGCAGGTACGGGTTGTCCTCAAGGGCCTTGTCGGCGATCGGGATGCGCATCTCGTCCCGGAACAGCTTGAGGTCCGGCAGCGTCATCTTCTTCATCTGGTGCGTGGCGTTGCGGCCCGCGAAGTGCGGGCCGAGGCCGTAGCCCTTGATGGTCTTGGCGAGGATCACCGTCGGCTGGCCGTGGTGCTCGATCGCCGCCTGGTACGCCGCGTAGACCTTGCGGTAGTCGTGGCCGCCGCGCTTGAGGTTCCAGATCTCCTGGTCGCTCATGGGCGTGACCATTTCCTTGGTGCGCGGGTCGCGGCCGAAGAAGTGCTCGCGGACGTAGGCGCCGTCGTTGGCCTTGTACGTCTGGTAGTCGCCGTCCGGGGTGACGTTCATCAGGTTGATCAGCGCGCCGTCGCGGTCGGCCGCCAGCAGCGCGTCCCACTCGCGGCCCCAGATGGCCTTGATCACGTTCCAGCCGGCGCCGAGGAAGAACGACTCCAGCTCCTGGATGATCTTGCCGTTGCCGCGGACCGGTCCGTCCAGCCGCTGGAGATTGCAGTTGATCACGAACGTGAGGTTGTCAAGACCCTCGTTCGCGGCGACGTGCACCAGGCCACGCGACTCGGCCTCGTCCATCTCGCCGTCGCCGAGGAACGCCCAGACGTGCTGCTGCGAGGTGTCCTTGATGCCGCGATCGTGCAGGTAGCGGTTGAAGCGGGCCTGGTAGATCGCGTTCATCGGGCCAAGGCCCATGGACACGGTCGGGAACTCCCAGAAGTCCGGCATCAGCCGGGGGTGCGGATATGACGGAAGCCCGCCGCCCGCGCCCGCGTGCGAGTGCTCCTGGCGGAAGCCGTCGAGATGGTCGGTGGAGAGCCGGCCCTCCAGGAAGGCCCGAGCGTAGATGCCGGGGGAGGCGTGGCCCTGGATGTAGACCTGGTCGCCCCCGCCAGGGTGGTCCTTGCCACGGAAGAACCAGTTGAAGCCGACCTCGTAGAGGGTCGCCGACGACGCGTAGGTCGAGATGTGGCCGCCGACGCCGACGCCGGGCCGCTGCGCGCGGTGCACGGTCATCGCCGCGTTCCAGCGGATCCACGCGCGGTAGCGGCGCTCGACCTCCTCGTCACCTGGGAACCACGGCTCCCGCTCGGTGGGGATCGTGTTGACGTAGTCGGTGCTGGTCAGCGCGGGTACGCCGACGCGGCGCTCCCGTGCGCGTTCGAGCAGTCGCAGCATCAGGTAGCGGGCGCGCTGCTGGCCGGCGGCGGCCAGGACGGCGTCGAAGGAGTCCAGCCACTCGCCGGTCTCCTCGGGATCGATGTCCGGCAGGTGCGCGGCGAGGCCGTCGCGGATCACGCGGACGCGCTCGGTCACGGCACCACGCGCGCCACCGTCGGCGCCGGCACCCGTGCCGTTGGCGTCGGCACTCGTACCACCACTCGCGCCGGCTCCGGAAGCGCTGCTGTTCTGCGGGGCCAAGGGATCTCCTAGCCTGATTGCGGTTCTGGTGACGCCCCTGGCAACCGGGCAGCGTCACCCGTTCAGTCCCTGTCACACTATGCGCCCGGCGACCCACTACCCGCGAGTAGCTCTGGATCGTTCCGTACGGGCATGATGTCCGTCGTGAGCCAGGCCACCCACGAG
>DATBDL010000372.1:0-13614 GCA_036269975.1 Pseudonocardiaceae bacterium | reverse complement strand
CCGCAAACCGTGCGCCACGGCACAACCATCTTGGGGAACACGCGAGTATGGAAAACGCACTTTCCGCGCCGGACACGATCAGGCCGGATGACAACCCTGTCGTGGATGGCATCGCGACAGTGCTGCCGTCCACGACAGCGGACCTGATCCTGGGCATCGATTTCGGCGGTACGAAGGTGGCCGTAGGTGTCGCCGACCTGTCCGGCGAGGTGCTGGTGCAGCATCGGCTGGACACCGATGCCATGTCCGGCGCGGTACAGGCGGTGGACCGCACGCTGACCGCGGCGACCCGCCTGCTGGACGCCCACCTGCCCGGCTGGCCGGACCGGCTGGCCGCGATCGGGGTGGTCAGCCCCGGCATCGTGCTGCCGGACCAGATTCTGTTGGCGCCCAACGTGCCCGGCTGGGAACAGTTGCGGCTGCGCGAGACGGTCAGCGCACGGTTCGGCGCCGAGGTGACGGTGGTCGGCACGGACGCCAAGGCGGCGGCACTGGCCGAATGGCGCTGGGGCGCACTGGCCGGCGCCGATCCCGGCGTGTTCCTGACGGTCGGCACCGGACTGGCGGCCGCGATCCTGATCGGCGGCCGGGTGGTCACCGGCGCGAACGGCGCCTCCGGCGAGATCGGCTACAACCTGCGCGGTGTCACAGATCGCGGCGGCTTCGCGACCGGCTCGGCGTCACTGGAGGAGGCCGTCGCCGGGCGTGGCCTTGGCGAGCGGGCGTCGGCGCTGCTGGGTAGGCCGAGTACGGCGGCCGAGCTGTTCACACTGGCTGATCGCGATCCGGCCGCGAGGACGTTGCTGGCCGAGGCACTGGACGAGTTGGCGGTGCACGTGGCGAACCTGGCGATTGCCATCGACCCGGCCCGGATCGCGGTGGGGGGCGGGCTGATGGCGTCGGCGGACGTGTTGTTGCCGGCGCTGCGGCCACGGCTCGCGCAGGCGGTGCCGTTCCCGCCGGAACTGGTGACGGCACGCTTCGACCAGGACGGCGCGCTGCGCGGTGCGATCGCGTTGGCGTTGGACCAGTTGGGGATCAGCTCGGTGTTGGTGCCCGGTATCAGGGGCGGAACGGCAGCGGGCAAGTAGGCCGACCGCCCGACCGGGCCGAGCTGTGGGCGGTCAGTAGGCGCCTTCGCCGCCGAACACGGCTCTCAGGGTTTTCCAGAGGATCAGGGCGTCCAGCGCCAGTGACCAGTCCTCGACGTAGCGCAGGTCCAGCCGTACCGCCTCTTCCCACGGTAGGTCGCTTCGGCCGCTGACCTGCCACAGGCCGGTCAGGCCCGGCTTCACCAGCAGCCTGCGCCGTACGTCCGGTGCATACGTCTTGGTCTCCTCCGGCAGCGGCGGCCGCGGGCCGACCAGGGACATCGTGCCGGCCAGAACGTTCGCCAACTGGGGGAGCTCGTCCACCGAGTACCTGCGCAGCCAGCCGCCGACCCTGGTCACCCTGGGGTCGCGCCTGAGCTTGAACAGCGGGCCCGCGCCCTCGTCCGCCAGTCGCAGGGTTACCCGCTTCGCGTCGGCGTCCACCACCATCGTGCGGAACTTGACCATCGTGAACGGGCGGCCGTCCTTGCCTATCCTGTTCTGCTGGTAGAACACCGGTCCCCGGCTGTCCAGTTTGATCAGCACGCCTACCACCAGCAGCAGCGGCAGGAGCAGCAATGTCAGCATGCTCGCGGCTACCCGGTCGAAGATCTCCTTGATCACCCTGCGCACCCCGATGAACACCGGCGCGCTGACCCGCAGCAGCGGCATACCCAACACGCCACTGACGTGCACGCGCGGCCCGGCCACCTCCATCAGCACCGGCGCTACCACCATCTCCGCCGAACTGCCCTCCAGGTCCCACGCCAACTGCTGCAACCGGCGCGGGGTCCAGTACTGGTCCGCCGTGATACCTACGATCCGGTAGCCGCCTCGGCGGACGTGTTCCGCCAGATCGGCCAACTGCCCGATCACCGGCACGCCGGCGATCTTGTCGCTACCGCCGGCTCTTCCATCTACCGTGCAGACCGCCTCGACCTTCCAGCCGATGTGTGGGATCTGCCGGGTGCGCTCGATCAGGTCCTGCACGGTATCGGTGCGGCCCGCCGCCACCACGGGCAGCAGGCAGCGGCCGTCGCGGCGGGCTCGGTGCAGGTAGCGGCGCAGCAGGTAGCGCATCGGCATGGCCAGCACGGCCATCGTCGGCATGACCAGGAACACCCATGGCCGGGCGTTGTGGTCGCCGAGGGCCAGCGCGACCAGGGCGAGGATGACGGCGGCGGTGAGCAGCGCACGCCCCAGCCTCCGGAACTCCTCCGCACCCTGACCGAGTGCGCCGGAGCGCCACGCGCGGCACGCGGCGAGCGCGCAGACGACGATGACTTCGGTGACCGCGATGGAGGCCGGCAACTGGTACGGGGCGCCGACGTTGATGTGGTTGCCGAGCAGTGTCGTCCCGATCAACAGGGCCAACACGGTGGCCAGCAGGTCACTGCCGACCACTGCGAGCTGGTAGTTGCGTTCCCACGCCGCCTTGGTGGGTTGGGAAGTGCGGCTGTCCGACGGCGGGCGTAAGCGTGCCCGCCCCTGTCCGTCGCGCACTCCGTCCGACCAGCCGGTTCCGCGTCTCTCGCCCCCGATGAGCACGTGTTCCTCCTGGCCACTGTCCTCGATCATGTACGCCTCCGCGCCGGCCTGCCGTTGGCCGTGCGTCATCGCGGGACGCCCCAGTTCGCCCCTGCGCATTAGCTGGGTGGACGCGGACACCGCCCCCGTCAGGTGTGCCGCGGCAGTTCGTCGTTGCTTGCTGAATCGGCGTCGGCCGTATCCTCGTTACAGAACGTGTTTCATTCCGTGGTAAGCCGGCTGAGTCGTTTCGGTCGGTGTCCGACCGGTCGCGCATACCACCTGTCTATCCGTTTTGGAGGATGTATCCCCCGGTTGGCGCATTGCGGCCGGCAGATCGTTTCCGCACTTCAACCGGTGAGCGACGCTGTGTGTGGTTCTTGTGATAACCGGTTGTTTCGATTCTGATTACTGTGCGTTCCAATTGCTGTCGATTGTCGACATCCAGGCGCGTGCGCATGCTGTCCCGCCGGATCGGCAGAGCGGCCAAGGCGCGGCCAGATACCACGAGAGGCCGCTTCGTTATCTACTCTGCGCAGATATCGTGGTGCCAAGGAGTGATGCGGCCGAGGGCGGGTGGCGCCCGTTGGGGTGGTTCCGGCCGGCCGAGCCGGGCATGCCGCACTGAAACAGGCGGAACTCGCTCGCATCGGGACCGAGTAGTGTCGGCGCCGGGGGTTTGCGGTGTGGAAGGGATGATTTCGGTGGCCAGGAAGCGAGGTCTCGGCCTACTCGGCTGGATCGCCGTGATCGTGCTGATCCTGCTGGCGGTCGCCTACCTCCAGCAGCACCACGTGCTCCATCTGCCCACCACCACGCACTGAGCTACCGGACCCCTGGGATGGTGCCCGGAACAGCTCCCGCGCGATGATCTCGCGTTGGATCTCGGACGCGCCCTCGTAGATCCGGGGGGCGCGCACCTCGCGGTAGAGGTGCGACAGCGGATGGTCGTCGGCGAGTGCGGCCGCGCCGTGCACCTGGATGGCGACGTCGACGGCCAACTGCGCGGTCTCGGTGCCGAACAGCTTCGCCATCGCGGCCGCCTGGGTGGTCGGACCGGCGTTCGTGTCGTACGCGGTGGCGGCCGAGTGGACCAGTAGCCGCGCCGCCTGTAGTCGCATCGCCACTTCGGCGAGTTGGTGCGACACGCCCTGGAACTGGCGCAGCGGCCGGCCGAACGCCTCGCGGCGGCTCGCGTGCGCCACCGCCGCGTCCAGCGCCGCCTGGCCCATGCCGACCGCGAACGCGCCGACACTCGGCCGGAACAGGTCCAGCGTGCGCATCGCGACCGACATGCCCTTGTCGGGCCCGCCGAGCACGTGCGACGCCGGCACACGGACACCGTCGAACCGCAGCCGGCCGATCGGATGCGGCGCGATCAGGGTGAGCGATTCGCCGCCGAGACCCCCGGCGTCGCCCGGCACTGCGAAGCCGGTGATGCCCTTCGGGCTGGTGCGGGCGAACACCGTGTAGATGTCGGCGTCCGGCGCGTTGGAGATGTAGATCTTCTCGCCGGTGAGCACGTAGTCCTCGCCGTCGCGCTCGGCGGCCAGCGACAGCGCCGCCACGTCCGAACCGGCGTCCGGTTCGGTCAGCGCGAACGCGGCGACCGCTTCGCCCGCCGCGACCCTCGGTATCCACTCGGCGACCACGGCCGGCTGCCCGAACCGCTGGATCGCGGCCGAACCGAGGCCCTGCAACGCCAACGCCGTCTCGGCTTCGGTGCAGTACCTGGCAAGGCCCTCGCGCAACAGGCACAGGTCCATCGCGGAGTCGAAGATCCGGCTCAGCAGGCCGTGTTCGGCCAGTGCGGCCACCAGTGGCCGGTTGACCCGGCCCGGTGTGCCAGCCGCCGCGACCGGCGCGAGCTCCTTGGCGACGGATTCCGCTGTGCGCAACAGGTCTCGCTGTGCGTCGCTGAGATGGGCGTACGTGATCATGCCGGCACGACCGCGGTGCCGACCAGTTCCAGCAGTGCCGTCGGGTCGAACAGTTCTGCCACGCCGAGCAGCGCGATCGCCGGGTAGTGCCGGCCGAAGTGTCGCCGGTAGACCGGAGCCAGTTCGGCCAGTGCCGCCCGGTAGGCCGGCACGTCGGTCACGTAGATCATCAGCGACACCAGGTCCGCCGGCTTGCCGCCGGCCGCGGTCAGTGCGGTGATCACGTTGCCGGCGGCCACGTCGAACTGTTCGGCGATCGTGGTGCCCACGATCTCGCCGTCCGGGTTCTGCGCGGTCTGGCCACCGAGGTAGACGGTACGACCAGCCGCCGCGACCACGGCGTGCGCGAAGCCCGCTGGTTCGGCCAGCGACGATGGGTTGACGATCTCGTGTGTCATCGACCGCTCCAGCGTGGTTTGCGGCCTTCTGACCAGGCCGCGTAGAACTCGTGGTGGTCCTTGCTGGTCATCAGCAGCGCCTGCGTGATCGCTTCGAGTTCGATCGCGCCGCCGAGGTCCATGTCCAGTTCCCTGGTCAGCAGGACCTTGGTGGTCGAGTACGCCAGCGCGGGTCCGTCGGCGATGCGTCTTGCCAGTGCGCGGGCCGCGTCGGGTAGCGCGTCGTCCTCGACGACATTGGTGGCCAGCCCGATCCGTTCGGCCTGTTCCGCACCGAGCTTGTCGCCCAGCAGCAACAGTTCCGTCGCACGGCCGAGGCCGACCAGCCGGGGCAACAGGTACGCCGAACCCATGTCCGCGCCGGCCAGTCCCACCTTCGTGAACAGGAACGCGAACGCGGCCGACTTCGCCAGCAGCCGGAAGTCGCTGGCCAGCGCGATCACCGAACCGGCACCGGCCGCGACGCCGTTCACCGCCGCGATCACCGGCAGCGGACACTCCCGCAGCGCCTTGACCACCGCGCCGGTCATCCGCGTGAACTCCAGCAACCGTGCGGTTTCCATCTGTTGTAGCTCGCCGATGATCTCCTCGACGTCACCGCCGGAACAGAAGCCGCGACCGCGACCGGTCAACACGAGCACCTTCGCGTCGCCGCGGTGGGGCAGTTCGTGCAGCAGGTCGCGCAGGTCTGCGTAGCTGTCGAAGGTGAGCGCGTTGAGTTTGTCCGGGCGGTTCAGCGTCACGGTGGCGACGCCGTCCGCGACCTCGAAGTCGAAGTGCCGCCACGACTGCGTGAACTCGCTCGAACCACGAAACGGACTCATGCTGTCCCTTCTCTCAGCGCGCGCCGGTCCAGCTTTCCCGACCCGGTCTTCGGCAGTTCGGCGACGAGCCGCACGTCCCTCGGATACTTGTGCGGCGACAGTCGGGTCTTCACCCACTGCGCTAAGGCGTCCGGCGACGCGTCGGCGCCCGCCCGCAGCACCACGTACGCCCTCGGCAGGGTCAGCCCCTCGGCCTGGTAGCCGATCACGGCGCACTCCAGCACGTCCGGGTGGCCGATCAGGCAGTGCTCGATCTCGCTCGGCGCCACCCACACGCCGCCGACCTTCAGCAGGTCGTCGGCCCGGCCCCGGTAGTGGAACGCGCCGTCGGCGTCCCGGCTGAACAGGTCGGCGGAGCGGACCGTGTCGCCGAAGTACGTCTGTGCCGACTTCTCCGGTTCGCCGTGGTACCCGAGTGCCGCCGTCGGGCCGGTGATCTCCAGGTGGCCGATCTCGTTGTCCGGCAACGGATTGCGGTCGGCGTCCGTGACGCGGGCGGTGTAGCCGGGCACGGGTGTGCCGAGGCTGCCGGGACGGATGTCGGTCAGCCTGTTGGACACGTAGATGTGGTACGCCTCGGACGAGCCGATGCCGTCCAGCACCGGCACGCCGAACATCGCGTCCCAACGCTCGCAGAGCGCCGCCGGCAGTGCCTCACCCGCTGAAGTGCACAGCCGCAGGCTGCTCAGGTCCGGTTTCGAGTGTTCCTCGGCGTAGGTGATCATCGCGTTCATCATCGTCGGCACGTTCACCAGGATGGTCGGACGATGCCGTTCGATCAGCTCGAACAGCAGTTCCGGCGTGCTGCGCTCCGGGAACACGATCCCGGCCCCGCCGACGCCGAACGGGTACAGCGCGGCCAGATCCCGCGCGTAGCCGAAGAACAGCTTGGGCACCGCGAGCACGACGTCGTCCGCGTCGATGTCCAGCACGCCGCGTGCGTAGCAGTGGAAGCTCAGCAGGGGAGTGCGGGTCGGATGCACGCACGCTTTGGGCGCGCCGGTGCTGCCGGTGGTGAACTTCCAGATCGCCACGTCGTCCCGCGTGGTCGCAGCCGCCTCCAGCGACGGCGATGCCGCGGCGACCAGCGCGTCGAAGGAGGCGTCGCCCACCACCAGCAGCCGCACGTCCCGTCCGCCGGCCTGGGCGGCCGCGCGCATCCTGGGCAGCGTTTCGGCGTCGACGATCACCACGTCGGCCTCGGTGTAGGCCAGGTAGTAGGCGAAGTCCTTGACCGGCAGGAACGTGTAGACCTCGGCGGTGACCGCGCCGATCTTCTGCGCCGCGTACCACGTTGCGACGAACTCGACGCCGTCCGCGAGCGCGAGCACCACCCGCCGGCCCGGCCGGACGCCGCTGTCCAGCAGGACGTTGCCGATCCGGTTGGTCAGCGCGGCCAGTTCGGCGTACGTGGTGGTGCCGCCGGGGTGGATCAACGCGGTTCGGTTGCCCCGGCCCAGTTCCAGGTTGCGGTCCACGAAGTAGGACGTGACGTTGCAGCTCACCGGGACGTCGCTGTACTGGCGCATCTCGTCACCCGCCCCGCGCGGTGGCACGGATCGCCGCGACCAGCAGGTCCGCGAGTATGTCGAAAGTGGACATTCCTTCGGCCGCCGTCGCCTCTGCCGGTGCGCCGCAGTAGGCATCGGCCATGCCCATCGCCACGAAGTCGTGCCGGCCCGCTCTCATCGCGTCGACCAGGTTCACCCGCACGCTCGGTAGCGTCCGCATCCGTTCCGTGTCAACGAGTTCCGGTCGGTCCGCCAGCACGAGCGAGGTCTCGTACCGACCAGCATGGCAGTCACCGGACCGGAACTCGTCGGTCAGGCGGTCCGCGCTGTGCCGCCGAACCAGGTCCAGGTAACCGATCGAGACCCCGTGCGTTTCCCGGATGTGGGCCACCGCGTCGCGCAGTGTCGTCACGTGCTCGGGTTCGAAGTGGTTGTTCACGATCACCACGTGCGGCAGCCCCGCGTCGACCAACCCGACGCACACGTCCACGACGATCGCCCGGAGCGTCGCGGCGGAAACCCCGACCGCGCCGGGGAATGCGGCCGCGAAGTGGGTGACGCCGTAGGGGAGTGGCGGCAGGATCAGCGCTCGGACTCCCGTGTCGTCGGCCAGTCGCTCGGCGGCCCGGCGGCACATGCCGTCCGAGATCAGCGCGTCGGTGGAGAGCGGCGCGTGCGGTCCGTGCGGCTCGACCGCGCCGACCGGCAGCAACAGCACGGGTGTCCGGCCGCCGGCGCGCAGTGCGGCAACATCGGGTGACGTGAGGTCCGCGAAGTACATCAGACCAACTCGCACAGGTCGGCCCTGCCGGCGCCGATGATCGTGTTCGCCTCGTCGACCGTGGTCAGGTAGCCGCCGACCACGACGGCGACGCCGACCTCGCTGCGCACTCGATCGGCCTGCGCGGTGAGGAACGCCCGCCGGTACTCCGGCTGGCACTCGGCAACGGTCTGCCCAGCCGACACCCGCACCAACCCGACACCGTGTTCGGCCAGCGTGCCCGCGATCCGCACCCCGTCGTCCACGGTCAGCCCACCGCGATGCCAGTCGGCGACGGTCAGGCACACCGACAGCGGCCGCTCGGCCGGCCACACGGCTCGGACCGCGTCCACAACGGCCAGCGGAAACCGCAGTCGCGCCGGCAGATCGCCGCCGAACTCGTCGGTGCGGTGATTGGTCAGCGGCGACAGGAAACCCGCCAGGAGATAGCCGTGCGCGAGGTCCAGCTCCAGCAGATCGACACCGGCATCGGCGGCCACCGACGCGGCCCGCGCGAAGGCGTCCCGCACCCGATCCAGCCCGGCGGCGTCCAGTTCCGCCGGCACGGCCATGCCCGGCCCGTAGCGCCGGGCGGACGCCGCGACCAACGGCCACCCGTCGGCCAGCGCGATGTCCACACCCTCGGCGGGCGGCCGGGTGCTGCCACGGGCACCGGCATGCCCGAGGCGTAACGCGAACTTCGCCCCCGCCTCGCTCGGCAGGGCGGCCTGGGAGATCACGGGGGTCGCCGGTGAGATCCGGCCGTCCGCGCACACCGCGGTGAACTCGCCGTAGACGAGGCCGGCGCCGTTCGGGGCGCCCGTGCGGGCGATCCGGTTGGGCAGCGACAGGTCACCGAGCCGGAACGGCGCGAACGCCGGTGGCGGCGCGAGTCGCCCCGCGCCGAACCAGTTGTCCACCTCGGTGGTGAACGCGGGATCGCGCACGGTCAGCTCGGCGTGTCCGATCCGGCCGCTGCGGGTCAGCAGGTTGAACACGAACTGCAGCGGCGCCATCCCGGTGTGGTGGCCGACCCGCCGGAAGTACTCGGCGCTGTCGTCGGCGGCCCGCTGGAACCGCGCCACGACCGGCTGCCGCCGCGCCTCGTAGTCGACCAGTGCCGCCGGCACGTCGTCCCGGTGCTGGGTCAGGCTGTTGGCCAGCGCGATCGCGTCCTCCATCGCCAGCTTCGTGCCGGAGCCGATGGAGAAGTGCGCCGTGTGCGCGGCGTCGCCGACCAGGACCACGTTGCCGCGTCGCCAACTGCCGTTCTCGACCCGCAGGAAGTTCTGCCAGACCGACCGGTTGGACATCAGCCGATGGCCGCGCAGGTCGTCGGCGAACAGCCGCTCGCAGAACGCGATCGACTCGTCCTCGGACATCGAGTCGAGGCCGGCGGCGCGCCACACCGGTTCCTGGCACTCCACGATGAACGTGCTGGTGTGCTCGTCGAACGGGTACGAGTGCACCTGGAACAGGCCGTGTTCGGTCTCCCGGAACAGGAACGTGAAGCTGTCCAGCACCAGGTCGGTGCCGAACCACGCGTACTTCCCGCCCTGCGGCACGATCGCCGGCCGGAAGCCGTGATGCTCGCGCAGCACGCTGCGCACCCCGTCCGCGGCCACCACCAGATCCGCGTCGACTCCGAAATGTTCTAGGTCGGTGACCTCATTATCGAAATACAATTGGACGCCGAGAATTCGACATCGATCCTGAAGTATCGCCAACAGCCGTTTTCGTGCAATGGCGGCGAAACCGTGGCCACGCGACCGCAACAGTTCGCCCCGATACCGGATGTCGATCGCGTCCCAGCGGGCGAACGTGTCCGTGATCTCCAGGTACGTCGGGTAGTCGGCGTCCCGCAGCGCGCCCAGCGTCTCCTCGGAGAACACGACGCCCCAGCCGAACGTGGCGTCCGGCGGGTTCCGCTCGGTCACGGTGACCGTGTGAAGCCCGGCTGCGTCGGCCTTCCTCAGCAGGATCGCCAGGTACAGCCCGGCCGGCCCGGCGCCCAGGATCTCGACCCGCATCAGCCCAGCACCTCGGCAAGTCGCGCCACCTCGGCCGGATCGGCCACGGTCGGCAGCAGCACGAGCTCGTCGCAGCCTTCGGCGCGATAGCCGCGGACCAGGTCCCGGATCGCCCCGGCGCTGGTCAGGTTGGCCGCGGCGACGGTCTCCGCGAACGGACCGGTGAAGGCGTAGTAGTCGCGCAGGTAGGCGGTGCCGGCGGCCGGATCGCCGAGCGCGAAGTACGCCTGGCCCCACAGCGCCGGCTCGCCCGGCCGGCCGAGGTCGTGCCAGGCGGCCCGCGCCCTGGCCGCCGCCGACGCGAACGCCCTCGGTGGGCCGCCGCCGTGCGCGTAACCGTCGGCGTAGCGGGCCATCCTGGCCAGCGCGGCGCCGCTGTTGCCGCCGACCAGCAGTTCCATCGTGTCGCCCGGCAGCGCTCTGAGATGGGCCAACTGCTCGGACAGCCGGGCGCCACGGTTGCGGTGGTCGGCGCCGGCCGCCGTGTAGTCGTCCAGCCGGGCGCCGATGCCGAGGCCCAGTGTGAGCCGGCCGCCGGCCACCAGGTGCACCGACGACGCCTGCTTGGCCAGCACGGCGGGGCTGCGCAGCGGGCCGATGCTGATCATCGTGGCCAGCCGGACCCGGCTGGTGACCGCGGCGGCCGCGCCGAGCGCCACGAACGGATCGACGCTGTCGTAGACCAGCCGGTCCAGTACCGCGACCGAGCTGAAGGGACCCGCGTCGGCCTGCCGCGCCCACTCCAGCAGCAGGCCACCGGACACACCTGGCGTGGTGGTGGGGAGACCGATACCGATCCGCACGGCAAAAGTTTACAGTGCAGGCCGCTGAACTGTATAGACTCAGCGGGTGTCCGAGGCCGCCGGCGAGTTCGCTCCCCAGGACCTGGTGCTCACGCTGTTCGGCGCACACGTCGAACCGAGATCGCGCCGGGTGTGGTCCGGCGGGCTGGTGGCGCTGCTGGCCGAATTCGGGTTCTCCTCCGGCGCCGCCCGGATCGCGCTTGCCCGGATGGTCCACCGTGGACTGCTCGCCCGCCATCGCACCGGTCGGCTGGTCTACTACACGCTGACCGAGCATGCCCAGCGCATCCTGGCCGATGGCGACCGGCGGATCTTCTCGCTCGGCCGAACCACCGAGCCGTCCAACACGTGGACCGTGGTGTGGCAGGCTGTCCCGGAACACCGCAGGCAGGCCCGTGAGTGGCTGGTCCGCCGGTTGCGCTTCGCCGGCTTCGGCTCGTTGCAGGACGGCACGTGGATCGCCCCCCACGACCGGGAACGCGAGGTCGCCGCGCTGGTCGCGGAACTGGACGTGGCCGGTTACGTCGGCGTGCTGCTCGGCCGGCCCGCCGCGCTGGTGGACTTCCACGCGGTGCTGGACCGGGTGTGGCACCTGCCCGACCTGGCCGCGCGTTACGACTCGTTCGTCGCCGAGTTCGCCGCCTACGCCGAGCCGGGCATCCGGACCGGGCTGGACGACCACGCCGCGCTGGTCCTGCGTACCCGGCTGGTGCACCTGTTTCGCCAGTTCCCGACGCTCGACCCGGAACTGCCCGCCGACCTGGTCGAACCGCCGGTCGGGCGAGCGGCCGCGGTCGCGCTGTTCCACGATCTGTACCCGGCGCTGGAACGACCGGCCCGACGCTGTTTCGACGAGGTGATCCAGCCATGACCGACGCCATCCATCCGGCCCTGACCTACAGCTCCTACCTGGCGCTGGACGAGATACTCGGCGCCCAGCGGCCCCGCTCGGACGAGCACGACGAGCACCTGTTCATCGTCATCCACCAGGTCTACGAGCTGTGGTTCAAGCAGTTGCTGCACGAACTCGTCGCACTGCAACGCTGGCTGGCCGAGGGCCGCACCCCGCAGGTCCTGGCCACGCTGCGCCGCTCGCTGACCATCCTGAAGGTCGTCGTCGCACAGATCGACGTGCTGGAAACCATGACCCCGCGCCAGTTCACGTCGTTCCGCGCCCGGCTGGACGCGTCCAGCGGCTTCCAGTCCGCCCAGTTCCGCGAGTTGGAGGCGGTGCTCGGCCGGCGCGACAGCCGGGTGTTCCGGCACTATCCGGCCGGCAGCACCGCACGCGAGCGGATCGCGGTCGCGATGTCCCGGCCGTCGCTGTTCGACTCCTTCCTGCGCTACCTGGTGGTTTCCGGCTACGACGTGCCCGCCGACGCGCTGGAGCGGGACGTCAGCGAGCAGGTCACCCGTCTGCCGGGAATCCGGCCGGTGCTGCTCGCGGTCTACGCCGACGACGGGAACGCCGCACAGGTGGCCGAGCGGTTGGTCGACCTGGACGAGGGCTTCCAGGAATGGCGCTACCGGCACGTGAAGATGGTGGAGCGCACCATCGGCGACAAGGCGGGGACCGGCGGCTCGTCCGGCGCCGCCTACCTGCGCACCACGATCGCGCCCGCATTCGGAGACCTCTGGGCCATTCGGAGTGAGCTGTGACGATCGAGCTGGCAGCGCTGCGCACGAGCCCGAACGCCTTGGCACGGCACTACTCCCTGTTCGGCGTCGCCGACCGGCTGCTGCTCACCGGGCATTCGCACCAGGCGTGGCCGGACGTCGCGGCCGAGGGCCAACTCGCCGCGTTCGAGGACGCGGCACGGTTCGTCGACGGCAAGTGGGACACGGCCTTCGCCAAGGCCGACCGGGTGCGCGCCGGCCTGGGACGCCTGCTGGACGACCCGACCGCGGAAATCGCCCTCGGCGCGAACACGCACGAACTGGTGCTGCGCTTCCTGTCCGCGCTCGATCTGGTGGCCCGGCCGCGCCTCGTCACGACCGACGGCGAGTTCCACACGCTGCGCCGCCAGTTGGCCCGGTTGGCCGAGGCCGGCATCGAGGTGGTGCGCGTGCCGGCGCTGCCGGCGGCGACCCTCGCCGAACGCATCGCGGCGCACGTGGACGGCAGGACGGCGGCTGTCCTGGTGTCCGCCGTGCTGTTCGAGACGTCGCGCATCGTGCCGGGGTTGGGCGAACTGGCGATCGCCTGCCAGCGGCACGGCGCTGAACTGCTCGTCGACGCCTATCACGCCGTCGGGGTCACGCCGGTGTCGGTGCCCGCGCAGGGCCTCGCGTCCGCGTGGGTGGTCGGCGGCGGCTACAAGTACCTGCAACTGGGTGAGGGCAACTGTTTCCTGCGGCTGCCCGAACATGCCGACCAACTGCGGCCGGTCATTACCGGTTGGTACGCGGAGTTCACCGAGTTGGCCGAACGGACCGGCGTGGAAACCGTCGGCTACGGAACGGGTGCGATCCGCTTCGCGGGAGCCACGTATGACCCGACCAGCCATTATCGGGCGGCGAGTGTGTTCGACTTCTTCGAGGGCGTCGATTTGACGGTGCCGTTGTTGCGCCAGGTGTCGCAACACCAAACCGGCCTGTTGGCCGAGTGCTTCGACGCGATCGACGCGCCGGACGAGCTCGTCACCCGCGATCGCGACACGCCGAGATCGGAGTTCGCCGGCTTCCTGTCGTTGCGTTCGCCGCACGCGGACGCGCTGCGGGCAGCGTTGG
>DATBDL010000371.1:0-22802 GCA_036269975.1 Pseudonocardiaceae bacterium | reverse complement strand
CCTCAGTGCCGGCATTGACAGCTCCAACGACTCCGCCCCACTGGTCTCTCTCGATTTCCGTCCTTCAAGCGACCCGTGGGGTGGCGTTCTTATTTTCAATCCACTAGGCAACCTTAACGCTACACTGGATGCTGGTGAGGTCAGAGTGAATCTTGGCATATCCGATACGAGTAAGAAGTCAGCGATTGGATCAACGATCCCGATCGTTGTGCCGCCGGCAAGTCAAAGCAATTGCCGTTGATCAACTTAATACGCTTGCACGTGGTTTAAGACTCAGTCCACCAGTCGAGGTGGCGTAATGCGTGGTTTCGATCAGCTACAGAACTGCTCGACGCACCATTAGCTGTGACCGACATCATGTTTTCTGAGCTTCCAGAGAACCCCTCGTCCTACCAATCGGACACTTTGCCTGATAGACTCACCTCTGTTCCAGAGGATGCGCAGGCACACAGTTGACTATTCCGCGGTCGACATGCCGGCATCGAACTCCGGCGTTGCCAGCCGCCTGAATCGTTGCGTGCCAACGGTGTTGACCCTGTCGAGCAATCTGAATATCATTGTTCCTCCTTTTCACCAACTGGCCAGCAGTCTGCTGGCCAGCCCGATCACTACGGGCACGACTCCGACACAGAGAAAGGCGGGCAGGAAGCACAGGCCGAGTGGTCCGGCGACAGCGACCGCCGCACGCTGGGCCCTGGCCTCGGCGAGGTCGTCGGCACCGGAGCGGACGGCCGTCGCCAGCCCTTCCGCCACGGCCGCGAGTGCCGCGCCGGACCGTGCGCTGCGCCGCGCTCCCCTGGCCAGTTCGGCGGTGCAGGACTCGGCGAGCGCGGGTGCCCAGGCGGCCACCGGGTCGGAGCCGAGAGCGAGCAGGTCCGCGGTGTGGCGCAGTGCGTCGGCGGCCGGTCCTGGCGCGTCGGCCGCGATGATCCGGACGGCGTCCGGCACCGGTAGGCCACCGCGCAGGCAGGCGGCGAGCAGGTCCCAACTGCTGGCCAGCAACAACGGGTCGGGCGCACGAGCCTGCCGCCGTGCGGTTCGGCGGACCGACCAACGAGTGCCGAGGAACGTCGCGAACCCCAGTGGTAGGCCGACCGCGACACCCGCCAAGCCACCGCCGAGCGCGACCGGCACCATGCCGACGGCCAGCGCGGCGAAGATCGCCAACGGCGGCCCGAGGCGACGCCGAACCCGGTCGGCCGGCGGGTGGAGCGCGGCCAGGCGGGCACTCACCAGGAAGGCGCCTGGGCGGACCAGGACAGCCAGGGCCAACGCCAAGGCCGCGATGGACATTCCGGTCATGACGACACCACCGGACACGAGGCTCGGTCGGGGCGCAGATCGTCCCGCCGATCGCGAACTCGTCTGCTCCCGCGCGGCATCGCACCGGCCCGCGGACTGGTCGGGGTTGTCATGGGAGGACCGCCTGGGTGGTCAGCCGGGTTGTCCAGTGGACGCCCAGGCAGATCAGTGTCGTGCCGGTGGCCAGGAGGGTCTGGCCAAGTGGGTTGACCAGGAGCACGTGTAGTGGGTTGGCGCCCATGGTTTCGCCCAGCAGGACGCCCAGCGCCGGCAGTGCCGCCAGTACCACCGCGCTGGCTTGGGGGCCGGCCATTCTTGCCTTGACCTTGTTGGCGAAGCGGACTCGGCCGGCGACGTCCGCCTGTACGGCAGCCAGTACGTCGGCCAGGGGTAGGCCGTGTCTCTGGGCCAGTGTCCATGCGTTGATCAGGGGACGCAGTGCCGGGACCGGGGTTGGGGTGTTGGTGGTGAACCGGTCCAGCACCGATGTCAGGTCGCCGTCCATGCGGGCCGTGGTGGCTACCGCGGTCAGGACCGCGTCGGCTGGGGCTGCCGCGTCTCGGGCGGCCGACTCGGCCGCCGCCACCGGGTGTGCGCCGGCCCTCAGTTCGGCTACCAGTCCTTGGATCGCGTCGGACATGGACTCCGCTGCTGCTATGCGGTTCCGGGTTCTGTTACGGGCTCGCCACTGGCTTCGGACGGTGATGCCGCCGATTGTGACGGCGATGGCTGGGCCTGGACCGAACATCAGCAGGGCCAGCAGCGCCGCCACGGCGATCAGCGCTGCTGGCTTGGGGGAGCGCCGGGTTCGGGTGGCGTCTGGGTTGGGGGTCAGTGCCTGTAGGCGCGGGTTGGTTGTGGTGCGGGGCCAGCACAGTACGGCTGCCGCCGTCGCGGTGAGTGCGGGTGGGAGGGCTGCCGTGGTCATCGCTCGGCACCGCTTTCGGGGCGGGGCGCGGTCGGATGGTTGAGCATCGCGGCCAGGGTCGGCCAGCCGATGTGGCGGCCGTCGGGGCGCCAGGCCGGTAGTACCCGGACGCCCTGGGTGTCGTGGATTCTTGCCACCACTCCTATCTCGGCCAGTTCTCGGTGACCGGTGTTGTCCCGGCGGACGTGCACCACCACCTGCAGAGCCGCTGCCAGTTGGCTGTGCAGGGCTGGGCGGGACAGGCCGCCCAATGCCGCCAACGCCTCAAGGCGGGCCGGGACCTCGGCCGGTGAGTTCGCGTGCAGGGTGCCGGCGCCGCCGTCGTGGCCGGTGTTGAGGGCGGCCAGTAGTTCGCATACTTCGGCACCCCGGACCTCACCTACGATCAGGCGGTCGGGGCGCATCCGGAGTGCCTGGCGGACCAGCTCGCGGACCGTGACCTCGCCGACACCCTCCACATTGGCCGGACGGGCCACCAGCCGGACCACTTGGGGGTGCTTGGGTTGCAGTTCGCCCGCGTCTTCGACGCAGATGATTCGCTCGGTGGGCGGGACGCTGCCCAGTAGTGCCGCCAGCAGGGTCGTCTTGCCGGTGCCCGTACCTCCCACTACCAGGAAAGCCAGGCGTGCCTTGACGATGGCGGTCAGCAGGGCCGCTGTTCGCCGGTCGAAGGTGCCCAGTGCGCACAGGGTCGTCAGGTCGTGGGTGGCTGGACGCAGGACTCGTAGGGACACGCAGGTGCCGTCGGGGGCCAACGGCGGCAGCACGGCGTGCAGACGGATTCGGCCGTGTGGGCCGGTGCCGGGCAGCCATGCGTCCACAAAGGGCTGTGCGTCGTCGAGGCGGCGGCCGGCTGCCAGGGCCAGACGTTGTGCCAGGCGGCGAACCGCGTCCTCACCGGGGAACCGGATGTTGGTGCGGCGTAGGCCGGCGGCGCCGTCCAGCCACACGTCGGCCGGGCCGGTGACCAGGACGTCTGTGGTGTCCGGGTCGCGCAGCAGTGGTTCCAGCGCGCCGGCGCCCGCGAACTCGTCGCCGAGTGAGCGCAGCGCGGTGAGCAGGTCCCGGTGGCCGACGACGCCGCCGGACTCGGTGCGGACCGCGTCGGCTACCAGGGCCGGAGTGGGTGGTGCGCCGTCGATGGCGAGTCGTTGGCGGACTCGTTCGATCAGGTCCGCGCTCATGGCCGGGCTCCGGTGGTGTCGTTGGGCTTGGTCGGGAGGGCGTCGAGGATCGCTGTTGCCGCCGTGGCCAGTGGGCCGCGTGGGCGGGGATGCAGGGTGCCGCGTTCGAGGGTTCGGTCGAGCCATGGTTCGGCGCGTACGGCGGTGAGGAGCGGGGCGCCGACGACCCTTGCCACCTCGGCGGCGGGCAGGCCGCCTGGGGCGGGACCTCGGACCACGGTGTGCAGGCGGACGCCGTGGTGACGGACGGCGGCCGCGACACGCCGTGCGGCCGCGCAGGCACGCAGGTCGGCCGGGACCACGAGGACTGCCATGTCGACGCGGTCCAGCGCGGCGGCGGCCGCGTCGGACGGGTGTCTGGGCAGGTCGCAGACGACCGTGCTGCCGGCGCGGCGGCCGGCCTCGATCACGGCGGCCATCGCGCCGGGTTCCGGTCCTGGGCCGTCACGGTCGCAGGAGACGACGGACAGGCGGGCATCGCCGACGTTGCGGCCGGGCAGTGCGCAGCGCAGCGCGGCCGCGGGTATTCGGCCGCTGTGGACGCGCAGCGCCGGCCAGCGCAGGCCGGTGTCGGACTCGACGCCGAGTACCAGGTCCAGGCCGCCGCCGAACGGGTCGCCGTCGACGAGGAGGACGTCGCCGCCCCGGTGCAGGGCGGTGAGCGCGGTGGCCGCCGCGAGGATGGACGCGCCGGCACCGCCTCGGCCGCCGAGTACGGCGACGACACGGCCGGCGACGCGCGCCGGGCGTTCCGCCGCGTCCTCGAATGCCGCCAGCAGCGCGGCTTCCTCGGCCGGCAGCGTGAGGACCTGTTCGACGCCGAGTGCGACCGCGCGCTGCCAGAACTCGGGCCGTGGCTGCGTTGTCGCCACGACGACGATGCCGGTGCGGCGCGGCAGCTTGGCGGCGAGGCACATGCGGACCGCGCCGTGGTCGAGCAGGACGAGCGGGGCGTCGCCCCATCGTCGGCGGGCCGCGGTGATATCGGACGCCCGGTCGAGTTCGCAGCCGGCGACCGCGGCGAACTGGAGGATCTGGTCCAGTAGCGGTTCGTCGGTCACGACGGTGAGCGGTCGGTCGGTGGTCATGGCGTGTCCTCGGCTGTCGGTGCTGGTGGTGTCGGGTTCCACGGTTCCGCGAACGGGTGCGTGGACGCCACTGGTGTCGATCAGCCTGTGGACAACTTGGGGCCATGTGGATAAGTGACTGGCGTGTGTCGTGGTTTTGTCGGTGGTGACTGCAAGACTGAAACCGGGGGGATCCCCCGAGGGATGGTGTGGGTTCGGAATTGCCGAGTGGTGGCGGTTCGGTGGAGTTGTTGGTGTGCAAGCGTTTGGCGGCCGCGGGATCGCGGGCGCGCTGCGGTTGCGCGGACCGTCGTGGTGCGTCGTTCGATCGGGTGTTGATGGTGTGGTGTGAGACGAGGTGGCGCGCGGGACGACATCTGACTGAGTGATCAGGAACCCGCGTGCGCGCGTCGGTGTCGGCCCTGGTGAACGGGCACGGGTCGACGGCGGCGAAAGGGAGCGGAGATGGGACGACCCCCGCCAGGGGGGAGGGACGGGGGTCGTCATCGGTTCAGCCCCGGGGGGTCGGACTGAACCAGTCCGGCGATGCCGGACGTGACCACTGTAGCCCTCTCTCGGTGCCGCTTGCATACAGCGGGCGGAACAAACATACGTTCCGAACCACTTCAGCCGCGCTATCTGCGGCGTTGTCGACAGTCCCGGCGGCGAACGAGTCATGAATCACCCGGATGAGCGCTCATATGCTGACCGGGTGAGCCATCCCGCCAACGAGTCCGCCGAACCCACGGACACACCGGACATCCCCGACCCGGACGGCAAATACAGTGCCGGTCGGGTCGCCGCGTTTTTCGATTTGGACAAGACGATCATCGCGCGGTCGAGCACGTTCGCCTTCGGCCGGCCGTTCTACCAGGGCGGACTCATCAACCGCCGGGCCGCGCTGCGCAGTGCCTACACCCAGCTCCTGTCCTTGCAGGGCGGCATGAGTGGTTCGGACGCTGACCAGATCGAGCGGACGCGAGCGCATCTGACGAGCCTCTGTCAGGGCTGGGATGTGCGGCAGGTGCGGTCGATTGTCGAGGAGACATTGCACGACATCGTCGATCCGCTGGTGTATTCCGAGGCGGCGGCGCTGATCGCCGAACACCGGGAACAGGGGCACGACGTAGTCGTCGTGACGGCATCCGGAGCGGAGATCGTGGCGCCGATCGCGACGATGGTCGGCGCGACCCACAGCGTGGCAACGAGGATGACCGAGGTCGACGGCCGTTACACCGGCGCGATCGACTTCTACTGCTACGGCGAGAACAAAGCCGTCGCCATCCGGGAGTTGGCGCAGGCCAACGGCTATGACCTGACTCGCTGCCACGCCTATTCGGACTCCATCACCGACCTGCCGATGCTCGAAGTGGTCGGACGTCCCGCCGCCGTGAACCCGAACCGCGCGTTGCGCAAGCTGGCGACGCAGCGCGGGTGGCCGGTGCTGTCCTTCTCGAACCCGGTGCCCCTACGGGCGAAGATGGTCGGCCCGGCCGGCGGCATGGTGGCCGCCGCGACCGCGGTCGGCGTCGGCGTCGCGGTCACCTGGTACGGCCTGCGACGGCGCCGCAACAAACAACCGGCGAGTTGCCCACACGCCAAGGCAACGAACGAGCGCGCCGGGTGAACGGATCGGCGCGAAACGGGGGTTACCACTCGGTCGGGTGACCACCTCGGGCCCCCGGCCGGCGGTACCGCGACCCCCAACTTTGCCGCTACCGCAACGTTACCCGGTGGTACCGGTCACCCTTGGTTGCTTGACCGGTGCACCCATCCGAGCTCTTGAGTTAGCGCAGGTCAGTGGCGTACAAAGGAACCGCGGACATCCGGTCGGCCAGGGACAGGACAGAAGAGAAGTCTTGTTCTCCCCATTGGATCTCCGTGCGCGGACACCGGGCACCCACGCGCAGCACGCCGCGGGAGGCTTGTCGTTGAGGGACTGCGTACCGGGACGCCGGACGCCGAGTCCCCGCCACATACGACACCGTTGCAGCTTGGTAACCCGGTCAGTCCGCGCGGGCGGGCGGCGCTCACGGGCCTTCGGGCCGGTGGGCGCCGCCGCGTTGTGTGGGTCCGATTGTCAAAACCGTCGAGCGCGATCGCGTTGACCCGGCCTGCTTACGTGAGTAACTTACCAAGACTGTGGGGGTATTGGTTAAGTTTCCACCGGGAGCGGCTCATGGCAGGGCTGGATCGACGTGGTTTCCTCGCGGCCGCCGCTGGGGTCGCGCCCGCCATCGTGTTGGGTTCGGCAACGCCGGCCGACGCGAGCACGGCTGACGCGAGCACAGCCGACGCCACCGCGGCTGACGCCAGTACCAAAGGCGTTCTGACCGGCGCCGATGTCCTCGCGGCGCAACGCTGGCAGTCCCTGCGGGGTCGCAAACTCGGCGTACTGACCAACCCGACCGGCGTGCTGCGCGACCTCACGCACATCGTGGACGACCTGGTCGCCGCCGACGTGCGGCCGCTGGCGGTCTTCGGGCCGGAACACGGTTTCCGCGGTACCGCGCAGGCCGGCGGCTCGACCGGCGACTACACCGACCCACGCACCGGCATCCCGGTCTACGACGCCTACAACGTCACCGCGGACCAGCTCGCCGCGATGTACCGCAAGGCGGGCGTCGACACGGTGCTGTTCGACATCGCCGGCGGCGGTGCCCGCTTCTACACCTACACGTGGACCATGTACGTGGCCATGCTGGCCGCGGTCCAGACCGGGGCGGCGTTCGTCGTGCTGGACCGGCCGAATCCGATCGGCGGCCAGGCGTACGGGCCGATGCTCGATCCGGCGTTCGCCACGCTGGTCGGGCTGAAACCGATCGTGCAGCAGCCGGGGATGACCGCCGGCGAGTTGGCGCGGATGTTCGACGCGTTGTTCCTGCCCAGCGACGGCACCTGGGGCAGGCGACTGTCCAGTCTGGACGTCGTCGCCATGCGGAACTGGCGGCGGGACACACTGTTCGCGGACACCGGGCTGCAATGGGTGCTGCCGAGCCCGAACATGCCGACACCGGACACCGCGCTGCTCTATCCGGGTACCTGCATGTTCGAGGGGACGTTGCTGTCCGAGGGCCGTGGCACGACGCGGCCGTTCGAGCTGATCGGCGCGCCCGGCATCGACTGGCGTTGGGCCGACGCGCTGAACGCCGCCGACCTGCCCGGCGTGCGGTTCCGCGAGAACTACTACGTGCCGACGTTCGACAAGTTCGTCAACCAGACGTGTGGCGGGGTGCAGGCGCACCTGACCGACCGGGCCGCCGTCGACCCGATCCGCACCGCCGTCACCATGCTCGTCACAGCGAAACGCTTGTACCCCAACATTTTCGGCTGGCGGCCGGACGACTACGTCGACGACCTGACCGGCTCTGCCCGGCTGCGCACCATGATCGACGCGGGCGCGTCCGCCGCCGACGTGGTCGGGGCCTGGCAGGCCGAGCTGACCGCCTTTCGCCAGCGGCGCATCCCGTTCCTGCTGTATCGCTGACCGCGCACCACAATGTCGGAATGATGAGGTGGCCATGTCCATTCGCAGTGTCGCCATCACCAGCGCGATCCTGGTCGCCGCGGTGAGTGTCACGTCCCCGGCCGCGAGCGCCGGCCAGAACTGGCAGCAGGGCCGGTTCGACCAGCCACAACAGGGCTACGCGCCGGCGTGGACGACGTTGCGGAACGGCACCCCGCAGGAGGCCGGCCTCGATCCGGGGCCGATCGACGCGGCGCTGGCACAGGTGAACGGCTGGACGCAGAACGATCCGACCACCGGTCATCCGATGTATTCCGGTCAGGTGACGCTGCTCGCGCACGACGGGGTCGTCGTGGCGAAGGACGCGTCGGGTGACGCGCTGCGCTACGCCGACCAGCAGGGCGACCCGCTGCCGGCGGCACAGCAGATTCCGATGCGTACCAACACGATCTTCGATCTCGCTTCGCTGTCCAAGCTGTTCACGTGCATCGTGGCGATGCAGCAGATCCAGGCCGGCAGGCTCGACGTCAACGCGACGGTCGCCAGCTACCTGCCGCAGTTCGCCACCAACGGCAAGGGCTCGATCACGATCGAGCAGCTCATGACCCACACGTCCGGGCTCCCGGCCGATCCGACCCCGGCGCTGTGGCAGTACCCGGACATGCCGTCGCGGATCGACGCGATCCTCGACGTGGCGCCGCAGTTCGCGCCCGGTTCGACGTACCTCTACTCGGACATGAACATGATGACGTTGCAGCTCGTGTTGCGGCAGATCACCGGGCAGACGCTGGATGTGTTGGTACGCAACGGAATCACGAAGCCGCTTGGCATGCGTGACACGATGTACAACCCGCCGGCCTCGCTGAGGCCGAGGATCGCCGCCGAGGAGTACGAGGTGGGCCCCGGCGAGCCGCAACGCGGTCTGGTGTGGGGGCAGGTGCACGACGAGAACGCGTGGGCGCTGGGCGGAGTCGCCGGGCACGCCGGGGTGTTCTCCACCGTGGACGACATCGCGGTCCTGGCGCAGGCGATTCTCAACGGCGGCACGTACGCGGGACACCGCATCCTGTCCGAGCAGTCGGTCACCCAGATGCTGACGAACTACAACCAGGCATTCCCCGGCGACTCGCACGGTCTCGGCTTCGAACTCGACCAGCGCTGGTACATGGGCCGACTGGACAGCACCCGGACAGCGGGCCACACCGGGTTCACCGGCACCACGATCGTGATCGACCCGGTCTCCCGTTCGATCGCGCTGCAGTTCAGCAACCGTGTGCACCCGACCCGCAACTGGGGCTCCACCAACCCGGCGCGCCGTGCGGTTGCCGACGGGCTGGCCAACGCGATGGCGGTACGGGCGCCGAACGGCCAGTCGTCCTGGTACTCCGGGATCAGCGACGCCACCACGGCCACGCTGACCACGCCCGTCATCACCACACGCGGCACGCCGGTCACGGTCTCCTACGACACGTTCGTGGACACCGAGCCGAGCTTCGACCTCGTGACGTTGCAGTCCAGTCCGGACGGCGTGACCTGGACGAACGTGCCCGTCACCGCGACCGGCACCGGTGCGCCGGTCGGCCAGGTGAGCACGCTGTCCGGCGGGTCGCGGGCCTGGTGGCGGGTCAGCGCCCGACTCCCGGCCAGTTCGGGGCCGCTGTACGTGCGCTGGCGGTATGTGACCGACCCCGCATACACCGGCCGCGGCGTGAACGTGGCCGGAGTCCGGGTCGCTGACCAGCAGGGCACGCTGTTCGACGGTGACCGGAACCAGCACGCGTTCACCGACGTGAACTGGGTGTTGACGAACCACTGACCACTCACGTGCAACTCCCCCGCACCGGCCGTCGTGAGAAACGACGACGAGAAGGGGAGTCGCACAGTGCGCCGAATCACGATCACGGTCGTCGGGCTCGGCCTGGCGTTGGCCCTCGCGCTGGTAGTGGGTGGCTGCGCGCGGCAGACAGCCCAGCGCAGCCAGCCGGCCACCACACCGGAACGCGTGGCGCTGGCGGTCCCGGCCGCCGCCCCGACGACGACCACGCCGGCACCGCAACCGCCGCCGTGTGATCCCGACGTGGTGGCGTGCGTGCGGCTGTCCAGCGCACAGGCATGGCTGCGGGTGCCCGGCCAGGACGCGGTCGGGCCGGTGTCGATCGGGTACGGCGTCGGCGCGTACGCGACCCCGACCGGGCTGTTCCGCGTGTCGTGGAAGGCGGAACACTGGGTCAGCCACGAGTACCACGAGCCGATGCCGGACGCGGTGTTCTTCGCCGCCGGCGGCATCGCCTTCCACGCGGGCAGCCTCGACGCGACGTCGCACGGCTGCGTGCACCTGGCGCCGGACGTCGCCGCCGAGTTCTTCGCGACGCTCCAGCCCGGCATGGCGGTCCAGGTCCTGCCGTAAGCCATTCGTCCCGTTCAGTGACACGTTTGGATTGCGCTGAACCACTCACGCGTTGACCAAACATGGGACGGTTAGTAAGTTTCCCACGTGGCCACATCAACTCCGGTCGAGGCGAGCCCGCTGGTTCGTATCCGCTCGCTGCTGCCCGGTCTCGCCAAGGCGGAGCAGCGGGTCGCGCACGTGGTCCTGGAGGATCCGGGCGGCGTCGCCCGGCGCAGCATCACCGAGGTCGCGGAATCGGCCGGCACCAGCGAGACGACGGTGACCCGGTTCTGCAAGGCCGTCGGCGTCAGCGGCTATCCGGAACTGCGGATCGCGCTCGCCGCGGACACCGCACGCGCCGAGGCCCGCTCGGACCGCGACATGGGCGGTGACATCGACCCCAGCGACGACCTGGCCCAGGTGGTCGGCAAGGTGGCGTTCGCGGACGCACGCGCGGTCGAGGAGACCGCGGAGCAACTGGACGTCGCGGCGCTGCGGCAGGTGGTCGAAGCCATCGCCGGCGCGGCGCGGGTGGACGTCTACGGCGTCGGGGCCAGCGCGTTCGTCGCCATGGACCTGCAACAGAAGCTGCACCGGATCGGCAGGGTGTGTTTCGCGTGGAACGACACGCACATCATGCTGACATCGGCAGCCGTGCTGGCCAGGGGCGATGTCGCCGTCGGCATCTCGCACACCGGCGCGACCACGGACACCGTCGAGGCGCTGCGCGAGGCGAGCGACCGAGGCGCCACCACGGTCGCCATCACGAACTTTCCCCGGTCCCCCATCGCGGAGGTGGCCGATTTCGTACTCACTACGGCAGCGCGCGAGACCACCTTCAGGTCCGGGGCGACGGCCAGTCGGATCGCCCAGCTCACCGTGATCGATTGCGTGTTCATCGGCGTCGCCCAGCGGCACCGGGACAGCGTGCTCGCGGCGCTGGACACCACCTATTCGGCCGTCGGGTCGCATCGGCTGGACGTCCGGCCGGACGGCCGGCGAAAGTCCAGGGAAAGCGGTGAGTGATGTCCGGTACATCGCAGGACACGGTGCAGGTCGACTCGCCGACTGAACTGCGGAACCCGGACACGGCCGACATAGACCTGCTCTCCACGGTGGAGATCCTCCGCGAGATCAACACCGAGGACGCCACGGTGCCCGACGCGGTCGCCGCCGTGCTGCCCGACCTGGCCAAACTCGTCGACTTCTCGGTCGACGCGCTGCGCGCCGGCCACCGCGTGCACTACGTGGGCGCCGGCACGTCCGGCCGGCTCGCCGTGCTGGACGCGGCGGAACTGGTGCCCACGTTCAACATCCCGGCCGACTGGTTCGTGGCACACCACGCCGGTGGCGTCGGCGCGCTGATCACCGCGGTGGAGAACGCTGAGGACGACGCGCTGGCCGGCGCGCTGGAGATGCAGCAGCACGCCGCCCAGGGCGACGTGGTGATCGGGCTCACCGCGTCCGGCCGCACCCCCTACGTGGTGGGCGCCGTGCTCGCGGCCCGTCGTGCCGGCGCGCGGACCGGCCTGGTCTCCGCGAATCCGGGCGCCCCCGCCAATGCCGAGGTGGACGTCGCGATCGCGGTGAACACCGGCCCCGAGGTGATCGCCGGGTCGACGAGGATGAAGGCGGGCACGGCGCAGAAACTGGTGCTGACGGCGTTCTCAACGGCCGTGATGGTGCGGTTCGGCCGGACGTACTCGAACCTGATGGTCAGCATGCGGGCCACCAACGCAAAGCTCCGCGGGCGGACCCTGCGCATCCTGCAGGAGGCGACCGGCGCCGGGCCGCAGGACTGCGCGGAAGCACTCGCGGCGGCGGACGGCGACCTGAAGGTGGCCCTGGTGCAACTGCTGTCCGGTGTGGACACCCCGATGGCCGCGGTCGCGTTGGCCGGCGCGCAGGGGCAGGTGCGCGAGGCGCTGGCGTCGCTGGACGCCTGACCTGAACTACGTGATTTACGCTGGGCCGGTGAGGCTGCGGCGCTGCGGGACCGATGCGGTGCTCATCGAGGTGGGCTCGCTGGACGAGGTCGACGCGGTGCGTGCCGCGCTGGCGGCGGCGGCGGATCGCGGTGACCTGCCCGACCTGGTGGAACTGGTGCCGGCGGCGCGAACCGTGCTGGCGTCGGTAACGCCGGGCGGCAACCTGGCAACACTGCGGGACGTGCTGGCGTCGGCTGATCTGAGTGGGCCACCACGGCGGACAGCGCGCGAGGTCCGGATTCCGGTGCGCTACGACGGGCCCGATGTGGACCTGGTGGCAACGACGGCCGGCATGACGCCGGCGGACATGGTGGCGTCGCATTCCGGAGCGGAGTACTCGGTGGCGTTCACCGGTTTCGCGCCCGGCTTCGGCTATCTGGTCGGGCTGCCAGAGCCGTTGGTGCAGCCGAGGCTGGACCAGCCGAGGACGAGGGTGCCACCGGGATCGGTGGGCATCGCGGGCGAGTTCACCGGGGTCTATCCAAGATCATCCCCCGGCGGCTGGCGGCTGATCGGGCGAACCGGGTTGGCGTTGTTCGACCCGCACCGCGACCCGCCGGCGCTGCTGGTGCCGGGCGACCTGGTCCGGTTCGAGGCGGTTCGATGAGTCTTGTCAGGACGGTGACGGTGCTGGAAACCGGACCGTTGGCACTGGTTCAGGACCTGGGACGGCCAGGCAACGGCCATCTGGGCGTGCCACCGTCCGGAGCGCTGGACGCGCCGGCACTACGACTGGCCAACCGACTGGTGGGAAACGAGGAGGACAGCGCCGGCATCGAGGTGTTGTTCGGCGGGCTGAGGTTGCGGGCCGACTGCTCGTGCGTGGTCGCGGTGACCGGCCCCGCGACGCCCGTGACGGTGAACGGCAGAGCCCGCGACTCACACACGCCGATCCACCTTGCCGACGGCCACGTGCTGGCCATCGGCACGCCGGAAACCGGACTGCGCGGCTATCTGGGTTTCGCCGGCGGCGTCGCGGTAACGGTCGAGTTGGGCAGCAGGTCGACGGACGTACTGTCCGGAATCGGCCCGCCACCACTAAAAGTCGGCGACGTGCTGCCACTGGGGCAGTCGATCGGAAGCCCGGCCGGCGTCGACGTACTCGGGCCGAGGCCGGTGCCGGCGGAGATCCGGGTGCCGGTGCTGTTGGGCCCACGGGACGACTGGTTCGAAGCCCCGGCACGACAGTTGACCGAAGGTCAGTGGCAGGTGTCATCGGACAGCAACCGGGTCGGCCTGCGCCTGACCGGACCGGCGCTGTCGCGTGCGCCCGAGTTCGACGGCACGGAGTTGCCGAGCGAACCGGTGGTCACCGGAGCGGTGCAGGTACCGGCGGGCGGACGGCCGGTCGTGTTCCTGGCCGACCATCCGACAACCGGCGGCTACCCGGTAATCGGAGTCGTACCGCGAGAGTCGTTGCCAGCACTGGCACAGGCACGGCCAGGCACGACGATCAAGTTCACGCCCTCGAACCACCCAACCCGATAGAGCAGGAACCCCAACATGCCGGGATGACCCGAACGGAGGGGTCGACCAGGGGTTGCTTGATCACTGCAGGTGCGGTCGGTGGCAGCGGCGGACTAGTACTCGGACTCGTACAGGGCAAGGAGTTCCGCGTGCAGGCCGGGCGTCTCGGTCAGGGTCGCGCCGTCCAGGGTGTGTACGCGGGTGATCTTGCGGACCGACGACGCCAGCACCACGACGTCCGCGCGACGCAGCTCGGACAACTGGATCGGCTCCACCTTGATCGACCAGCCGACCCGCTCCGCCGCGCGGAACAGCGCGTACTGCGTGGTGCCGGGCAGGATGCCGAGGGTGCTGGGCGGCGTGCGCAGGGTGCGGCCGTCCGCGGCGACCACCGTGGACGTCGGGCCCTCCAGGACCGAGTCACCGGCTTCGGTGAAGATCACCTCGTCCGCGCCGCGCCGGCTGGCTTCGCGCAGTGCGGCCATGTTCACCGCGTAGGACAGGGCTTTCGCGCCGAGCAGCAGCCATGGCGCGCGTTCCGCCGCACCGTGCTCGATGCCGCGCTCCAACGTGATCACGCCGACGCCTTCGGCGCGCTGGCGCAGCACGGCCGGCGAGATGTCCATGCCGAGCGCGAAACCGGTGGGCGTGCCGTCGCCGCCGTCGAGTCCCCTGGTGTAGACCAACTTCAGGGCCAGCTCGTCGCCGCCGGTCCAGTTGTCCAGCACCAGTTGGGCGCAGCGCTCCCAGGCGGCCCGATCCGGCGCCGGCAGGTCGAGCATGGCGGCCGAGCGGGCCAGCCGGTCCAGGTGGGGACCCATCTCGCGGGGCTTGCCGGCGTGCACCAGGATCGTCTCGAATATGCCGTCGCCGCGGACGAGACCTAGATCGTCCACGCGGATCTGCGGCTGATCCGGGTCGGCCAGGGTTCCGTCGAGCATCGCCAGTACACGCATGTCCAGCACCCTACGCACCGACCCCTCGACAGGCGCCGGCGCGGCCTAGACTCGACGGCGTGACCGACGAGACCGGCGCTCGGGAACAGCTCGCGTTGCGGGCGACACTGCACGAACGTGGGCTGCGGATGACGCCGCAGCGCCACCTGGTACTCGACGCGGTGCGCGCGTTGCAGCACGCCACCCCGGAACAGGTCTGCCAGCAGGTGCAGCGGACGACACCGACGGTCAACATCACCACGATCTACCGGACGCTGGATCTCCTGGAGAGCCTCGCCCTGGTCCGGCACACCCACCTCGGGCACGGCGCGCCGGTCTACTCGGCACAGGCGCACGAGCATCTCCATCTCGTGTGCCACCGCTGCGGCCGGGTCACCGAGCAGCCGAACGAGCTGCTGGACGAGGTGGCGGGAAGGTTGCGGGCCCAGTGCGGGTTCGTACTGGATGCGAACCATCTCGCGTTGTCCGGCACGTGCCGGGAGTGCCTTGCCGAACAGGAGAGTTCATGAGCTCGCCACTGCTGGAGGTCCACGGTGCCGTCGCGGCACCGGAGGACGACGTGTCGGATGCCGGTGTGGCCTGGCACTACGGCGATCCGTACGGCGAGCAGCGGGCGGCGGTGCGTTCGGTCGCGGTGGTCGACCGGTCACACCGCGGTGTGCTGGCCGTGCCGGGAGCCGACCGGCTGACGTGGCTGCACGCGTTGTTGTCGCAACACGTCAGCGAGCTGCCCGACGGTGCCGGCACGGAGGCGCTGGTGCTGGACGCGCAGGGCCACGTGGAGCACCACGTCGTCGTCGGGCACCACGAGGACACGGTGTGGCTGGACGGCGAGGCCGGGCGGACAGCAGCGCTGCTGGACTACCTGACCAAGATGGTCTTCTGGTCGAAGGTCGAACCACGCGACGCGACGGACGAGTTCGCGGTGCTGACCGTGCTCGGTCCGGACGCGGCGGCACTGCTGGGCGTCGAGGTGCCGGACTACCGGCTCGTGCCGCTGGACGGTGGCGGTTTCGCGCGGCGGATGCCGTGGCCCGGCCGGCACGCCGTGGACCTGCTGGTGCCGAGAGACCGGTTGGTCGCGCACTGGCGACGACTCGTCGACGGCGGCGCGCGGCCGGCCGGTAGCTGGGCGTTCGAAGCACTGCGCGTGGAGTCGCTGCGGCCGAGGCTGGGCATCGACACCGACGAGCGCACGATTCCGCACGAGGTGAACTGGATCGAACCGGCGGTACACCTGAACAAGGGCTGCTACCGGGGCCAGGAGACGGTGGCGAAGGTGGCCAACATCGGCCGCCCGCCGCGCCGGATGGTCCTGCTGCACCTGGACGGTTCACCCGAGGTGCTGCCGCTGACCGGCGAGCCGGTGCGGCTGGGCGAGCGCGTGGTCGGCCGGGTCGGGTCGGTGGTGCGGCACCACGAGTTGGGATCGGTGGCACTGGCGCTGTTGAAGCGGTCGGCGGCGGTGGACGTGGAACTGCTCGCGGGTGACGGGGATCATGTCGTTCAGGCTGCTGTCGATCCGGATTCGGTGGCGGCGGACCAGCCGGCACCTGGGCGGGACGCGGCGGCTCGCCTGCGTGGCTGACCTTCGGCGTCGCTGCCCGGCTGTGCGCTGACCGTTCGACCGGGGGTGTGCCAGGATCGCGGGCATGCCCAACGGCACTCTCATCACGGTGGCGCCCACCGGCGCCGAACACGCCAAGGCCGACGTGCCCAATCTGCCGGTGACCCTGGCTGAGCTGGTCAGTACCGCGAAGGACTGCGAACTGGTCGGCGCGGCCATGATCCACGTGCACATCCGTGGTGACGACACCGAGCCGACCCTGGATCTCGGCAGGTTGACGGACACGGTCGCGGCGCTACGCGAGCAGACCAACCTGATCGTGCAGCTCTCCACCGGCGGCGCGGTGACCGACCCGGAAGCGGACCGGCTGCGAGTGCTGGACGCCCTGCCCGACTCCGCGTCCTGCACGATGGGCACGGTCAACTTCGGCGACGACGTCTTCCTCAACCGGTGGGAGTTCGTGGTCGAACTGCACAAGCGGATGCGGGAACGCGGCATCGTGCCGGAGTACGAGATCTTCGACATCGGCCAACTGGCGACGCTGCGCCGTCTGCTGGACGAACACGGACTGCCGGCCGGCGGTCATGTGCACGTCGACCTGGTGATGGGCGTACCGGGCGGAATGCCGGGCGACGTCGAGACGCTGGTGGCGGCGCTGCGGTTGATCCCGGACGGAGCGACGTTCTCGGCAACCGGCATCGGACGGTCGAGCCTGCCGGTGATGCTGGCGTCGCTGTCGGCGGGCGGCCACCTGCGCGTGGGTATGGAGGACACGGTCTCGTTCGCGCGGGGAGAACGGGTGAAGAGCAACCAGCAACTGGTGGCGAGGGCGGCCGGGCTGGCGAAGATCAGCCAGCGGCCGGCGATGCCGGTGGCTGAGGTGCGGGAACTTCTCGGGGTGAAGTCCCGCTGACAGCCATTGCCACGCGGACAGGCCGGCGCGAGCCAGAGACGCGACTGTCAGCCCGAAGGAACCGTCAACCCGAGACCGTCAACCCGAGACCGACTCCAGACGCGCGGGCCGCCAGGCCGATCAGCCGCCCCGCCCCCCGCCAGGCCCTCAGCCAGTCAGCCCATCAGGTCAGCAAAACGGACCATGGCCCGCGGGGATCCCCCCAATTTCCAGCGTAGTCGATCTTGGGTGGGTGGTCGAGCGGGTATCGGCGGGGTGTGGATAACTTCCGAATCTGTGGATAACTTCCGGTCCGCCAAATCAGGTAATTGACACGATGGTTGAGAACAGGCAACAAGTGGACAAGGAGGTGTTGGCGGTTCGCCGTGCCGTACCGCAGGATGGGGGTGTGATCGAGGTCCGTCCGGGAGGCCGCCGTCGTATCGACCGCGTGCTCGACCCGGCGTACACCGAAGGTGTCGACCAACTTTCCCTGGTCGAGGTGCGGGCGCTGCGTGACGAGGCGGCCCAGGAGGAGACCGACCTGTCCTACCTCCGCCGGCTCCTGCACGGCCGGATCGACATCGTGCGGGCCGAGCAGAAGCGGCGTGCCACCGGTGACAGCACGGCCGTCGTCGATCAGCTCGCCGCGATCCTGTCGGCCAACGCGCTCGGGCCGGCCACCGGCTCTGGCCGCTACACCACGTTGGAGCCGTCGCGGGCCGAGGCGCATCGGCGGCATGTCGAGGCACTGGTGTCCGACGTGGACCTCTCCGACGTGTGCTCGCTGGCCGACGACACGCTCGACCACGCCCTGAACACGTACCTCGGCGAGGAGTCCTCGGTCTCCGCGCGGCGTCGGCAGGTGCAGGTCGTGATGGACCTGTTGAACGAGGAGATCGCCGGCCGCTACCGGCAGGGCACCGCTTCGGTGGACGACCTGCTGGCCGCCCAGCGCACGCCTCGATCCGACGAGTCGACTAGTTGAACCGCTCCTTCGCGGCCAGTTTCGCCCAGAACTCGCGGACCTTCTCGTAACGAGCATTGAGCTCGTCGGTGTCGCCGGACTCCATCGCGTCGAGGATCGCCTGCACGTCCAGTGCCGACGAGTCCTCCAGCAGGGCCTCGTCCGTGATGAGCTGCACCAGGCCGCCGTAGTCCAACTCGACCGCGGAGTGCGGGTGGAACTGCTCCAACCACCGGCCGGTGTTGCGCAGCACTACGGCGGGACCGTCGTCGCCGAGGTTCTCCTTGGTGACCGAGTAGGCGCGGGCGATCCTGTGGCGGGCGTCGGCCATCGCGGTACGCCAGTAGACCTCGCGGACCGCGCCGTCGTCACCGCCGCCGAGCACGATGTGCCGGTCACCTGGTTCGACCAGTGCGAACCAGGGCAGCGGCACGGTCCACGTCGACGAGATCACGTGCACGGCCGCCGCGCCGGCCGCCGACATCACGTCGGTGGCGTGGCCGCGGGCCTTCTCGGCGTCCGTCGACAGCACGGCCTGGCGCAGCACGACGCCGGTGGTGGCCAGGAACCCGACCAGGGCGGCGGCCGCACGGGGGCGCAGGTCCAGCGGACAGAGCAGCGGGCCTGGGCCGACCGTCGCCGTTTCGCTGGCCGGCACTTCCGCCGTTTGGAGGGTCAGGATGTCGAGCGGGGCGTTGGGCGCCGCACGGCCGTCGGCGAGTTCACCGGGCAACAACCTGACTGGGCGGCTCAACTGTGACCTAAGCCACAGTCCCTGCTCGCGTTCGCCCACGGCTGAACGGGACAAGGCGTGCGAATCCGCCCGTTCGGCCAGTCGAGTCGCCAACGGTGCGTCAAACGCCGACAACGGCTCGTACACCCGCAGGTAGCAGACGAACGGTCGAGGCACGTACGCATGGTGTCACGTCCGGACGCGATAGGTACGTCACGCCGCCACGCGCGGTGCAACGTCGCGACCACGTCGCATCAAACCCCATCGGCACGGTACGGTAGTTATCAGGAAACAGTTGTCGAGACAGCGGGGCCGCCGATCCCCCGGCCGCCCCGTCTCTCCGTGTATGAGGGGGTCGAGCCATGGGGCGCGGCCGAGCCAAGGCCAAGCAGACAAAGGTGGCCCGGGAGCTCAAATATCACACTCCCGGCATTGACGTCGATGCCCTGCGGCGAGAGCTGTCGGGCAACGAGTCCATGAACGGCCGGTCGGACAACGACGACTACGGCGAATACCAACGCTGACGAGCTGCGGTTGAAGGGTTGCACCGTCCGCGAGCACGGATGGTCCAGCCCTTCAACTCTGCCGCGCGGAAGTTGTCGAGAGGTCCGAGCGACATCGTCGATACACACGGATGTCCGGTTCGGCGTGGGTGGGCAGCGGCACGAACGCACTGCGACCGATCACGCCGAACGGGACTCCGGCCCAGGTCAGCGGGACGCTCGGGCTCAGTGCGGGAACGCGCAGCTCAGCGTGAGCGGGTCGAGCACGAGACCGGGGGCGCACATCCGCACGGAGTGTGTTCCCGTCGTGTTCGCCAACGCGTGGATGTTGCCGCTGTAGCGCGGCACGACGATCGCGGACGGCGTGACACCGGCGTGCGAGTCCGGGCAGCTCACCGGCAGCACGTAGAGCGTGTCGCCGCTGGTGTTGGTCACCGAGCCGGCGAGGCCGATGCCGGTCGGCAGGTCGGTGCAGTTGCCGTTGGCGAGCACCGGGAGCTGCTGGTCCAGCGGGATGCTGAGGTCGAACTCGGTGCCGGTGAAGTGCTGGCCCGAGTAGAAGCACGCCTCGCCACCGCCGAGTGATGCCGAGTCACACACTTGCTGGGCGGCTGCCGTGTGGCCGCCGAACAGCAGCGAGGCACCAGAGAGCACGACGGCGGTGAGCCAGGACCTGAGCATGGCGCGGACCTCCAGGTGGGGAACGGACACGCGTCCCACCCTGGTCGGCCCGGCCACGGGCGCATCGGAATGCACCCGTCCGTGGCATGTCGCGGGGCGGCCGGTCGATTTCGCCACGGCGGCCGAGGTCGTCCTGGTCGGGGCATCGGCTCCACATGTCGCGCGGTCAGTCGTCCCGGTCGGGGCGTCGGCCCCGCTTCACGTCGCTTCGCCGGCGTTTGGCCGCCAGTCGCCGCTCCACGGAGCCGCGGCTCGGCTTGGTGGCCCGCCGCATCGGCGGCGGGGGTCGTAGCGCGGTACGCAGCAGCGTGGCCAGCCGGACCCTGGCGGCCTGCCGGTTGGCGAGCTGGTTGCGGTGCTCGCTGGCGGCCACCGTCAGCACGCCGTCCACCAGCCGGTTCGACAGCCGGGCAACGGCCCGATCACGCAGTTCGGATGGCACCGCGTCGGACGATGCCAGGTCGAACGAGAGCTCGACACGGGAGTCGGCGGTGTTCACGCCCTGGCCACCGGGACCGCCGGAACGGGAGAAGCGCTCGCGCAACTCCGCCGCTGGTATCACCAGCGACGGGAGCACCACGAGATCCTCGGCCATGCGTCCAGGATGCCCGGTCGACCGGGCGATCGAAAACCGCATTAGGGCGGGTACCGAACACGACGCGGCACGGCTGGGTCACGGCTGGGGCACTGCCGCGTCGGCGATGCTCGTGGCCTCGCGGGCGCCGGCCGTGACGGCATCGCAACAGAAGGTCAGCCACGCGGCCACACCTTTCGGTTCGCCGGTGGCGAAGGCGGCGGCCGTTGCCGTGTACTCGTCCCGACGGCGCAGGTAGGCGACCTCGGGGACGATCAGGCCCTTCGGGTCGAGACCGGTGGCGATCAACGTGAGGCGGGCCGCCGCACGCGCCACGACGCCGTCGGCCGTGCCGAACGGGGCCAGCGTGAGCAGTTCGCCGTGGACGACGGCCGCCAGTACCGGCGCCGGCGCCGCCGAGCCGCCGGCGACCAGGCCGGCCAGCAGGTCCAGACGTCCCGTGACGCCGGGCGTGGCCCGAGGACGGCCCAGTTCCGCCGATGGCAGGTCGGCGGCGGCCAGCAGGTGCAGGCGGGCCAGTGCCTGTAGCGGGGCCCGCTGCCAGGTGGCCAGCAGCGGCCCGATCGCCTCGGCCACCCGTAGCGCGCCGGCCAGGACCGGGTCGGTGACGGCGCCGTCCGCCGGGATGTCGGTGGCTCCGTCGGACAGTGCGGCGGACGCCCGTGCGGCGCGGACGGATGCCTCGGCGGCCGTGGCCGGCCAGCCCCTCCGGTTCGCGGGGTGTCGGTGTACCTCGGCGACCGCGTCCCTGGCCGCGGCCACCGCGTCCGGAATGCCCGGCAGATCGAGCAGGGGACGGAGCGGGTCTGGGGTCACGGCAGAGACGGTAACCGGCCGGACGGTCACGGCCCGATAACCACCCAGACGATGCCTCCGAGCTGCGAATGTGACCTACTAACCCATTCGAGTGATCCATTCGGCGACGCATAACGAACGCTGGTCGACACCGTGGATGCGCCCCGTTGTGCTTGTCATCACACCGGCGTAACTCAGTTGGTGTCGGTTCAACGTTTGACAACCGTCAAGGACGATGCCGTCCCGACGCCATATGGACCTCGGGCGGCCCACGAGGGAGAGGCGCGTCATGGCCACCACCGAGACCCGCAAAGCAGCCGCCGCAGATACCGCGACCGCATCGGTCACGGCCGATCCAGCCCCGCTCGGTCTCGCCGGGTTCGCGGCGACAACGCTGGTGCTGAGTTTCGTCAACGCCAAGTTCGTGGACGCGGGCGTCGTCGCCGCCGTCCTGCCGCTCGCGCTGTTCTACGGCGGCCTCGGCCAACTGCTGGCCGGCATGCTCGAATACCGCAGGGGCAACACCTTCGGTACCACGGCGTTCTCCACCTACGGCGCGTTCTGGCTGGCCTTCGCGTTCTTCAACTGGTTCTTCGCGAAGGACGCCGGCTCGCACGTGAACACCGCGGCCGGGATGTTCCTGCTGATGTTCGCGATCATCACCGCGTACCTGACGGTGGCGGCGATGCGCGTCAGTGGTGCCGTACTGCTCGTGTTCGTCCTGTTGACCCTGGCCTTCGTCTTCCTGGGCATCGGCAACCTGGCGAGTTCCGACGCGCTCCTCAAGATCGGCGGCTACATCGGCATCCTCACCGCGATCGCCGCGTTCTACGCGTCGGCGGCCGGCGTGATCAACGCGACCTGGAAGCGGGTTGTGCTGCCGGTTTGGCCGTACTGAGCATCGCAGCCGTGCCGCCGCCCACCGCTTGGGCGGCGGCACGGCCATTATTGGTCTGGACCAGATGGCGCCCGCCACTGTCGCGGCGCCTCGGATGGCACTAACGTCGCAGGCAGCCGCGCCGCACGGAATGGTCAGCGGTCGTCAGAGTATTCAGGAGGTCAGGCACCATGACCGAACCGTCGGGCCAGGGCGCTGCCCTGGACAACCTGCTCACCGAGAGCAGGACCTTCCCGCCGAGTGAGGAGTTCGCAGCCCAAGCCAACGCGACAGCGCAGCTCTACGCGGACGCCGAAGACGACCGGGACGCGTTCTGGGCCGCGCAGGCCGATCACCTGCACTGGGACACCCGCTGGAGCCAGGTGCTGGACTGGTCGAACGCGCCGTTCGCGAAGTGGTTCGTCGGCGGCCGGCTCAACGTCGC